>JAVBRG010000070.1:0-43692 GCA_031548195.1 Planctomycetota bacterium | reverse complement strand
CTAAATTTGCGAGTGATTTTTCGTTTTCGTGCCCTTGGGCAAGGCGAAGCTTCGCAGGCAATATCGAATATATTGTCAAGAAGCTTCAACGCAGACCAAGGGCACGAAAACGGAAAAGCACTCGCAAATTTAGACTTTACGGGGCACTAGGCATAAAAAGTTATTTCTGACTGAGCTGACGAAGTATGACCGGACGAGACACGTTTTCACAATTTCAATACGCGTTCGGTATATAATATTAGCGCCAGCCGGCCGGATTTCGCCTGCTGGGAGTCTACGCGTTACCGAAGAGAAAAAGTTTATGGGTTTCCGGTTTTTATTTCAAGGGAAGGGTTGGAAAATACCTTATGAAAGCTCCTTGCCAGCCCGGTAACAAAGTCCATTGCCGCCGCTTTCGGCTGGTAGGTCCGCGGAATCCAGCGACCCGCGGCGAAAATTTTCAGATAATTTAAAATTTCTTCCACAAAAAACATTGACAAAAAAAAACACCTGAAGTATAGTGCTCGTACTAGCCTCCCCCAGGGCTAGTAGGCGCGCGTTCCCCCATTCTGATCGAACTTTGAGCAGAATTCGTGCGCCAAAGTCCCGAGCCCCTTCCGCCCCCCCGGAAGGGGCTTCCCTTTTTTTCAGCCCCCCTTATACTCCTTTGAAACCGGCCTTTTTTCAAAGGAAGCCCCCTATGTCCAGAAAAAATACCCAAATCGCCCGCTGCCCATGGTGCGGAGACGACGCCCTGTACGTGCGCTACCACGATACCGAATGGGGCGTACCGCTTCGTGACGAGCGGAGTTTGTTTGAATTCATCGTCCTGGAAGGGGCCCAGGCCGGCTTGTCCTGGTACACGATTCTCAAAAAAAGGGAAAATTATCGGGCCGCCTTCGCCGGTTTCGCAGCGGAAAAAGTCGCGCGTTTCGGGGAAAAGGAAACGGCGGAGCTTTTGGCAAACCAGGGCATTGTCAGAAACAAATTGAAAATCGCCGCCGCCATCGGCAATGCCCGCGCCTTCCTGAAAATCGCCGAAAAACACGGTTCCTTCGCCAATTACATCTGGAACTTTGTCGAAAACCGCCCCATTGTCAATAAATGGCGCAGCCTCGAGGAAATCCCCGCCCGCAGCGGACTCTCCGACCGCATCTCGAAGGAACTGAAAGCCGCCGGCTTCAAATTCGTCGGCTCAACCATCGTCTACTCGCATATGCAAGCCACCGGCATGGTCAACGATCACCTGGTGTCGTGCTTCCGGCATAAGGAATGCCAATGAAGGAAAACCCGGAAATTGCCGTGGAAACGGCCCCGCCGCTGGCGGCCGGCCTGTATCTGGTCGGGACGCCCATCGGCAACCTCGAAGACATCACTTTGCGGGCACTGCGGATTTTACGCAGCGTCGAGGTTCTCGCCTGCGAAGACACCCGGGTAACCCGGAAGCTCTTCCAGTATTACCAAATTCCCCCGCCGAAAACGCTGGTCGCCTTGAACGATCACAATGAAAAAGCGGCGGCGAAACACCTGGTCAATTTCATCAAACAGGGGAAAAGCGTCGCCTACTGTTCCGACGCCGGCATGCCGGGGATTTCCGACCCGGGGTTCAATCTGTGGAAAACCGCCACCGAGGCCGGGGTTTTCTGCGACATAATCCCCGGGGTAAGCGCCTTGACGACCGCCATACCTTACTCCGGCCTGCCGGCCGGGCATTTCGCCTTCTTTGGTTTTCCCCCGCGTCGCGACGGCCGCCTGCAACGGATTTTCGCCGCTTACCGCGACCTCGACCTCAGCCTGGTTTTTTACGAGTCGCCCCGCCGGCTGGGGCGTTTGCTGCGGATCGCCGGCGAGAATTTGGGGGGAAACCGCGAGGCCGCCGTCTGCCTCGAACTCAGCAAAAAATTCCAGCGGGTGAAAAAGGGGCAACTGGGGGAATTGGCCCGGTTTTTCGAGGAAAACGAGACCAAAGGCGAGGCGGTGGTGATTATCGCGGGGAACAAGGGGGAGGAGGCGGACGCGGGGCTGGACACTGAGGATTCGGGGAGCCGCGAGGGCGACCGTCTACTTGACCAAGGCGACAGCGACGCATATGATTAAATATATGTGGTTTCACCAGAAAAGGAGTAACGCCATGCCTACAGCCAAAATAATCGACACTAAGGACGGGCAAATAATAAAATTCCCAAAAAAATTCAAAATCAAAGAAAAAAATTTCGTAATTACCCGCCAAGGCGATGAAATAATTCTATGCCCTAAACCAAAGGTAAACAAAAAAAAAGACAGGGGAGGCCGGAATTTTGCCCGTGCAGTGGAAATATTACGTTCCCTGCCGGATGACTTCATGAAAGATGAATACGAAGAAATGCAGCGCCGGGAGCAAATAGCGCGTGAAAAAGGTGAACAATGACTGTCAAGCCGAAATTCATGCTGGATACCAATATTTGCATTTACATACAACGACGCCATTCGGAAAAAATTAACGAACTGTATAATTCCATAAAGCCGGGAGAGGCGGTCATATCCGTAGTCACTTGGGGAGAGTTGCTTTTTGGTGCGGTGAAAAGCCGAAAGGCGAAGGCTGTTTATAAGTCGCTGGAAGAATTCGTGACTATTGTGCAAATTCTCCCCATGCCCCTGGAATGCGCCAAATACTATGGCAATCTACGTGCAGATCTGGAGAAACGCGGCCGTCCCATAGGCATGAATGATTTATGGCTTGCTGCACACGCCATGACTTTAAATCTAACCTTGATTACCAATAACACACGCGAGTTCAAACGAATTCCCAACCTGAAAATCGACAACTGGATATGACGTCGGAAAATCCATAAGGCTTTCATTAGGGCGGTTCTGACAAATATATAGCAACCAAGAGTGCCGTTCTTTTGCCCTCAATCGAGGCGCGAGGAGGACGCGCCGTTGAATAGGTTGTAACCGACGAGCAACGAAGAGCGGGGTAAAAGAGCGGCGCTATGGGGTGGATATAATTGTATATACCGAACGCCTATTGAAATTGTGAAAACGTATATCATCGCGTCATACTTCGTCAGCTCGGTTGGAAATAACTTTTTCTGCCTAGCCGCCGGCTGAAAAAGTGATTTCCGCCCTCGCTTCCTCGTCTGACACGATGATATACATTTTCACAATTCCAATAGACGTTCGGTATAGTTTGAGCCGCTATAGGCAAAACTCTTGGTTTTAAAAAAATCCCGGAGTTTTTCTTGCGCCGCCTTCCCCATATTTTTATACTCTCCCCACGGTCAAGCCGCCCGAGTTGCGGCTTGACCTTTTGTATGGACAAATGGAAAATTAACTGGCGCCCGCTTGACGGCGACAGAATAACTTTGAAACAATCGCCAGAACACGACAAAACGACCAGAGCGCCCCGGACGGCGCCAAACAGGAGCGACACCACCATGGCAGTTGAACGAAGCATCCCCATCGAACGCGTTCGCAACATCGGCATCATGGCCCACATCGACGCAGGGAAGACCACCTGCTCCGAACGCATCCTCTTCTACACCGGCAAGAATCACAAACTTGGCGAAACGCACGACGGCTCAGCCACCATGGACTGGATGGCCCAGGAACAGGAACGCGGCATCACCATCACCTCGGCCGCCACCACCACCACCTGGCGCGACTGCGAAATCAACCTCATCGACACCCCCGGGCACGTCGACTTCACCGTCGAAGTCGAACGCTCCCTCCGGGTTCTGGACGGCGTGGTCGGCCTGTTCTGCGCCGTGGGCGGGGTCGAACCCCAGTCGGAAACGGTCTGGCGCCAGGCCGACAAGTACGAGGTCCCCCGCATCTGTTTCATTAACAAGATGGACCGGGTCGGCGCCGATTATTTCGGCGTGGTCGAAAAGATCAAGAACATCCTCGGCGCCAATGCGGTGCCGATTTCCATTCCCATCGGCGAAGGCCCCGAATTCACCGGCGTCCTCAACCTGGTCACCAACAAGGCGCATTATTACGAGGAAAAGGACAAGGGCCTCACCGTTCGTATCGAGGAAATCCCCGACGACATGAAGAAGGTCGCGGCGGAATGGCGCATGAACCTACTGGAAAAGGCCTCGGAGCAAGACGACGGCCTGATGGAAAAATACCTGGACGGCAAGGACATCACCGAGGACGAACTCCGCCAAGTCGTGAAGAAGGCGACCCAGGACCAGAAAATCGTCCCCATCCTCTGCGGCTCCGCCTTCAAGAACAAGGGCGTGCAGATGCTTCTGGACGCCATCGTCTACTACCTCCCCAGCCCGGTGGACAAGCCGCCGGTCATCGGCGAATCGATGCGGGGCTCCGTCCGGCGGCGGGTGCCGGGGGGCGGCGAACCCCTGTCCGCCATCGCCTTCAAGATCATGACCGACCGCCACGTGGGGAAACTGGTCTACGTCCGCATCTACTCCGGCCGCCTCGAAGCCGGGTCGTATGTCCTCAATTCCACCCAGAACAAGCGCGCCCGCATCGGCCGCATCATGCGCATGCACGCCAACCGCCAGGAAATGGTCGACTGCCTCTACGAGGGTGAAATCGGCGCCGTCATCGGCATCGGCGACACCATGACCGGCGACACCATTTGTTGCGAGGACGATCCGATTATCCTCGAGGCAATCGAATTTCCCGCCCCGGTCCTCTCCATCGCCATCGCGGCGAAGGACCGTTCCGACCGGGACAAAATCGACAAGGCGCTCCAGAAGCTTTCGGAGGAGGACCCGACCTTCCTGGTCTCGACCGATCAGGAGACGGAGGAAACGATCATCGCCGGCATGGGTGAACTCCACCTCGACATTCTCATCGACCGCATGCGGCGGGAATTCGGCGTCGAAGTCACCACCGGCGCCCCCCAGGTCGCATTCCGGGAAACGGCGACCATTCTGGCCGAAGTCAACGAGCGCTTCGCCAAACAATCCGGCGGCCGCGGCCAGTTCGCCCAAGTCGCCCTGAAGCTCGAACCCCTTCCGGCCGGCAGCGGCTTCGAGTTCGTCAACGCCATCGTCGGCGGCGCCATTCCCAAGGAGTATGTCCCCGCCGTGCAGAAAGGGGTCACCGAAGCCCTCGCCAAGGGCGCCTGGGCCGGCTATCCGATTGTCGACGTCAGGGTCACCCTCTTCGACGGCAAGCACCACGAGGTCGACTCGTCGGAACAGGCTTTCCGCACCTGCGCGTCGATGGCCTTCAAGAAGGCCTTCCTCAAGGCGAATCCGCAGCTTCTCGAACCGATGATGGCGGTGAACGTCACCACGCCGGAGGAATTCGCCGGCGGCGTGACCGGGAACCTCTGCGGGAAACGCGGCCGCATCAGCGGCATGGAGCCGCTGGTGAACGGACAGCAAATCAAGGCCACCGTGCCCCTCGCCAACATGTTCGGCTACGCCTCGGAACTCCGCAACATGACCCAGGGCCGGGCCAGCTTCACCATGCATTTTGAACAGTACGAGGTCGTGCCCCTCCGTATCGCCGAGGAGGTGGTGGCGGAACGAAAGAAGAAAATGAAGGAGTAGGCAGGTGACGGTCGAAGTCGCCCCGGCAAACCCCTATCCGGAGCTTGAACTCGTCGACAAGCTGATTTCCAGCCTGGAGGCGCTGATTCACGAATCGGACGAGACGCCCCTCCACATCGAGGCGGGCGGGAAACCGCGCCGCCTCGTGTACCGCATGCTCAGCGGCAACGCCGCCGCCGTCCGCAAGCTCAACCCCGGCGAGGCGATTTTCCTGAACGAGGAACGGCTCACCATCCGCTGCGGCAACACCGAAGTGGTGCGGCAGATGGGCCTCGAGGCGACCATCCAGGCGGAGAAACGCGGCCGCGGCGAGACCATCGCGATAGTCAAGGGGAAGGTGCGGGAGCTCAAGCGGATTCGCGGCGGCTACGAAATCGACCTGGAGGTCAAGGAAACGCACAAGATGCGGATTACCCCGGGCCAGAAATTGCGGGAGTGCGTCCGCAAGAACGACGTCTCCGGCTGGAATCGCTGGTGCCAGGACATCCCGGGAAACATCGAACTGACCGGCCTGGATCTGCATGCGGCGGAACTGACCGGTTACGACCTGTGCTGCGCGGATTTGAGCCACACCGATCTGGCCGGCGCGAATTTGAGCAACGCCATTCTCTCCGGCGCGGATCTGCGCGAATGCAACCTGACCGGGGCGACGGTGGTCGGGGCGGATTTTTTCCACGCGCGGATGCTTCGCTCGCAAGTGCCGATCCTGGTCCAGTCGGGCATGCCGGAGGTCGAGAGCATCGTGTTCGACAATTGATATACAACGCCATTTCCACCAAAATATGGAGTGCAGCATGTCCTCCACCCAAAACACCCACCCCTTCGGCCGCTACACCCGTGAAGATTGCGGTTTGCCAGCCCTCGGGAGCCCGCTTCCGGATTCGGGGCTCAGCTTCTGGAAAGGCCTCCTTCTCTTCCTCATGCTGGCCGCCGCCGGCTGGTTCGCAGGCCAGTTTTCCGCCCGGCAGCGGGCGAACTGGGTGGCGGAACTGCCCCTGCGCATCCACAATTCCCTGACCACCCAGATCCCCGGCCTCCTCGAGCAGGGCAAACTCTACGCCACCGCCCTTCCGGAAAACCACGTCCTCCGCTGCAATCTGGCCTACGCCATCATCGTCGCCTCGGAACGCTCCCCCCGGCGCCTCGGTTACCTCGCCAATGCGGCAAACCTGTTTCGCGGCCTGGATCTGCGGCAGCTCCCCGGCAGTCTCGAGCGCTTCCACGCCCACCTCACCGCCTCCGGCACCTTCGCCGATCTGGGCGACTTCAACGAAGCCTTCCGCACCCTGGACGAAGCGGAAAAGGAACTGCACGGACTGCCGGAACAGGACAGCCGCCACTATCGCCTCGTTCTCATCAACGCCAAGGCCTACTTCCTCGCCGAAGCCCCCTCGGACCAAGGCGGCGACGCCAAGGAGGCGCTGCAATTGGCGACCCTGATGATTTCCTCGCGGGATCGCCTGCCCGGCGGCGGCTATGCCTCCGACTCGCCGGCGTTTCTGGACACCCTCGCCCTCGCCCGCTACAAAACCGGGGACCGCGCCGGCGCCCTGGCGGCGCAAGCTTTGGCGCTGGGGCTGGCCGACAGCACCGATCTCGCCGTTTACCTGAACCACTACGACGACATCACCCTGGAGCTGGGAAGCCGGACCCGGCAAGCCGCCGGCGCCGGCGCCGCCGACACCGGCGGCACCCATAAAACCTTCCTCGGGGGCGAAAGCGAGCTGGAGGCCCCGAGCCACGACCACGAATGGACGCACGACCACATTGAGAAAGACACCGGCACAAGCCTGCCGGGCAGTACGGAAAATGGATAACCAAGCAAGGGGAACCAATGGAAGCATTCCTGAGTAAGCGTGTTCTCGAACTCGAACCCAGCGCGACCTTGGCGATGAACGCGAAGGTCAAGAAATTGGCGGCCGAAGGCAAGAAGGTCATTTCCTTCAGCGTCGGCGAACCCGATTTCAAAACCCCGAAACACATTTGCGAAGCGGCGAAAACCGCCATCGACGCCGGGGCGCACGGCTATACCGCCGTGCCCGGCACGCCGGAACTCCGCAAAGCCATCGCCGAAAAAACCCACCGGGACACCGGCATCAATTATCTACCCGAACAGGTCGTCGCCTCCCCGGGCGGCAAGTATTCGATTTACCTGACCCTGCTGGCCCTGGTGAACCCCGGCGACGAAGTCCTCATCCCCGCCCCGTATTGGGTGAGCTATCCGGAGATGGTCCGTCTGGTCGGCGGCGTTCCCGTGGCGGTGAAAACCCGCGAGGAAGATCTCTACGCCCTGACCCCGGCCGCCCTGGAGGCGGCGGTCACCCCGAGGACGAAGCTCCTCATCCTCAACAGCCCCTCGAACCCCACCGGGCAGATTGTCCCGCCGGAGGTGATTGCGGAAATCGGGCGGATCATGGAGAAGAAGGGGATTTGGTGCCTCTCCGACGAGATCTACAACCACCTGATTTTCGGGGACGCCAAACACAAATCAGTCGCGTCCGTATCCGACTACTGCCGCGACCACACCGTGGTGGTCAACGGCTGTTCGAAAACCTACGCCATGACCGGCTGGCGTCTGGGCTGGACGGCGGGGCCGAAGGCGGTCGCGAAGGCGATTGACGATCTCCAGGGCCAGACTTGTTCCAATGTCTGCGCCATTACCCAGGCCGCGGCCGTCGCCGCCCTGACGGGACCCCAGGAATGCGTCGGCGAGATGCGGGCCCATTTCGAACGCCGCTGCGGCCTGATTCACGGCCTCCTGAACGCCATACCGGGGATTAAGTGCGCGAGGCCGAACGGCGCCTTCTACGCGTTCCCGAACATTTCGGGCGTGTTCGGGAAGACCGTCGCCGGGGTGAAAATCAACAATCCGACCGATTTCGCCAATGTGGTTTTGGAGCAGGCCCTGATAGCGGTGGTGCCGGGGGAACCTTTCGCCGCGCCGCAACAGGTCCGCCTGTCCTACGCGACCTCGGAGGACAATATCCGCGAAGGCATGCGGCGTCTTGGCGAACTACTGGGAAAGTAGGTTGAAGGTCGGCTTTAAAAATGCTGTTTTTAGAGGTGCCTGGAAGCGGATTAGGTTTGACTTTGTCCCGCGCGACGGGGATAATCGGTGGCAGGTTTTTTTATCCACGTATATCGTTTTTGGGGCTTCTCTTCGAAATGTTATTGGCCACTCCGGGGCGTCGCAAGTCGGCGCTCCGGTGTTTTGTTAAAATAATCGCGGAATTTTCAGGCAGCGCGAAATCCTTTGACAAGCAAGGAATGAATCATGTCAGCGAGCGACGCAGTTCCCATGACCGAGGAAGGAATGGCCAAGATCAAGGTCGAGATGGCGGATTTGGAAAGAAAACGGCCGGAAATCAAAAAATCCATCGAGGAGGCCCGCGAAAAGGGGGATTTGCGCGAAAACGCGGACTATCACGCCGCGCGCGAGGAACTGGCCATGTTGAACGCCCGCATCGCCCAATTGAACGGGCTTCTCGCCAACGCCGTAATCATCGACCCTTCGAAGGCGCCCAAGGACAAGGTGGTTTTGGGAACGACCGTCACTTTCACCCGCCTGAAGGACAAGCAGAAAATGGTGCGGACCATTGTCGGCGCCGGCCAGGCCGATCCGACGGCCGGCAAGATTCTCGTCACCTCCCCCCTCGCCAAGGCGATGGTCGGCCACGGCCCCGGCGCGACGGTCACGGCGGAACTGCCGGGCGGCAACATGGACATCCGCATCGACAAGATCGAGTTCAAGTAATTTTTGCATGCCGGCGGGCAAACCGCCGCCCGCTGGTCTGTAAAAAAATCACCGGAAAACAGGTTCAGACAAAGAGGCGCACGCCCATGGCCAAAATGTGGAAGGGACGTTTCAAGACCGCCACGCATCCTCTCATGGAAGCGTTTGGCCAGTCCATTTCCTTTGACAAGGAATTGGCGAAGCAGGATGTCGAGGGGAGTCTCGCGCACGCGAAGATGCTGGAAGCGGTGGGGCTCATTTCCAGGAAGGAGCACCAGGCCATCAGGAAGGGCCTGCTGGAAATCGGCAAGGACATCGCGGCGGGGAATTTCCGCTACGACCCGGCGAACGAGGACATCCACATGTCCATCGAGGCCGAATTGACGAAGCGCATCGGCGAACCGGCGAAGAAGCTGCATACCGGCCGGTCCCGTAACGACCAGGTCGCCACCGACCTGCGCCTGTGGGCGCGGGAGAAGCAGGAGCTGATCCGCCGGCGCCTTCGCGCCCTGATGCTGTCCCTCCTGGAGGTCGCCCGGCGCGAGCGGCATTTGGTGATGCCCGGTTACACCCATTTGCAGCGGGCGCAGCCGGTATTGTTCCCGCACCATCTTCTCGCCTACGTGGAGATGTTCGGCCGGGACCGCGAGCGTCTCGCCGACTGCCGGCGCCGCACCAACCGGATGCCTTTGGGTTCGGGCGCCCTGGCGGGTTCGACCCTGCCCCTGGACCGAGATTTGGTGCGGAAGGAACTCGGCTTCGACGCCTTGTGCGAGAATTCCATGGATGCGGTGTCGGATCGGGATTTCGTGATTGAAACGTTGTCCTGCCTGTCCCTGGTGGCGGTGCACACCAGCCGCCTGGCGGAAGACATCGTGTTGTGGACCAGCGCGGAGTGGTCGTTCGCCAAACTGGACGACGCCTGGTCTACGGGCAGTTCCATCATGCCCCAGAAGCGAAATCCGGATCTGCTGGAACTGACCCGCGGCAAGACGGGGAGGGTGGTCGGGGCGCTCATGAGTCTATTGGTCACGGTGAAGGGTTTGCCGATGACCTACAACCGGGATTTGCAGGAGGACAAGGAGCCGCTCTTCGACGCGGTCCGGACGGTGGATTTCGTCCTGGAGTGTTTGGCCGAATTCATGCCGACCTTGCGGTTCGACGCGGAGCGGGCCAAGGCGATGCTGCAGGGCGGGTTCCTCGAGGCGACGGTTTTGGCCGAGTACCTGGTCGAGCGGGGCTTGCCCTTCCGCAGCGCCCACGAGGCCTCGGGCACGCTGGTGCGTTTGGCCGAGGACAGCGGCAGGCGGCTTTGCGAGCTTACCCACGAGGAAATGCGGACGGTGAGTCCGCTATTGGGGGTCGATGTTTTCAAGCGTTTGCAGGCGGCCGACACGCCGGGAAGCTATGTGACTTCGGGATCGGCCAGCCCGACTTCGGTAAGCCGGGCGTTGTCGTCCTGGAAGAAGCGTTTGGACAAGACTGACAGCTAGCGTAATGCCTTCACTCCCCTTCCCCCACCCCGTTTCCCCCAATTGTACGAGTGCCCTCCGCCCATGAAAAATCTGATTATCCTCGGCGCCACCGGTTCCATAGGCACCAATACCCTGGCGGTGATCCGCGAATTCAACCGCATCGGCAACGTTGACGGAAATGGCAACGGCACCGGGAGCTTCGCCGTCGCCGGGCTTTCCGCAAACCGCCCCGGCGAAAAAATTCTCGCCCTGGCGCGGGAATTCCCCCACGCCGCCATCGCCCTCGCGGGAGGCGATGCGGCCTACGGCGAAGCGCTCCGCCGGCAGAACTGGCGGGGGAATTATTATTACGGACCCGCCGCCGCGGTCGAAATGCTGAATGAAACCGCCGCCGACCTCTGTGTCGCCGCCATCGCCGGCACCGCCGGCCTCGAACCCACCTTCGCGGCGGCGGAAAAGGGCCTGGGCGTCCTCCTGGCCAACAAGGAAGTGCTGGTCTCGGCCGGACGGCTGTTTCTCCAAACCGCCGCCCGGGCCGGCGCCGCCGTCCTTCCCCTCGACTCCGAACACACCGCCCTGTGGCAATGCCTGGAAGGCCGCGACCGGGCGGAAATCCGCCGCCTCATCGTCACCGCCAGCGGCGGACCCTTCCGCACCTGGCCGGCCGAACGAATAGCCGCCGCCACGGCCGCCGACGCCCTCAAACACCCGATCTGGCGCATGGGCGCGAAAATCAGCATCGACTCCGCGACCCTCGCCAACAAGGCGCTGGAAGTCATCGAAGCCCGGCGGCTCTTCAACCTGGAGGCGGATCAGGTCGACATTCTCGTGCACCCCCAGGCGGCGGTGCACGGCCTGGTCGAGTTCCTGGACGGTTCCCTCATCGCCCACCTGGGCATCTGCGACATGCGTTCCCCCATCGCCTACATGTTGACCTACCCCAAACGCCGCGATTGCGGCTTGCCCCGTTTGGATCTGGCGGCGCTGGCCAAACTGGAATTTTCACCGGCGGATCCGCAGCGCTTCCCGGTTTTGGGACTGGGGCTGGAGGCTTCCCGCCGGGACGGCAAATACCCCGCCGTCTTCAATGCCGCCAATGAAACGGCGGTCGGGCTGTTCCTCGACGGCCGTATCGCCTGCGGGGAAATCGCCCCGGCCATCGAACAGGCGCTGGAAGCGGCGGAACCGGGCGAGGCGGAAAGTTTGGCGGAACTGGCGGAAGTCCACGCCCGCGCCCGGGCGAAGGTGCTTCAGAGCGTCAGCAAAAAACCCCTGTGCACAGGAGTCAACCCATGACCCCGTCAGCCAATTTCGGACTGAACGACCTGGTCGCGAACCTGGTCGAAACGTGCGACGACAATCAGGCCGTGAACCTCATCGAAGGCCATGATCTCCCCGACACCAAATCGGTGGAACAGGTTCTGGACATGCTCTTGGCGATCCTCTTCCCCGGTTACACCCAGGGGAAGGCGGTCAGCCCCTCCAGCCTCCCCTACTATTTCGGCGACCTGCTCAGCCGCATCCACACCGAACTCGCCGGGCAAATCGAACGCGCCCTGGCCTACGACTGCCGCCTGCGGCAACAGAACGAACTGGTCTGCCAATCCTGCCAGCGGGCTTCGGCGGCGGTCGAGGGCCTCCTCCGCGAACTGCCGCGGCTCCGCGAAATCCTCAAGGACGACGTCGCCGCCGCCTTCGAACGCGACCCCGCCGCCGAAAGCCCCGACGTCATCCTCTTCTGCTATCCCGGCCTGGAAGCGGTCGCGACCCAGCGGCTGGCCCGGGTCCTCTACCAGGCGAAAGTCCCCATCATTCCCCGCATGTGGACGGAACGCGCCCACTCCCGCACCGGCATCGACATCCACCCGGGCGCGGTCATCGGCCGGCGCTTTTTCATCGACCACGGCACCGGCATCGTCATCGGGGAGACGACCGTCATCGGTAACGACGTCACCCTTTACCAGGGAGTCACCCTGGGCGCCTTAAGCCCGGCCAAAGGGCAAATTCTCCGCTCGATGAAGCGTCACCCGACCATCGAGGACGACTGCGTCATCTACTCCGGCGCGACCATTCTCGGGGGCGACACGGTGATTGGCAGGGGGTCGACCATCGGCGGCAGCGTATGGCTTACGGATTCGGTCCCGCCCGGCAGCCGGGTGATGATGGCGATGGAGGATTTGGTCGTGAAGCGGCTGGCGACGGCGTCGGAACGTCTGCGGAGAAGCAAAAAATAACCGGCGTGGCGCGTCTCCGAATCCTGTCAGGCGCCACGCAGAAATAAGTCGGTTAGTTTTATTTACTGAACTTTTGCAAAGTGGCGATTAAACCGCCAATCGCCACTTTGCAAAAATCGTTTTTGTCCGAATTTCAAGGGTTTTTGATTTTACAAAATCGCCATTCGGCGGTTTGAATGGTGATTTTGCAAAAGTCCAGTTATTTAACCACAGAGGCACATAGGAACGTTTTCTGAAAGGTCCCCATGCATATCGGCTTCACCTACGACCTGAAGGACGAATACCTCGCCGAAGGCTTTTCGCCGGAGGACGCGGCCGAATTCGACAGCCACGTCACCATCGACGGCATCGAAAAGGAACTCCGCCGCCTCGGCCACACGGTCGACCGCATCGGCAAACTCTCCAGCCTGGTGAAGCGCCTCGCCGCCGGCGGGCGCTGGGATTTCGTCTTCAATATCACCGAGGGCTGGCGGGGGCCGACCCGCGAAAGTCAGGTCCCGGCCCTCCTGGAAGCCTACGGCATACCGGTCACCTTCGGGGACTCCCTCTGCCTCGCCGTCGCCCTTCACAAAGGCATATGCAAGGACATCGTCAGGGCTGGCGGCATCCGCACGCCCGACTTCGCCGTGGTTCGCGACGCCGCTTTCGCTTTCGACCAGCTTGATCTCGTCTACCCCCTCTTCGCCAAACCGATTGCCGAAGGCACCGGGAAAGGGGTCACCCCGGCCGGCAAGGCCGGAACCCCGGCCGAACTCCGCGCGGTGTGTCTCGGTTTATTGGACAGATTTAAACAGCCGGTTTTGGTGGAGGAATACCTGCCGGGGCGCGAATTCACGATTGGAATGCTGGGAACGGGCGAGGCGGCGCGGGTTCTCGGGGTGATGGAAGTGGAGCTGCTGGCCAATGCCCAGCCGGGCGTATACAGTTACGAAAACAAGGACCAGTACGAGGACCGCGTCCGCTACCGCCTGGCGGAGGAGGACGCCGTCACCCGGGACGCCGCGGCCCAGGCCCTGGCGGCATATCGGCTTTTGGGCTGCCGCGACGCCGGCCGGGCGGATTTCCGCTGCGACGCGGCGGGACGGGCCTGTTTCATGGAAATAAACCCCCTGGCCGGATTGAACCCTTTGCATTCGGATTTGCCGATTATGTGCCGTCTGGCGGGCATGGACTACAGCGAACTGATTGCCGGAATAGCGGCCTCGGTCGAGAAACGGATTGGCGATGGAAAATAGTTCTGCGGCGAAAAGCGTCTTCCCCAAAATCGGCCTGGTTGCCCTGGCCCACGACGGCGATCTCACCGACGCCGACGCGGCGAGCCTGGACGTTTTTCAGCAGATGGACGCCATCGAGGCGGAAATCCTCAAGCGGGGCGGTCAAGTGGAACGCTGCGCCCTGGGGCTGAATTTGTGGGAGTTCAAACGCTGGCTGCAGGACCGGAAACCGGGGCTGGTTTTCAACCTGGTCGAGTCTTTGGACCGTTCGGACCGTTTGCAGTCCATCGTGCCCCTCCTGCTGGAAAACTGGAGCATACCTTTCACCGGTTCGGGTTCCCACGCCATGCTGTTGTCGAACAACAAGCTGGTGGCGAAGGAATGGCTGGCCGAATTGGGCCTGCCGGTGGCCGCGTCCCTGTGGCTGGACGCCAAGGAGCGCCTCCGCGCCTCTTCCGAAAAGAGCGCGCCGGAAGCGCCCCCGGGCGGCAAACTGGTGGGCAATGCCAAACTCCACGGCGACTGGATTGTCAAGGCGGTGGAGTCCCACGCGTCCCTCTTCATGGACGACGCCTCGGTCATGCGGGGGCCTGCCGCGGAAGAGGTGCGGGAGCGTCTATGCGCGATGCAGCGGCGGCACGGACAACTGTTTTTCGCCGAACAGTTCATCGAGGGGCGGGAGTTCAACCTTTCCATTTTGGCGGGAGCCGAGGGGGGTGAAGAGGTTCTGCCGGCGGCGGAAATCCGCTTCGACGGTCTGGAACGGGGCAAGCCGGCGATTGTGGGATATGCCGCGAAATGGGAGGAGGAGTCGCAGGAATACGTGGCCACGCCCCGCACCTTCGTCCTTCGCGCCAGCGACGCCAATCTGGTGCGGGAGCTGAACGAATTGACCGGCCGGGTCTGGCGGGCAATGGCATTGGGGGGCTATGCGCGGGTCGATTACCGGGTCGACGTCAAGGGCCGGCCCTACATCCTGGAAGCGAACACCAATCCCTGCCTGACCCCGGGCGCCGGCTTGGCGGCGGCGGCGGAACGGGCGGGCCTCGGCTACGGGGATTTACTGGAGAGGATTGCCCGGGCGGCCTTGGGGAAATGATGCCGCCGACTCATTGAAAATGTGGAATTCACCAATTCCGCACCGCCCCCTGTTCCTTGACCAGCAGCTTTGGATCGACAATGCTCCTGACCTGCACGCCGAAACACTGGTTGACAATCACCGCCTCCGACGTCGCCACCTTGACGTTGCCGGCGAACACGTCCAGGTTTTCCCCGGACATCTTGCGGAACTCGATGATGGTCCCGGGGCACATGCCCTGAATCAATTCCATGCGCATTTTCTTGGTGGCGATAACCACCACCAGAGGCAGCTTGATTTTCATGGCGATGGCCAAATTGGCCACGTCCACCCCCAGGCGGTTCGCCGCCTCGGTCGGCGCCTCGCCGCCCGCCGCCCCGGCCTCCGGCGCCACGCCGGTCACCGACCGGCCGATCAAAACAAACATCGTGAAGGGCGTCAAACCTTCAATCGTCACCTTGACTTTATTGTTGAGGTACTCGCCCTGACCCAGGACCGAATCCGGGGCCGCGGTGGCGAAGTTGACCAGGCTCGAACCCTGGACCGAGGTTTTGATGGTGCCGCCGATTTCGCCGCGGGCCTGCTGGGCGCCTTGACCGATGAAACTGGCCACCGCCTCGCCGTAGGCGTCCATGCCGTCGGCGTCCAGGGCCTGGGCATCGGGATTGGCGTCACCCCCGAGCATCAGGGCCATCATATAGGAGACGACCTGTTTCGCCCCCGCCGTGGGGACCAGGACGAAAACCTTGCCGGAAGTGTCGCCGGACCAGTCAATAGCCGTCGCCACCGCCTCGCCCATTTCCCCCGGCTTCACCACTTCGCCCGCCACGCCGAAATCCGTCGCGCCGATGACATAGCTGACGTTCCTGCCAATCAGGGTGGACCAGCCGGCCGCGCCGCCTTCCATCAAGGCCTTGGCGATGCGGCCGCCTTTTTCGGCTATTTCCGGATTGATCAAAGCGACAGACATTGGGGGCCGCCTATCTTACGCTGCGGGATTGGGGGGGATAGACCTGCTGATTCTGGCCGTAGGGCTGGGTTTGCTGGGGGTATTGCTGGTACTGCTGCTGCTGCTGGGGGTAGTTCTGCAACGGCTGCTGTTGATACTGCTGTTGCTGCTGCTGCTGCTGCTGGGGATATTGCTGATATTGCTGCTGCGGTTGCTGCGGATACTGCTGGGGATACTGCTGCTGCGGTTGCTGCGGATAGTAGCCCTGTTGATTGGGGAGCTGCTGCTGGGCCTGGTAGCCGGGCTGTTGCGGGTAGGACTGCTGGTTCCCGGGTCTGAGACCGCCTTGCTGTTGTTGCGGCGGCACGGAATCCGTGTACTGGCGGACTTTGTCGCCAATTTCCTGGATGATGCTGCGCTCGCGCCGGTCAGGTCCGCCGGGACCGCCGGGACCACGCTGGCCGCGCGCTTCATCCAGTTTGGCCCGGCCGATGACGTACCATTTCTCGCCCTCCTCCTCGCAGACCATGGCGAAGGTGAACAGGGCGCGCCAGAGCTGGGTTTGCCAGTGCGGCAGGTCGGGGTTGACGCCAATCATGTGAAAGACCTCGACCCCGTGCGAACCGGGCAGGGCTACGGATTGCTTGCTGATCATGCCGTTCGAACGGAGGAACAGGTAGCCGATCACATAGATGACGAACATGAGAAACTTCGGCCGGAAAAGGAAAAACGGTCTGGGGGCGGCGGCTTCGGACATTTTGATCTCGCTTATTAAAGGGTGAGAAATACAGGGATTTCTCAATTGGTCGGTTCGTAGGGCAAATCAGAGTTCATCGTCAATTGCCGTTTCGGTGTGCACCCGAATCGCCTTGTAGTGCCGGTGCTGGCCGGGATAGACCCAAAACTTCGGCCGGTCGGCGATGGTCATCAGAAGAGGCGAGGTGATATCCTTTTTGGTGAGAATCAGGTCGCCCGGGCGGAGTCGGAGGAGGTCGCGCATGGTGATGTGGGTCTTGGCGATGTAGACAATCGTTTCCAGGGGGGCGGTCTTGACCCCTTCGTTCAGTTTGGCATTTTCCAGGGCGGCGTCGGAGGTGCGCCGGGTCTGGAACCAGGTCTGGATGGTCGAGAAATCGCCGATCTTCGGTTCGATTACCGGAAAGGGAATGCAGAGGTTGAGCATCCCCGAGGACTCCCCCATGCGAATCTCGAAACAGACCAGGATGACGACTTCGTTCGGCGGGACAATCTGCATCAGCATCGGGTTCGACTCGCGGCCGTTGACCATGAAGTCGATGTCCATGATCGGCCGCCAGCAGTCCCGCAAAAAGGTCAGCGTTTCGGTGGTGACATGGGAAATGAGCCGCCATTCGATATCCGACATTTCCCGGTCGGGGATGTGCGGATCGCCGTGGCCGCCCCCCAGCAGCTTGTCCAGAATGGGAAAGACAATCGACGGATTTATTTCCAGGACCATCGAGCCGTCCAGCGGTTCGCAGCGGAGCAGATTGAAGCAGGTCGGGTTCGGCAGGCTCATCAGGAATTCCTGATAGGTGAGCTGTTCCACCGAAGCCATTTTCACTTCGACAATGCTTCGCAAATAGGCGGAAAGGCTGGCGCCGAGTTTGCGGGCCAGCACTTCGTGCATCATTTCGATGGAGCGGATTTGGTCGGTGGAGACGCGCTCCGGCCGCTTGAAATCGTAAATCTGGACGTCTTCCGGCAGCTCCGGCTCGTTCGTGGCCGCTTTCGCCGTGTCGACGGTGCTGGCGATGTCGACGCCGGAGTCGACAGCGGTCAGTAAGGCATCGACTTCGCTTTGCGAAAGGACGTCTGGCATGGAGGTCTCTCTTAATTCTTTTTACCGCTGGCCGGCAGAAAATCGCCGATGCTGCCGAAATGAAAAACCTCCCGCGCCGCTTCCTCAATCGCTTCAGAAGAGGCGTCCTGCAGTTCGGCGATGCGGCGCCGGGCCTGGTGTTCCTGGTGCGTCAACTCCTGAATCCGCGCCTGCGCCAGCCTGACCCGTTCCTCGCACTCCCGGGCTTTTTCCGCCTCGGGGAGATACCCGAGCAAATAAACCGCCACCGCTCCGCAAAGAAGCAGCGTCGCCAACGGAGCAGAGTACAACCAAGAAGGAGCGTCGTCTTCCATACGAATCCGTTTTCCGAAAAATGGGCGATTTCCATAGATACCGAACCCATTAATTATCGGCCGGCTGGGCGTCCCTCTTCAGTGTATGCGACGATTCAGGTTGATTTTTGCCATTGTTCAGTACGGAAAGAAACTCCTCGCCGCTAATTGTCTCTTTTTCCAGTAAATACTCCGCCAAACAGTGCAGTTTTTCCACCTCCGCCTCCAGGACCTCCCGCGCCCGCCGGTGGCCCTCGCGAATGATCTCGGTGACTTTGGCGTCGATTTTCGCGCCGGTCTCCGGCGAGCAAGTCAAACTGGCGTCCCCCCCGAGATAACGGTTCGCCACCACTTCCATCGCGGTCATGTCGAATTCGTCGGTCATGCCGAAGCGGGTCACCATGGCCCGGGCGAGTTTGGTCATCTGCTCGATGTCGTTCGAGGCGCCGGAGGTGCGGGTCTGGAAAACCAGTTCCTCCGCCGAACGGCCACCGGCGCAGGTGGCGATGCGGCCCAGGATTTGCTCGCGGGTCATCAGGTAACGCTCCTTCTCGTCGACCTGCATGGTGTAGCCCAGAGCCCCCGAAGAACGCGGGATGATGGTGATCTTGTGGACCGGCGCCGCATCCGACAATTTCGCCGCCACCATGGCGTGACCGATTTCATGATACGCCACCAGCTTCTTCTCCTCCGGCGAAATCACCGCGTTTTTCCGCTGGTAGCCGGCGATCACCACTTCCACCGACTCCATCAAATCGTCCTGGATTACCCGCTCCCGCTTTTCCCGCACCGCCCGGAGCGCCCCTTCGTTGATGATGTTCTCGAGGTCGGCGCCGGAGGCACCGGCGGTGGCGCGGGCGACCAGGTTCAGGTCGATGTCGGGGACGGTCTTCACTTTCCTGACGTGGACCTTCAGAATCGCCTCGCGGCCGGCGAGATCCGGGAGCTCCACGGGAATCCGCCGGTCGAAGCGGCCCGGCCGCAGGAGAGCCGCGTCCAGGCTTTCCGGGCGGTTCGTGGCCGCGAGAATCACCACCCCTTTCCGGCCGTCGAAGCCGTCCATTTCGGCCAGAAGCTGGTTCAGGGTTTGTTCGCGCTCGTCGTTGCCGCCGATCATATTGCCGGAATCGCGCTTTTTGCCGATGGTGTCGATTTCGTCGATGAAGATGATGCAGGGCGCCTTTTCGGTCGCCTGCTTGAACAAATCCCGCACCTTCGCCGCACCCATGCCGACGAACATTTCTACGAACTCCGACCCCGATATCGAAAAGAACGGCACATGCGCCTCCCCGGCGACCGCCCGGGCGAGAAGCGTTTTCCCGGTGCCGGGAGGGCCGACCAGCAAAGCGCCCTTGGGGAGGGTCGCGCCGATTTTCACGTATTTGTCGGGGGAATGCAGAAAGTCGACGATTTCACGGAGGGCGTCCTTGGCTTCGTCCTGGCCGGCGACGTCGGCGAAGGTTTTGCCGGTTTCGTTTTCGGCGTAGATTTTGGCGTTCGCTTTTCCGAAGGTGAGGGCGTTCCTGCCGCCCATGCTTTTCTGGAGGCCCCGGGCCAAGAGTTGCCCGAGAAACAGGAAGAACAACAGGGGAAGAATCCAGGACAGCAGGAAATTGACGATCGGCGAAGTTTCATGCGGCACAACGCGGCTGAACTTGACCTCCTTCTGGTGCAGTTCGTTGACCAGCTCCGGGTTCTGCCAGGCGCCGGTGACGAATTTCTCGTCCTTGCCCTGGTCGTCCTTGGCGGTGTAGAAAAGCCGCTCGGCGTCCAGGACCACGTCGCTGATTTTGCCCTGGTCGAGCTGTTGCAGGAACGTGTTGTAATCCACCTCCTTCACCTGCGGTTTGGCGATGGCGGGAACCAGAATGGCGTTGAGGATCATCAACGCCAGAAGCAGCATGAGAAAATAGGGAAGGGTCGGTTTTCCGGGGGTTTTATCCAACATGTTAGTCCCTCTCGATAGAAAACGAGACGTCGTTTTGGACGACGTCTCAGTTGTGGCGCGGAATTATATGTGTCGGCGTCGGCGGTATGGCACCGGAAGCCGCTCAGCGGAACAATATCATGGTCGAAGTCATCCCCACCCAGCCCACGTAAACTTCGCCGTAGGAGGCCAGGGCGATACTCGGCACAAAGCCGAAAAGTTTGGCAAAAGCGTCGGTCTGTCCGGATTTTCTCAGGGCGGTGTGGCGGGAACAGCAGTTGATGTGGAGAATCGCCCCAATGTCGCCGTGCATTTCCCTGATTTTCTCTTCGAAGTCCTCCTTGGTCTTTTCGTAGACGTTGCCGGCCCGGGTGATATTGATGCGCATCCCCTCGGGGGTGGGGAAAAGCATGAACAGACCCTTGTTGTCGATAATCCTCAGGGCGGCGCGGAGGAAGGGCTCGCCGTCCACGAGGGTGCCCATGGGATTGTCGTCGAAGTCGTCGTTGCCGAGCGTCGCCACGGTTTTCCCCAGGCACTCGGCCAAGGCCACGGCGGCGGGCTGATGGTCGAATTCCCAGATGATGTCGTCGACCGGATCCGATTTGGTGACGACCAGATTGCGGTCGGTCATTTCCACGGCCTGGCTTTTCAGGAGTTCGAAGCCTTTCACCGGTTTCCACAGGCAGAGGATCGCCGCCTGGACGTAGGCGTGGCCTTGGTAAAAAACCCGCACCTGTCCGTCGAAGCAATAATCGTCGCCGGCGAAACCGCCGGTGAAGATCACATTGGTGAGGTCGCCCAGGGTGTCAAGCACGGCGTAGCCGAAGGGGCAGATCTTGTCGAAAAGGAGAAAGCCGGCGTATTCGCGGTAATCCAGGTCGAGGGGTTTGGTGCCGATGCGGCCGCACATTTTTTCCATGGCCGACCGCGCGTCCGGATAAATGTCGGGGCCGGCGGAGACGGATCGTTTGGACAGATCCTTCAGAATCAGGGCGGTTTCGTTCACCGCGAAAACTTCCGGCGCGAAAGCCAGCGCCACCACCGAGTGGGTCAGGATTTTATCGGCCTCCCCTTCGCCGGCGGAAGTGGCGCCGAGGGTTTTGACGCCCGGAAAGGCGGCATGCATCTCGGCGGCGAGGGTCTCCGGGTCGTAGGAGATGGAGGCGAAGAAGATGATCATGCCGGCCTGGAAATTCGCGAACTCGGCCTTGAGCAGCTTGACTGCTTCGCGGGCGTTTTCGACCGTATTTTCACGTTGGCAGACGGCGTGAGCGGATTTGAAACGCATAGTTTGATCCTAACATTTTCACTCGGAAGAGGTATACGCCGACCAATGGCCCAATTTTTATTTTAAACGTCACGGCAGGAAGGCGCATAGTAATTTTATAAACAAGCCCTTTTGAAGCAAGCACCATTTTCCGGCGCGCGCGAATGCGCCGCGAGCGGCGCCAATCCGGGGCCGCGGCGCCTTCTCCCCGGCAAAAAACGGGCCGTCATCCCACTGGGACAACGGCCCGCCACCATTTCGCCTGCGAAAAACACCATCGGGGGAGGAAAAATTGACCGAAAAGATGCCGAAAAAACGGGATAAAATGTGTTTCCGCCTCACGCCACCTGGAGTTTTCTGGCCACCATGTCCAGGGTCTTTACCATGCGCGCGAGTTCAGCCTCGCTGTTTTCGAGGGCGTCCAGGAGCAGGCGGCGTTCATTTTCGGAATCGTCGATGATTTTACGGATGCGGTCCTTTTCGATGTGATCCAGGAAGTCGCTGCCGTAGGCGTTGTTCTTTTGCGCGCTGGTGCGGCTGAGTTCGTAGCGGAGGCGATTCGCTTCGGCGAGGGCGGAGATGGTCTGCTGTTCGAGTATCTGCACTTCGTGTTCGAGCATGGCGCAGGTTTGTTCATAGACGTGGAGTTTTTCCTGCAATTTCATGACCGTGGGGGTGTTTTCCTCAGGCGGAATGGGCGTGGCGGTGGAATTGGCGGTGCTTTCCCGCATGGCGTCGATGGCGTCGAGGAGGCGCAATTTATCGTTCCAGTTTTTGCCGAAGTCGCCGCGAGCTTCGTTTGTGGACATACCTTCTTCTCCATTTCAAGGATTTATGCTTTTGAACCGGGAATAGTTTTTGTGTGGATGATTGCGGAACAATTTAGGAATGCCTTTTCCCCATTGCTTTTATCGGCAAAATATCGGCTCGACTTGACGGTAAGGTGAACATTCCGGTTAAGGTGGAAAACTTCCGCTGCCGATTTTTTTTGGCGAACGGCCCACTAGCGCTTGCGGTGAGCGGATTTACTTTCCCAAGGGCTTGTTGCGCGGGGAAAATTTAAAAAAAAATCGGAAAATTGCGTTGACAATTGAACATTGGTTCAGTATAACACAATTATGAAAGTTGAACGTAAGTTCAGTAACTAAAGCCCTCCGACCCCCGGAGAAGACCGTGCAGGAACTGACGCAAAAACAAAAGGAAGTGTTCGACTTCATCCTCGCCACCCTTCGGGAGGAAGGAAATATACCCAGCGTGCGGGAAATCGCCGCCGCCTTCGGCTTCGCCTCTACCAACGCCGTCAATACCCATCTCGACGCCTTGCAAAAAAAAGGTTATATCAGCCGCCGGCCGGGACAAAACCGCAATATCGAAATCGCTCCGGATTACCTGATCCCCCAGCGCGGCATCCCCATCATCGGCCGCGTCGCCGCCGGTAAACCCATCGACGCCATCGAAAACCTCGACGGTTATCTCGACCTCGACAGCATTTACGATCGCGAACAACATTTCGCCCTGAAAATATGCGGAGACTCAATGCTCGAAGCCGGCTTTTGGGATGGCGACTACGCCATCGTCCGTCACCAACCCCGGGTTGAAACCGGCGAAATCGGGGTCGCCGTCATCAACGGCGCCGCCACGGTAAAGCGCTTCCGCTGGCTGGACGACGGCTGCCTGATGCTTATCCCCGAAAACGACAGCTACCAGCCCTTCACCGTCGACGCCGACTCCGATCTGCAAATCGGCGGCAAGGTAATCGGCCTCCACCGCGTGCTCAAGTAGTGTATCATATTTCAACCTCAAAGGAGAGTGTCATGGCCCCCCGCGCGAAAACCGACAAGACCGACAAAGCCGCCAAAATCCTCAATAATCCCGATGCCTCTCCCGAAGAGAAGAAAAACGCCGTTCTGAGCGCTGCCCTTGCCGACATCGGGAAACGCTTCGGACCCGAGGCCATCATGCGGCTGGGAACCGACAACGTGGTCCGCTGCGACGCCATTTCCACCGGCTCCCTCGGTCTCGACGCCGCCATCGGCATCGGCGGCGTACCCAAAGGACGCATCGTCGAATTTTACGGCCCCGAGTCCTCCGGCAAAACCACTCTTGCCCTCCAGTGCGTGGCAAGCGCGCAAAAAACCCAGGGCATCGCCGCCTTCATCGACGCCGAGCACGCCCTCGACCCCTCTTACGCCAAAAAACTCGGGGTCAACCTCGACACCCTGCTGGTCAGCCAGCCCGACAGCGGGGAACAGGCGCTGGAGATTTGCGAAATGCTGGTCAAGTCGAATGCCGTCGACATCATCGTCATCGACTCCGTCGCCGCCCTCACCCCCAAGGCCGAACTCGAAGGCGACATGGGCCAGAACCACGTCGGCCTCCAGGCCCGGCTGATGAGCCAGGGATTGCGCAAGCTCACCGGCATCGTCAAAAAGTCGAATACCTGCATCATTTTCATCAATCAAATTCGCATGAAAATCGGGGTCATGTTCGGCAGCCCCGAAACCACCACCGGCGGCAACGCCCTGAAGTTCTATTCTTCGCTGCGGCTGGACATCCGTCGCGGCCTGCCGATAAAAAAGGGCGACGAAGCGATTGGCAACGATACCAAGGTCAAGGTGGTCAAAAACAAGATGGCCGCCCCCTTCAAGACGGTCGAATTCCAAATCATGTTCAACCAGGGCATAAACCGCCTGGGCGAAGTGGTCGACCTTGGTGTGGAACAAAAAATCATCGACAAGACCGGCAGCTGGTTTTCCTATGGCGACAATCGCATCGGCCAGGGCCGGGACAACGTCGTGCAGTTTTTGCATGACAATCCCGATATCGCCGGTGAAATTGAAGAACAGCTCCGCTCCCGGCTCCTTGACAACGTCATCACCATCGACCCCGGCGTCCGCCCCGGCGCCGGGGAAGGCGGGGAGGATTTGGCGAAGGAATCCCCCCTTTCCGACGACAATACAATTGCAGATGCAGATGAAATGAGCAGTGTCGAAACATCGGTCGGTGATTTGTCGGACTCGGTGGAGGATGTAGCTTGATATATGAGCCTACAGTGTTTGAAGGTTTGTTATGCGGGCAAAAGTTATCGACTTCGCGGCAGGTTGTTTACCGGGGAATTCTTTGGCAGGAATGTGGCGGGGTATTTTACCACTTTGAAGAAAGCCATCCCGGGGATGTATTTTTGTCGCACCAAGGGGCTTGGTATGACAATTGGTCCAGTTTTTACGAATGATTTCAGCAGAAAATAATATTCACTTCTTCTCCCCCTGCGGCGCGCCCTACCCCCCCCCCCCGGGTGCGCCGCGTTTTCTTTTATATCAGTTCCGCCAGAATGCTGTCGAGGATTATCTGCCGCCGCCGGGGGACCCGGATGCGTCTTCCCGCTTCGGCATATTCCAGAAAGCCCTCCTGCAATAAATTCGGTAATTCCCTTTGGTACAGTTCCGTAAAGGCAAAGCCGCTTTGCTCTTGAAACCGCGCCAGATCGATCCCTCGGAACAGGCGTAGCCAAAACGCCGCCGTCTCCCGCGCCTTCTTTTCCGGCGGCAGCCTTTCCGTAAAAGCCCGTATTTCCTGCCCCCGGCCCCCAGCCAAAACATAGGCCGGTAAATCCGTAATATTGGCAAAACGCGCCCCGCCCCGGTGTGAATGCGCCCCCACCCCAATTCCCAAATATTCCCCGCCTTCCCAGGTATTTACATTATGCCGACAACAGTAACCCGCTTTGGCAAAATTACTGGTCTCATAGTGTTCGAAACCCCGATCCTCCAGTTCCCTATCGATAAATTCCCAAAACTCCGCCCCGACTTCCTCCGCCGTTTCATCCCCCCCCAAGAGGGTCCGATAATATTCATAAGCCGGGGCGGTTTCGTCCAATATCAAGGCATAGCAGGACAAATGCCGCACTCCCAAAGCCAAACTAGTCTCGAGGTCGCGAAGTAAAGCCCTTTTGCTTTGGCCCGGCCAACCGTAAAGCAAATCCACATTAACTGCTGGAAAACCCAGCGCCACCGCCCGGGTAACCGCCTCCCGGGACGCCGCCGCGTCATGACGGCGACCAAGGAGATGCAAACCCGGGTTTGCAAAGGTCTGTACCCCAAAGGACAGACGGTTTATCCCCCAGTCCCGCATAAGCTGCAATTTTTCTGCAGTGGCTGAATCAGGATTGACTTCACAAGTCGCTTCTCCCGTCGGATGCGGTAGAAACGCAAACAGCCGCGTCAATTGACGCGGCGTTAATACGGACGGCGTTCCGCCACCTATGAACAACGTTTCCGGGACAAAATCCCCTCTTTCTTCCCACTCCCCGGCTAGAGCGGTCAAATAGCTCTCCGCCGCCCCTTCGTCATAAATGCCGCTGACAAATGTGCAGTAACCACAGCGAGAGCGGCAAAAAGGGATGTGGACATAGAGACCGGTTCCCACTCAAACCTCTTTCCGCTTCCCCAGCCGGTAGCGAATGCTGGCCAGAGGCAATTTCAAAGGCCAGGCGTCCCGCAAATCCTTCTGGATAACGTCGGCATGGAAAAAACGGATTTCTTGAAACAAGGCGCTGGAATAAACCTCAATTGTGAGGACTCCGCCCTTGAAGCTGAAAACCGCGCTGTCGTTCGCTAAAAGTTCGCCGACCACCTTTTGCCAGGTTTCCTGCAATAATTCCAGATCGTAACTGATGTCCAGTTTAAAATCCCGGGCTTGATTTTTGAGAATTTCACCTACCGCCTGCGGCGTTCCTTCCACCCGGCAGACGTTTTTTACCTCACCGTCGACGGCAAAGCGGCTTATTCGCAGTTCACCTTTTTTCTCCCGCTCCGCAATTTCCTGCCGGCGCTTGGCCACATCCTGAAACCAAACCCGCCATTCCGGATCGTTTTCCAGTTTGCCGCGTTCCGTGCGGGTGAGTTTTCGCCGGGTCGCCATTCCTTCACCTGTTCATGGGCATCAGTACGTAAAGGAAGTCGCCGCTGTCGAGGCGGGCGGGATTGTCGTCGTCCTTATATTGAATGGTGACGGTCGGGTCGACGATATTTTTCAAAGCTTCCAGGAGAAAGAGGTAATTGAATTTGATTTCCACTTTTTCCCCGGTAGTTTCCGCATCGATATTCAGGTCGCCGGCACCATTATCGCTTTGACTGGAAAGGCAAAGATTGCCATCGGTAACTTTGAAGAGAACCGATTTCGACTCTTCCGGGCTCATCAAGCCGATTTGCTGAAGACCGCGCTGCAAGTCATCCCGGTTGACGCTAAACTTGCTGTCGCGTTTCGGGGGGATGACATCCTGATAACGAGGAAACATGCCGTCGATACGACGGATAAACAGGGAGGCATTATGGGTGCGGGCCAACAATTCGTTTTGAGTAAGAGTCAGTTCCAATATTTCCATCCCTTGGGCAAGTCGGGCTA
This sequence comes from Planctomycetota bacterium, assembly GCA_031548195.1. Taxonomy (GTDB): domain Bacteria; phylum Planctomycetota; class SZUA-567; order SZUA-567; family SZUA-567; genus JAJBSZ01. The sequence goes on along the minus strand of JAVBRG010000070.1, from coordinate 16,787 downwards.
AAATGTTCATACCCTTCCCCAAGAGAATGCCGTCGAAAACGGTTTGGTCGGGATTGCGGATTTTCTTTTTGACCAAACTGAGACGGTGGGTGTCTGAGGCGACGAAGTCAATGTTTTGCTCGCTGGCGTTCATATAAATACCGCTGAGAGCGTAACGGGTATCCCCCCTGGCGGTGGCAAAGACGGTTTTCTGCACGGCGTCGGCGAAGTCGTCCCCATGCATGAAGATGGCGCCGGCGGGTTTAAATTCGGGGATAGTGACGTAATCCGCACTGTCCTGCCCCATCAAGGTAAAATGTCCTTGTTTGGTTTTGACTTGTAATTTATTGTCCTGGATGTCAATATGGAAAACCTCGGTAAAAGCGGCTTTGACCAGGGCGTTCAGACGGGAAGCCGGGAGAAGCACGGTAAGGGGGTCCTTGAGGTCGGTGACTTCCAGGGTTTGGGTAATGCCGATTTCCAGGTCGGTGGCGGAGAGGGTGATGCTGGAATCGGGATTGCCGGTCAATTTGAGGTTTTGCAGAATGGGTTTGGTGGATCGTTCCGGCACTACCGAAGCTATGAGGGTGAGGGCGTCGGAGAGCAGTTCTTTTCGAATAGTAAATTCCATGCGGCAGCCTCTCGAAGTCTTGACCGGCTGGGGGCAAGAGGGCGGCTTACCCCTGGCCAGTCGGCGAAAAAGGTCTTAGGATAAAGATATGATAGTGGCTGTTTATGCGGCTGTAAAGGCAAAATACGCTTAAAAGGCCGGTAAAATTTTCCCCTGTAATAATGGTGAGGAATTTTCTGATTCCCGCAGCCGGCAGCCAAAATTTCTCCCTTTTTATGTTCCATTGTTATTAAGCTAGTATAAAATAATATAACTAATATTATTGACTCGGAAATTTGTGATTACTGTGGTAACCCTCGAAAGAAAGCAAGGATATACGGAAAAACGAGGGGTTGTCACTCTATGCAAAGCTGTTGAATTCATGTTCAATGTTTGGCCGGGACAGAAAGTTTTCAACATTTTGAGTTTTGATTGAACATTTAACCTTTTCCAAATCAACCATTGTTCCACGTGGAACCAACTTTATCGGACCTATAGCGAACGCATCAAGTAATGCTGGAAATAAAACTACCAAGGACTTTATAGCGCCGACTACTTGAAAATGTAAATTTAACCACCGAGACACCGAGGTCATAGAGAACCTCGATTTCATTCAGCTACCAAAAATAAAACGGTTCTCTCTGACCTCTGTACCTCTAATGCAACAAGTTGCGAATGTTTCACGTGGAACCAACGACAGAATAAGGTTTCTCAAAAGCTCCACTTGGAGGACTATATATGAAAGCGTGGCTAACCTGCGCTCTGGTCGCCTTATGGCTGGGTATTTTGCCCTTGGCAGCTGGTGAAAAGAGTTTTGCCCTGACTACCGCTCCGGCTCGGGGCGATTATATCGCGGTCAAACTTAATCCATACAATCTGGGAAAATACTTGGCCGAAGCGGAGGTGAACCGGCCGGAACTGTTAAGCGAAATAAAAAATGTATTATCGGAAGGCAGTTATTATCGGAAGCAAACCACAGATCAGAAGGACCGGCCGGTAAGGCTGACGGTCAGCGTCAATCAGGATTTTATGCTCCGTATCGTGACGATCAGAAATGATACTTGCCCCCACTGCAATGGAACCGGGCGAACGCAACTACCTTTTGGCAAGATTACCGGTAATATTGGGGTGGCAAAGAGGTGTCTTGATTGCAGCGGCAAGGGTTATTTTCCTGATAACCTGACTGAAAAATATTTTATCCTCTCGTCGGAGGATTTTGAAAATCCCAAAGAAGGCCGGCGGATATTAAATGAAAAGGCCTATGCCGGAGCGCCGGAAGGGGCCGAGGATTATGTGGAGATGTTGGTGTCGAAAAACCCCAAGAAACGTTTGGCCGCCTGTGAATGGCTGGATAGGAATTATGTACGCATCGGGGGAGATTTTCAGGACATCATGCCGATGCTGAAGAAAGCCCGTTATCAAGAGGAAAACGAAAAACGCCGTATCATGGTCTGGCAGTTCTGGGCTGGGAAAGATCTACCGGAAGAACGGGACCGGGCATTTTATAGGATTTATGTGAACAGTAAAAACGGGCGAATTAAGGAAAAGGGTTTTTATCCGCAGAAGTGAAGGGCGGAAGTTTGGGAATGCTTGCCCCCGCGTCGGTTAGGCGCGGGGGGATTTTTTTTAGTTGGTATAGATAATTAATTAGAATCAAACACCTTGCCGCTATCCTTTTTGGCTATTGATATATTTATGCAATAGTTCCCTTAAGGATATGGCGTCCATTTCCGTCGTTCCGTTTTTAGTCAACATCAAGCGTCGCGCCTGGTCGAATCCGCTTAAAAAACAATTCAAGGCGGTTTGATATTGGCTTTTATCTGTAGCCTCTTCGGACTGACCTTGGCGGTGGAATTCGTCCCGCGCTTCCCGTAAGTTTTCCAGCCAGTTCCAATCCGCTGGAGTGGCTTTGCCAATCAGTATCCGCATGAGGACATCCCAGGCTGGACTGTCCGGACCGCCCAACCCCAGGGTCAATTGGTAAAGTTCTGCCTCGGACTGGAGTTTATCCGCGGTGGCGTGGGGGGAAAAGGAGTCCATAAAGGCCAGGAACTGCCGGTAATCGAGATCGGGGACAGCGCCGCCGTTCGCCTCGCGTTGATTAAGCAGTTCCTTTAGGCAGGTGTGGAGCTCGGGTTGATTGTGTCTTACCCAGAAAGGAATAGCTTGGGGGTTCAAATCTTTTTCCTTGATTAACCGCCAAACCCGGGTCAAATCGACGATGCGGGCAAGATACTGTTTGCGGTTTTGTTGATAACGGTATGTTAAATACTCTTCCCGCGCCTCTTTGGCTTCAGCCGGGTCGGGGAAAGCTTCCCGGCTGAGGGTTTTAACTTCAGCGGGGCTGAGGTTGTCGGTTAGCCAGCGGTAGGCCTGGCGGCGTATTTCCGATTTCCGCATGGCGGTACGGGCTTTTTCTTCGTAGAGAGCGCTTTCTTCTTCACCCAGGACGCGGCGCACCGCCGCCGCTTTCAGGATGACGGTGATTTGCTGGGGGTCGAGTTCCAGACGTTTATCCATAATGCGGCGGTAAATATCGCGGCTGAGGGCATCCAGGCGCTGGCGTCGTTCGCTCTCGGGTTTGTCCAGGATAGTCGATTCGAGGTTATAGAGAATCAGGTTGCGGTAATCGGTTTGCAGAAGATCGTTAAACACATTCTCGGGGCGGAGGGCGCGTTCCAGCAATTCGCTGTTTTGCCTATCACAGACCTCCTGCCGGTATTCACGGATTTTTCGGTCGCGTAACGCTTCCGCCTGTGCCAAGGCGTTTTGGAAATAGCCCCGGCTCATCTCTTGAAAAAGACGGCGCTGCCCCTCCTCTTTAAAACCGGCCAGGTATTTATCTTCCTGCGCTTTGAGAAAACGTTTCAGATCCGGCAACAAATCCTGGAGTTGTGGACCGCTATAGGCAAGGAATTTGGCGGTTTCCGCATCGTCTTCGCGATGCAGGCTGGTGAGGGCATCCTTGACCAGCAGATGTTTAAGGAGATCCTCCGGGCTCAGTTCCGCCGTCGCACCCCCGGCGGCGGGGTTTGGATCCGCTTTGTCAGGCAGAAGCAGATTATGCCCCGGCGCCTCATCGGGAAACATGTTGGTAAAAGCGGGATCATAAGGGGTCTGTCCGGGTTTTAGTTCAGGTACTTTTAGCATGGTTTGCCTTTCCATAATTTACCGGGAAAATTTCCCGTGCCCTTGCGCATTGCAGATAAGCCCACGGCGGCTATGACGCAGCAAGGTAAAGTTCAGCGCAGCGCCTCGAATTACCGTTGTAATGGCGTTCAGGCGCCGGAGAGAAAAAAATGGAAAATATTTTACCTGAACCATCGCCAGGCCGGAGGATTCGCCTTGCCGCCCGGGCAAAGATCAATCTGTTTTTGGAAGTGCTGGAAAAACGCCCGGATGCCTACCACAATCTGGAATCAGTTTTTACGGAAATCACTTGGGCTGACGATGTACAGCTGGAGCGGCTGCCCAAAATTGAAATCAGCATAGCTTGCGATGATCCCGCCCTGACGCCGGGGAAGGAAAATTTACTGTACAAGGCGGCCGAGGCCATGGGTAAAAGATACGGCTGGCGAAGCGGTTTGGCGTTTGTTTTGCGGAAAAGCATTCCGATCGGGGGAGGTTTGGGAGGGGGCAGTTCAGACGCGGCGGCGGCCTTACGGTTGATTAATGAATTATGGTCAGTGGGGGCGACACGGGAGGAGCTGGTGGAGCTGGCGGCGGGAATCGGCTCGGACGTAACGTTTTTTCTCTATGGCGGCGCTTGTTTATGCCGGGGAAGAGGGGAAGTGGTTCAACCCCTGTCGGAAAACGCCCATTCCCAGTTACGGCTGGGTCTGGCGATCCCGGGGCTGTTCTCGGGAACCGCCGCGGCATTTCGGGGGCTGCGTTTGCCGAAGCGGGGCGAGGCGCGGAACGCGGCGGCGTTTGTGGCGGCTTGGGCGGCTGGGGATTGGCGGGGTATGGAAAGGGAGGCATTTAATCGCTTCGAAGCGACGGTGTTTGAAAATATCCCGGATCTTGGGCGAATCCAGGCTGCGCTGGCGGAAAAATTAGCCCGGCCGGTGCGTCTTAGTGGCAGTGGTTCGACACTATGGTTTTTTCTGCGCCAGCATGAGGAAGACATCAGTCAGGACTGGCAGGAATTTGCGGCGGGGCAGGGAGTGGTTTTGCGGTCGGTGCGGAGTCTTGGCTCTTATTCCCAAGACAATTTTTAGATTAATGCATAGTCCAAAATGATGAAAGTAAGGACAATTTTTTTTGTAGTCTTGTATATCCATATATCATCACATTCAGATATTTTGCTACCTATCACCCCGGGTCCATACCCTTCAATCCGATTTTATCAGTTGCTGAAAATCCTCCTTTCCAGTAAAAATACCCATCCTGAGTAAGTATTTTCATAAAAACTTTTTCCTTCTCTCCCACAAAAATAAACAAGGTTTGGGAGATAAATATTCTCAAATGGGCATTTCTTTTGAGTAATTACACGCAAACGATTTCTTTGGACAAATAGTACCTTTTTCTCATATAAGGACGTCATTATATAACCAAAAAATACAATATTTTGACAAAGTAAGCGCATCGGTAAAAATGTAATTTACACGTTTACCATAACCCTGTCTGGAAAATAAAACTGCATTGGACAAGCAACTTTTTCCTTGGCTATCACGTTATTATAGTTTACAATTAGCTATCCTTTAACGTCATTAATCGAATGGAAAAGTATTTGTTCTATGGTCAGTTTGGGGACTTTTTTAAAGTAGATCAAACCAGACAACGTGTGCTTTTTTGAAGTCTATAATTCAAAATGTCCACGAAGGGTGAACCTGCACTATGATCCGGATTTCGGCTTACGAAACTGCACGAATCCTCAATGTCTCCGTCGCCACCGTTCGCAATTGGGCCCGGGCCGGATATCTGCCGGCCATCGGCTCGCGGCCGCTGGCTTTTTATCGCCGCGATGTGCTCGCCCTGCATGAAACTATCAAAACCAATGCCTTTAGCCGCTTGCGGAAACGGGCCAATAAATCCGCCTCCGAGGCCGTACCTCTGGAGCAGATGACCGATTCGCGCATCGCCAGCGACATCGCCGCCTATTCCGAAAACCTGCGCCACCACGCCTTCGGACAACGCCTCGACGCCGGGAAAACCGTTTTCTGGGCCGCCCTCTTCCACCTCCGCCGCCATGACGAGGTCGATTTTCAGACTGCCGATCCATTCGGCCCGGATTATTCCGGCCTCGGCTGGTCCACCGGCCCTGTGCCCGACGCTCACCTGGCTTCCATGGCCTGGAAGAGGATGTCGGTGGAAAAGGTCATGCGGGCCTGGTTCCGCCGCCTGAAAGGCAATCTGCCGCCGCCCGACGCCAAATTCATCGCCGCTTTTCTCGCCTGGAAGAACGTCGAGGATCCCCTGGGCGTCTTGTTCCAAGGCTTGTCCGTCGCCGGGGCCCGGGCCAACACCGGCACTTTTTTCACCCCCGACGACATGATTGACGGCTGTCTCGAAGATTTCGCCGACGCCATAACGGACCAGTCCCTGTTTCTCGACCCTTGTTGCGGCACCGGACGTTATCTGGTCAAGGTCGCCAAACGCTTCGGTTTGCAAGCCGGGCAAATTTTCGGCTTCGACAATGACCCGACCGCCGCCGACATCGCCCGGCTGAATCTCCTCCTCGCCTATCCCGGCGTCGAGTTCACGCCCGAGATCGATTGCCTGGACTCCCTCCGCCACCTTGCCACCGGGGAGGAGGGCTGCCGCACCAATTGCCTCCTGAACCGGTTCGACGCCGTCGCCACCAATCCGCCTTGGGGGGGGAAAGCCTCCTACGGCATCGAGCCGGTCGACTTCGAGCAGGCAGGGCTGCAAAACCAGTCCCAGGTCTTTTCCGGTTCCCTCAGAGGGAGCGAATCCTTCTCCCTCTTTTTGGATAAGTCGCTGCAGCTGCTCCGTCCCGGCGGCCGGCTGTCGTTTCTTTTACCCGAGTCCATTCTTAAAGTGCGCGCCCACGAGGACATCCGCCGCCTCGTGCTGGAAAAAACCTGCATCCGTAAAATCGTTCTGCTGGGCCGCATCTTCCCCAGCGTCTTCACCCCCATAATCCGCCTCGACCTGCAGAAACAGCCGCCGGAAGCAAACTGGCGCGTCGCCATCTGCGGCAAGAACGGCCAACACGAAACGCTGCAAAAACGCTTTCTAGGCAATTCGCACCTCGCCTTCGACGTCATGGTGACGCCCGAGGACGCCCTGCTTCTGGAGCGTATCTATGCCGTGCCGCACCAGACCCTGGCCGGTCACGCCGAATGGGCCCTAGGCATCGTCACCGGCGACAATGCCCGCCGGGTGCTCTCCGAACCCGCTTCCGGAACCGAACCGGTGCTGCGGGGGCGTGACGTCTTCCGCTTCCGCTGCGGCGAACCGAAGTGCCACATCGTCTTCAACCCGAAGTACTTTCAACAGGTCGCCCCCGAGCGCCTTTACCGGGCGCCGGAAAAACTCATCTACCGCTTCGTCTCCGACCGCCTGGTCTTTGCCTACAACAATCGCCGCCTCCTGACCCTGAACAGCGCGAACATCGTCATCCCCAAACTGCCTGACCTGCCGATCCGGGTGGCTTTGGCCTTTTTGAATTCATCGGTCTTCGAATACATTTTCATCAAGCGTTGCCAGAGTCGGAAGATACTCAGGGGCGACCTGGAAATGCTCCCCTTCCCCCTGATTGACCAGGAATGGGTGAAAAAACTGGAAAAGCAGGTCAACCGCTGTCTGGACAGCGGTGTAGGGTTGGAAAACGAGATCGAAAAACTGGATTACCTGATCTTCAAGATTTTCGGATTACACGAAAAAGAGGTGGCGCATATCGAAAAGAGTTTGGCGGAAGGCCCGGTGATGGTGTAGGATGGCTTTGCAGGGGTACAATGCCGGGTGGTTTTGGTAACTTGCGAAAGCCAAATTAAATGTTCGAACATATGCGCTGGGATGTTTGGGAATTGGTCGGATTGTTGGGGGAAGGCTTGTTTTTTTTGCGGTTGCTGGCGCAATGGCTGGCATCCGAAAAAGTCAAGAAACCGGTCATACCGGTCGTCTACTGGTATATGTCCCTGGCCGGCACCCTGGTCCTGATTGCCTATGCCATGCATATCGGCTCCTTTGCCGTCCTGTTGCCGCAAGTGGTCGGGGTGTTCCTCTACTTGCGCGGCTTGCAATTGGAGTACCTTTCCCGCGCACGCGACGCTGAGCGCCGCGCCTCGGGGCTGGACCGGCCGGATTACCCCTGGCCGACCCTGTCCCTGGTCGTGCCGGTGCATAACGAGGAACGCCGTCTCGGCGAAACGCTCGAAAACCTCGGTTCCCTACCCTATCCCGGCCCGACTCCGCAAATCGTCGCCGCCCTGAACGGCTGCACCGACGCCTCCCGCGACGTCGCCGTCCGTTTCCCGAAAGTCGTCCTAACGCAAAGCGAGAAAAGCGGCATGTCTTTTGGTAAAAATCTCGGCGCCGCCGCCGCCGCCGGCCGCCTCCTGGTGTTTGTCGACGCCGACACCACCCTGCCGGAAAACGCCCTCCGCCTTTTGGCCGAAGCCGCCCACGGGCACGCGCATTACATCGGCACCGTCGCCGGAGCGCCGGACAAGGGCGGGTGGGTGGTGCGGATATGTTTTTTCATCGCCAATCTCGCGACCAAACGGAAGCGCGCCCACGCGCCGGGGGGAGTCATGCTGATGGACCGCGCCACCTTTGACGCCAGCGGCGGTTTTGACGAAAAGCTGCCGCAGGGCACTTCCACCGATTTGATTTGGCGCGGCCTCGCCACCGGCGCCGATTACCTCTTTGTCGACACCTTCCACGCCGTCACCTCGATTCGCCGCTTCGAGAAAACCGGCATTATCCGGCAAATGCTCAGCTGGCGGAAAAACCACCGGGCGCTGGACGCCAACCAGCGGCAGGAAGTCGCCGCCCGGGCCTACGAGGACATCCGCTGATGCGCCTCCGCTTCCTGCCGGGCGACTTTTCGGTCTGCAAACTGCCGGACCCCGGCACCAGTCCGCGGCTGGACGCCATGGAGTTTCTTGCCGGCCTGTTTACGGCCGAACTGTTCTTTTTCGCCAAGACCCCGACGGAACTGTCCCTGGTCTGCCCCGCCGACAAGGTTCCCCGTGACGCCGTGAAAAGCGAAGCCGGCTGGGTTGCCTTTCGGGTCGAGGGTGTTCTGGACTTTTCCCTGGTGGGGATTCTCGCCCGTATCAGCGGGGTTCTCGCCGCGCGGGGTATTGCCATTTTCGCCGTTTCCACTTTCGACACCGATTATATCCTCCTGAAAAAGGAGGCCGCCCCCGCCGCGCGGGCGGCTTTGCTGTCGGACGGTTTCGAGGTCGTTTAGCGTTCCCCACGGCAACATCCCCCTCCCCTATTGCATCCATCCGCATTTTGCCATTTAATAGTAACTGATGGAGTTGTCGCCGGTTGAGGCAGGCAAAGCCTTGCCCTTTGTGAAAAAATACCGACCAAACCCGCCCCACAGGAACGCAGCCATGTTCGCCTGGATGGAACGTTACGCAAACCTCCCCCTCGGCATTTTTTCGCCAATGGTGGAGATTCTCATTTTCAGTTTTCTGGTTTACCTGTTGATCAGCTTCATGTACGGAACCCGTGGCGCCGGTGTGCTCCGCGGTCTCGCCCTGTTGGGCGGCACCATTTTTCTGGCCCTTTTCGTGGCGGCGAAGTATCTTCGCCTCGACAACGTGTCCTGGATAGTGGAAAGCCTGGTCAATATTTCCCTGGTGGGCATAATCGTCATCTTCCAGCCGGAAATCCGCCATGCCCTGGTGAAGCTGGGGGAATCGGTCCGCTTGTGGAACCCGAGGGAAATAGTTCTCGACAAGGAAATAGCCGACGCCGCGATGTGGATTGCCAAAAAGGGGGGAGTGGGAGGGCTGATTGTTCTCGAGCGGGACATGCAGATCAACGCCTACATCGAATCCGGCATCGCCATCGACGCCGTCTGCAACGCTCCGCTTCTACGCACCATTTTCACCAAGAACACGCCGCTGCATGACGGCGCCGCGATTATCCGCCAAGGCCGGATCGTCGCCGCCAATTGCCTGCTACCCCTCTCAGAAAACATCGAAATGACCCGCGGCATGGGCACCCGCCACCGCGCCGCCCTGGGTCTGGCCGAAGAGTCGGACGCCCTCACGGTGGTGATTTCCGAGGAGACGGGGCAAATTTCCGTAACCCTGAACGGTGAGTTCATCCGCGACCTCGATTACGAGCGCCTCCGCTCGATACTGCGCAAGTCCGTCTCGCAGGCGCGGGTCAGCGAGGATTCCGACGAAAACGCCATCCCCGCCTGATTGGGGTGCATCTTTTCAATCCGAAAGACGATTGGCAATGGAAGACACCACTAAACCCTCGGCAATCCACGCCGGCAAGCCCACCGCAATCAGCGTTTCCTCACGGGTCGTGCGGCGCCCGCCCCTGGCCGGCGGCCCCAAGAAGCGGGTCAATTATTGGCTGATGCTGCTGTCCCTGACTATCGGCTGTCTACTGTGGTTCGGCGTCGACCTCTACCGCATGCGGGAAAAAACCTTCGACGTCGACATCGACTACGAAAGCCAGCTGCCGGCCGACTGGAAATTCCTTTCCGATCCGCAGAGGACCATCAAACTGAAATTGCGCGGCCCCAATCAGGTGATCGAAAATCTTGGCCGCGATCAAGCCGCATTGGAGGTCGAGTATCCCAAGAACGCCCTCGAAGGCGACTCCTACGACGGCGGCATCAACCTCCAGCCGTCGTTTCTCCATAATCTGCCCGCCGGGGTCGAAGTCCTTTCCTTCGAGCCGAACGTCATCAAGGTGCGCCTGTCCAAATTGATCACCCGTTACATCACCGTCGGCGCCGGCGAAATCGTCGGCACACCCCAGGAAGGATATGCGATAGGGAAGGTGCACCAAATCGACCCGCCGGCCATGCCGATATCGGCCAGCCGGGAATTTTTATCGAAAATCACCCCTTCGGACGTCATCCGCACCAAACCCTTCAATGTCGACAACGGCAAGGGTCTGGTCGGGGGGATGATTGGCCTGGAAGCGTTCGAAAAGGACGGCGAGAGCGTGAACGTGCCGGGAGTGGTGTATATGACGGTGGAGCTGGACGAGATTCCGGCCGAGCGGCGCTTCGACACCCCCTTCGAAGTGCGGGCGCTCATTGACGCCCCCTTCGACCGTTACGACCGCCTGAATATCACCCCCCCCAGCGTCAGCGTCACCGCATCCGGCCCCAAGATGGTGGTCGACAAACTCGGCATGGGGGAAATCGTCATTTACGCCGATATGAAGGACCGGATCCCCGCCGCCGCCGGCGAGTTCAACATCAAGCTGAAGGCGATCGCGCCCGCGCGGGTGAAAGTCGCCAAAATCGAACCGGACACGGTAAAATGGATAGCGGCGGCACCGCCGCCGCCAGCCCCGCCGGCCGGGGGGGAGAAGGAAGAAGGAAAAATTGCCGGATCGGCGAACGATGCAGGCCAATCCGGATTCAGACAACAGTGAAGACAACTAGGAGACCATCCCCATGCACTTTTCCGGAAGCTACGTCGCCCTGGTCACCCCCTGGACAAAGGACCTGAACGGCGTCGACTACGCCGCCTTGAAAGATCTTGTCGACTGGCAGGTCGCCAGCGGCACCGACGGCATACTCCCCTGTGGCACCACTGGCGAATCCGCCACCCTCAGCCACCGGGAACACGAGGAGATGATCACCAAAACGGTGGAGTTCGTGAACGGCCGCTGCAAGGTGCTGGCCGGCGCCGGCTCCAATTCGACGGCCGAGTCGATAGGCTTCGCCAAACACGCGAAGGCGGTGGGGGCCGACGCGATTCTGGTCATCACCCCCTATTACAACCGGCCGACCCCCGAAGGCCTTTACCGCCACTTCGGCGCGGTGGCCGAGAACTGCGATTTGCCCATCATGATCTACAACGTCCCCTCCCGCACCGGCACGAACATCCTGCCGGACACGGTGGTCAGGATCAACAAGGGTTATCCGCAAATTTCCTCCATCAAGGAAGCGTCGGGAGTGGTCGACCAGTCCAGCCAAATCATCAATCAATGCCCGGTGGAAGTGATGTCGGGGGACGATTCCCTGACCCTCCCCATCATGGCGGTGGGGGGCACGGGCGTGGTGTCGGTGATTGCGAACATCGCCCCGGCGGAGACGAAGGCCATGGTCGCGGCGGCCCTGGCCGGGGACTACGCGAAGGCGCGGGAGTGCCACCACAAGTTGTTCCCCATAATGAAAGCCTGTTTTGTCGAGACGAATCCGGCCCCGGTGAAGACAGCTCTTGGTATGATGGGCCGTATCGACGGCCGGATGCGTTTACCGATGGTGGACCCGAAGCCGGAGAGCCGGCAGGTAATCATGGACGCCTTAAGAAAGGTCGGTCTTGTCAAGTAACCACACTTCGATAAAACGCATCCGCAATGCGGATCTGGACCAGCCCTTCGCGCTGATTTCCGACATCCACGCCAATCTCCCCGCCCTGGAGGCGGTCCTGGAGGATATCGACAGCCGAAACATCAAGAAGGTGGTTTGCCTCGGAGACATTATCGGCTACGGCCCCGACCCTTTGGAATGCTGGCAAAAGGTGCGGGAGCGCTGTTCGATTATCATTCGAGGCAATCACGACCAGGCGCTGGGGGCCAGGGAAGTCCCCAATTTCCACCCCCGGGCCCAGGCGGCGATAGCCTGGACCCGGGAGCGGATGTTCGACGCCCCTTACGGCAAGGAAATCATGAAAACCCTGATTAGCCTGCCCCGTACCGGCCGGGTGAATGGTTATCTGTTCGTGCACGGTTCCCCCGTCGCCCCGACGATGGAGTATCTCCTTCCGGCCGACTCCTACGACCGGGAGCGGATGGCCAAGGAATTCGCCAAAGTTCCCCAGAACGGCATCGCCTTCAACGGCCACACCCACATCCCGGGGGTGATTATACGGGGTAGCCCTTTCCTGCCGCCGGAAGCTTTGCCGAACGACTGCATGGAGATTCTCGGGCGGCAGGCGATTGTCAATGTCGGATCGGTCGGCCAGCCGCGGGACGGCAATCCGAAGGCGTGCTATCTGACGGTGGAGAAGGGGGGAGTGGTGTGTTATCACCGGGTGAAGTACGATGCGGAGAGCGTCTGCAAGCGGATCATGGCGATTAAGGAATTGGATCCGTTTCTGGGGCAGAGGTTGCTGGCGGGGTATTGATGGCGAAGGCCTAAGGGCTTGTTTTATAACCAGCCCTAATTGCGACGCAAGGAGCGTTTTTCCATGTATTACCTGCAGGTCGAAGAGGATTTCGCCTCGGCGCACCAATTGCGCGGCTACCAGGGCCGCTGTGAGAATTTGCATGGCCATAACTGGCGGGTTCTGGTGAAGGTGAAGGGGCGGGAGCTGGATCCGATCGGGATGCTTGTGGATTTCGGCGATTTGAAGAAGATTCTTAGAGAGCTGCTCTCGGGGCTGGATCACGTCTTTTTGAACGAACTGCCGCCGTTCGACCGGATTAACCCTACGTCGGAGAATTTGGCCGCGTATCTGTACGAAACACTCGCCGAGCGGCTTCCCGAGGGGGTGGACGTGCACGAGGTGACGGTCTGGGAGTCGGCCCGTTCGGCGGCGACCTATGACGGCAAATAACTCTACAACGCGACATTTGCGGGAACCGCATCCACAAATGCCGCATGAATTTAGGGTTATCGGTAATCCGGAAGGCGGTGGCGAAAAACGGCACGATAACACCCATCACCATGCAACCTTTTGATCACACGACTGTTGCGGATGCGGTTCCCGCAACAGTCGCGTAGTAGGAATAATTCCAGGATTAAAAAAAACCGGCCTCGAGACGTCTATTAGCGTTCGGGGCCGGACCAACAATCAACGCGAGGTTAAGGGCAGTCGTGGGCCTACGGAGTGGAGTTTATTCCGTGACCCTGGTGGTCTGAGGGGGCCGGTATGGCCCGCATGGCTATGGGGCTGCCCAGGTTGCACCGCTGTACTACGTTACCGCAAGGTGATGCTTTTGTTTACCTTAGCGTTTACGACGCCATTTCTTTTTTTTACCCTTCCTCGATTTCTCTCTACATAAAGTACCTGTCGCCACTGCGAGAATTAACTTCGCATCCTTTATTCTTTCAAATACAGGATGTTGCAGACCAAGTTCACCTCAACTTTTTTCGTAAATCCCTATAAATTTTTATTTGCATCAGCCGTTTATTGTGCTATATTAAATTAACAAAGCTGCTTATTAGCCTTTGCGGCGGCTTCGGATAGGGCGCTTGGGATCTCGAAGCGGTGCGCGAAGGTTACTATCATTCGGTTGTGGAAGGAGAAGGCAACCACCAGGAGGAGACGGCCCCGCAGGCTGGAGTGAAGGTCGCGCCGTGGTTTTGGCTAACCACGGCGCGCATTTTTTTGTTGTGCCTCTGTGGTAATAAAACTGTTCACAATTTAACCCTGCCTTCCCCCCCTCCCCTCTCACGTCATGCTCACCTCCGCCCGCAGTTTATTGAGTTCGGTCTGGGTCTTGACCAGGTTCGCGTAAATCCCCCCTTTGGCGATGAGTTCGTCGTGGCTGCCGATTTCGGCGATTTTGCCTTCGTCGACGACCACCAGGCGGGTGGCGTTGCGTAAGGTTGCCAGGCGGTGGGCGATGGCCACGACCGTGCGGGAGCGGATTAAATCGGCGATGGCGTCCTGAATCGCCTTTTCCGTTTCCGAGTCCACGCTCGAGGTCGCCTCGTCGAGAATCAGGATCGGGGGATTATGGAGTATGGCCCGGGCGATGGCGATGCGTTGGCGCTCGCCGCCGGAGAGGGTGATGCCCCCCTCCCCCACCAGGGTGTCGTAGCCGAATTCCTTGTCGATGATGAAATCGTGGGCGTGGGCGGCCTTGGCGGCGTGCACCACCGCGGCGAAATCGGCGTCGGGATGGCCGTAGCGGATGTTGTCCATCAAGCTGGCGCGGAAGAGAAATGGCTCCTGCATGACGATGCCTATTTGCCGGCGGAGATCCAGAAGGCGCATGTCCTTGAGGGGCCGATCGTCGATGCGGATTTCGCCGGAGTCGACGTCGAAGAAGCGGCAGAGGAGATTGATGATCGTCGACTTTCCCGCGCCCGAGCGCCCGACCAGGCCGACCATTTCGCCGGGGCTGATGTTCAGGCTGATCCCCTTGATGACCTCTTTGCCGCGTTCGTAGGAAAAGTGGACGTTGTGGAATTCGATGTGTCCCTTGAAACGGCCTACCGGTTTGGCGTGGGGGGGGTCGTAGACTTCCGGCGTGGCGTCGAGGACGGTGAAGATGCGTTCCGCCGAGGCGAAGGCGTGGTTCATCCAATTGGCGATGACCGTGAACCATTGGAGCGGGGTATAGAACTGCCACATCAGGGCCACGTAGGCGGTGATGGAGCCGACGGTGAGGTTTTCGCCGGGGGCGTGTGCCGAGACCCGTTTCGCCGCCAGGTACCACACCACCGCCACGGCGATGGACATCACCCAGAAGGTGCCTTCGGCAAAGCCGGCGTAAGCCCGGTCGATACGCACCACCAGGCCGAAAACGTCATGGTTCAATTCGGCGAAGCGGCCGGCGCGGTCGTCTTCCGTACCGGCGGCCTTGACCGATTTCAAGCCGCGCATGGACTCGCCCAATACGGTGTGCATGGTCGCCCAGCGGGCGCCTTCCTTTTGGAAGAGTCCGTGCAGGCTTTTCCAAATCCAGCGAACGCCGATTATCAACACCGGCACCGGCACAAACACCACCAGGGCCAGCCGCCAGTCGAGCACCCACAAAACATAGGCGATGGCGAAGAAGGAGAGGGTGTTGACGAACAGGTACGGCAGGCCGTCGATGAGGAAGTGCTGGAGTTCCTGGGTGTCGTGCATGACCCGGGAGACGAGTTCCCCGGCTTCGCGTTTCGAAAAGTAGCCCATGCGGAGTTTCTGCATATGGGCGTGGAGTCGGGAGCGCAGATCGGAAATGAGCCGGCTGGCCAGCCACGAAGCCAGGTAAGTCGAGGCGTACCTCGCCACGAAGAAGACCAAGCCGCACAGGAGCATCAAGCCGACCAGGCCTTCCAGCCGGCCCCGCTGTCCACCGAGGATGACCCCGTCGGTGATTTCCTTGGTGAGTATCGGGGGGATGACGCCGGCGAGGACGCCGATGACGGTGCAGGTTATCAGTACAGCCAGGCGGCTGCGGTGGTCTTTAAGGAGTCCCATGAGGCGGCGGAAGACGGCGAAGGATTTCACGCAATTGGGGCAGGTTACGCCCCGTTCCGGCAGGGGGTTGTGGCATTTGGGGCAATAGGCGTCGCCTTCCGGTTCGGGGGATACTTCCGGCAGGCCGTCCAGGATATTATTGACCAGCCGGCAAAAGACGCCGAATTCCGGCACCAGGATTTTCGAGTATTTGATGAGCCGGCGTTCGCCGCCGCTTTTTAGTTCGGCCGCGAGGGAGGAGGCGCCCAGGAGTTCCCGGATGTGGATTTCCTTGAGGTCGGCGAGCGGCAGGTCCAGGACGATGTCGTCGAGATTAAGGACCAGGAGCCGGTCGCCTTTCAGGACCAGGTAGGCGGTGCCGAATTGTCCCGCCATGTCGAGGTCGGATGCTTGCGAATAGCGAATTTCCCCGTCGGGGCGGCGGGTTTCGAGGAGGTGCTGGAGGTTTTCGGGGAGTTTGTCGTTAAGCATGCGGTCTCGCGTCATGGGGGCTGAATGGTGGCAAATCCGGGCCGGTTATGGTAAAATAAACAAAGAAGCTGGAACATGCGAATATTATGCTGCATGGAACCAGTTTTCGCTAACGGCATACATAGGAATCTGTCATGAGTATCATAGTAAAAGAGATTGTCATTCCCCCCGACCACAAAATCAACCTAGAATTGGAGTTCCCACCCGAAAGTCTCACGGGTGAGGTCGAGATGACCATAATTATCAAGCCCAAAGATAGTCAGAAGCGGGATAAACAGCAAAAGCCCCAGAATCGGATGGCCGAGATCAAGGGTATATATACCGAACGCTTATTGGAATTGTGAAAATGTGTATCGTCCTGTCAGACGAGGAAGCGAAGGCGGAAATCACTTTTTAGGCCGGCGGCTAGGCATAAAAAGTTATTTCCGACTGAGCTGACGAAGTATGACGGGACGAGA
>JAVBRG010000139.1:0-30514 GCA_031548195.1 Planctomycetota bacterium | reverse complement strand
TAACTCGCCGTAATCCTGGCCGATATACAATCGCAACTGTGGCGTGTGCACCTTGTCTTACGGTTGTGTAAGTTCCGACACTGATAGGGTGTTTAGTGGAACCACCCAGCGACGGTTTATCGGCCTGGATTCCGGCGAGTTACGCCTCCCCCCGGTTCAATGATTATGGCGCCGGAATGACGTGTGGGGTGGTGTCAGGCGTAACAGGATGCGGATTGACGTAACAGAGTTGAGATGCGCCCTTTCCCCTGTGCCTCCGCGGTTCAAAAACCGGCTGTCAAAACTATTTATTCCCTTCGCAATAGATGCTCGGCAAGGCCGCGTAAACCGCCGCGCAGCGCACCAGTTCCGACTTCCAGGTCTTTTCGTTCGGGGCGTGGGCCTGGTTTTCCTTGCCGGGGCCGAAGCCGATGCAGGGGATTTTGTAGCGGCCCATGATGGAGACGGCGTTCGTCGAGAAGGTCCATTTGTCGGTGCGCGGTTTCCCGTACATGCCTTCGAAGGACTTTTCCATCGCCTTGGTGATGGGGTGTTCGGCCGGGATGACCCAGGTGGGGAAGTAGCATTCGGTGGGGTAGACCAGGCCGGTCCAGGAGGGGCGGTCGTACTTGTACATGCTGACGACGGCGCCGTATTTCTTGCAGGCGGGGAGGGCGCGGATTTCGTCGAGGGCCTTTTCCCAGGTTTCTCCGTCCGTCAGGCGGCGGTCGATGGAGATGGCGCAGGAGTCGGCGACGGCGCAGCGGGAAGGGCTGGTGAAGAAGATTTCCGAGACGGCGAGGGTGCCCTTGCCGAGGAACGGGTCGACGTGGAGGTGGTTGTTCAGTTCCTTGACTTCGGCGAGGATTTCGCCCATTTTGTAAATTGCGTTGTCGCCGCGTTCGGGGGCGGAGCCGTGGCAGGAGACGCCCTTGACGTCGACGCGGATTTCCATGCGGCCGCGTTGTCCGCGGTAGATGCCGCCGTCGGTGGGTTCGGTGATGACCACGAATTCGGGGCGGACCTTGTCTTCGTTGATGATGTACTGCCAGCAGAGGCCGTCGCAGTCCTCTTCCTGCACCGAGGCGACGACGAGGACGGTGTACTTGTCGGAGAGGAGGCCGAGGTCTTTCATGATCTTGGCGCCGTAGACGGCGGAGACGATGCCGCCTTCCTGGTCGGCGACGCCGCGGCCGCCGATTTCCTCTTCGTTCTCGTAGCCTTCGTAGGGGTCGAACTTCCAGTTTTCCTTGTTGCCGATGCCGACGGTGTCGATGTGTCCGTCGTAGGCGATGAGGGTTTTGCCGGTGCCCATGTAGCCAAGAAGGTTGCCCATTTTGTCGATTTCGACCTTGTCGAAGCCGAGCCGGCGCATTTCGGCGGCGGCGCAGTTAATCTTTTCCTTTTCCCCGCAGCTTTCGCCGGGGAACTTGACCATGGCCCGCAGGAACTTGGTCATGTCCGCCTTGTAGCCTTCAGCCGCCGCCTTGATTTTCGCAAAATCGATAGCCATTTGTCTTCCTTCCGGAAAAAATCCCAAATTCTGAGCCGCACGCAGGTATGAATCGATGGGGCTGGTCGGCGCCCCGACAAAATATTCGCTTGGCTTGTGTTTAATCGCCTCTATGGCGCGGATTGGGCGCCAGGATGTTTTACCCGGTTTAGGGGTTGTCCGGTCGGCGGACCCGTCGGGGTCAGTCTTCCGAACCCATGTAATTGTAGAGAGTGTATTTGGAGATGTCGTAGTGCTTGGAGACCTTGTCGCCGGCTTTCTTGACCAGGAAGGCGCCTTTGTCGTTCAGGAACTGGATGGCGCGGGTTTTGTCGTCCTTGGTCATGCCTACGACGGGTTTGCCGATGAATTCGTCGGCTTCGAGAATCAGCTGGTCGAGCAGGTCGTTGACGTTGTTGGTGATGGTGTTGATGTTGTTTTTATCGCGTGGTTCCTGGGTGGCGACGGCGGATTCGAGGGCATGGCGGGCCAGCATGAGGTCGGTGATGTCGTAGTTGATGCCGAAGAGGTAGACGGGTTTGCCTTTTTTGTCCCTGATATAGATAGTGCTGGACTTGATCATGCGTCCGGTTTTGGTTTTGGCCAGATAGCTGTATTCATCCTTGATGTTGGCGGCGTCCTCCTTCAAGGCGCGGAGAACCATTTCGCTGGAGCCGTCGCCGATCCGGCGGCCGGAGACTTGGCCGTTTTCGATGGCGATGATGGTATTCTCGTAGCCGTGTTTCAAATCGTGGACGGTGACTTCGCAGTTTTCGCCGAACAGGCTGGCAATGCCCTTGGCGAGCCGCTTCAGGAAGCCTTCAGGGGTATCATCACTCATGGGCGGATGACTTTCCGGCTCGGCGTTGCTTTAGATGTAGCAAAGTTGTGGGAATGCCGTCGCTTTATTGGACAACCTCAGTATAACACATAAGTTTTCAGTTTCAAATAAATTTTTAGGTAAAATCAAAAATTTTTAGGTGGATAGGTAATTTTTAGCGCCGGCAATTCATTGTCGACTGTTCCCTCATCCTGGTTTAGGAAAAACCGTCCATTCAAAAGAATATTTTTTTTTGCTAAAAAATTGTTGAAAAATGCTCCGGCGTGGTTTAAACTGTACAGGTATAAGAGAATTTTTCCTGATCCCGCGATCCTCCGCCCACGTCACCTGGATTTTCACCCCCCGCCCGCTCTCGTCAGTTATTAGGTAGCGCCTTTTTGTCGGATATAACGCCCGCGGGCGTTGTCGACCGGTCGTTTAAAACAGGCTGTCGCCTGGACAGACACCACTTATACAAAGGGAGTTCCCACATGAAAAAGCGTATCGTTCTCGCCCTCGGCGGCAACGCCCTCGGCAACAATCTGGTGGAGCAAATGGCAGCAGTCAAGACCACCGCCAAATCCATCGTCGGGCTACTGAGGGGCGGAAACGAAGTGGTTATCGCGCATGGAAACGGTCCCCAGGTCGGCATGATCAACGTCGCCATGGAGGCCGCCCACAAGTCGGAGGTGAAGACCCCCTTCATTCCCATGTCCGTCTGCGTCGCCATGAGCCAGGGTTATATCGGTTACGACCTCCAGAACGCTTTACGCGAGGAACTGCTGGATCGCGGCCAGGACATCCCCGTCGCTTCCATCATCACCCAAACCCTGGTCTCCCAGGACGACCCCGCCTTCAAGAAACCCACCAAACCCATCGGCTCCTTCTGCAGCGAAGCCGAGGCCAAGGAAAGGACCGCCCGCGGCTACGACATGATGGAGGACGCCGGCCGCGGCTGGCGCCGGGTGGTGGCGAGTCCGAAACCGGTCGACATCGTCGAAAAAGGCATTGTCAAGACGCTGCTGTCGGCAGGAAATTTGGTGATTGCCGCCGGCGGCGGCGGCATTCCCGTCGCGGCGGTGGGGAATCATCTGAAGGGCATGTCGGCCGTGGTCGACAAGGATCTCGCCTCCGCCAAACTCGCCGAAATCATCGACGCCGATTTCCTCATCATCCTCACCGCCGTCGAAAAGGTGGCTGTGAATTTCCGCAAACCCGACGAACGCTGGCTGGACCGGATGAACCTGGAGGAATGCCGGCAGTATATCAAGGAAGGCCAGTTCGCGCCGGGTTCGATGCTTCCCAAGGTCGAGGCCGCCATGCAGTTCGCCGCCTCGAAGCCGGGCCGCAGGTCGTTAATCACCCTGCTTGAGAAGGCCGAAGAGGGCATCGCCGGCAGGACCGGAACGGTGATCGAGCAGTAAACACCCTTTCAAGGAGACCTCCATGCTCTTAATAGGAAACGGCCCCGTTATCACCCGCGACCCCGCCGCACCGTTCTACAGGAACGGCGCGGTGCTCATCAAGGGTAATCTCATCGCCCAGGTCGGCGACTGCGAGACGATCCGGAAAAACAATAAAGGCGTGCATTTCATCGACGCCAGGGGTGGCGTCATCATGCCCGGCTTCATCAATTCGCACATGCATTATTACAGCGCCTTCTCGCGCGGCTTCGGCGGCGCCAAGCCGTCGGAGACTTTCAGCGAAGTTCTTGAAAACCTGTGGTGGCGGCTCGACAAGGCGCTTATGCTGGATGACAGCTACTATTCCGCCATGGTCTGCATGATCGACTGCATCAAGAACGGCTGCACCACGGTCATAGATCATCACGCCAGCCCCAAGGCGATTACCGGCAGCCTCTTCAAGATTGCCGAAGCTGCCCAGAAGACCGGCATCCGCTCCTGCCTCTGCTACGAAGTCTCGGACCGGGACGGCCCGGCCATCATGCAGGAAGGCATCACCGAAAACGTCGACTTCATCCGTCACGCCGGCAAGGACGCATCGGGTCTTCTGGCCGGCATGTTCGGCCTGCACGCCTCCATGACCCTCGCGAACGAAACGCTGGCCGCTTGCCAAAAGGCTATGGGCACCCTGGCGGCCGGCTACCACGTGCACGTGGCGGAAGGTCCCGGCGACGAGGCGGATTCGCAGAAGAAGTACCAGAAGCGGATTGTGGAAAGATTCCATGACTTCGGTGTCACCGGCGACAAATCCATATTCGTGCATTGCATTCACGTCGACGATCGTGAAAAGGAAATCATCAAGGAAACCGGCACCGCCGTCGTCCACAACCCCGAATCGAACATGGGTAACGCGGTCGGTTGCTCGCCGGTTCTTGATCTTTACAAGCGGGGGATTTTGCTGGGGCTCGGGACTGACGGTTACGTTTGCGACATGCTTGAAGCCTACAAGATGGCGAACGCGCTCCACAAGCATCAGAATAAACATCCGAACGTCGCCTGGGGCGAGATCCCCGGCATGCTTTTCCAGAACAACGCCGCCATCGCCCAACGCTATTTCCCCACCCCCACGGGAAAACTTTCCCCCAATTTCGCCGCCGACGTTATCGTCTCCGATTATATTCCCCCCACCGCCCTTTCCGACCAGAACATCAACGGCCACCTTCTCTTCGGCGCCAGCGGCCGTTCGGTCGTCACCACCGTCGCCAACGGCAAGATTCTCATGCAGGATCGGAAGCTTTTGGAGATTGATGATCAAGAAGTCAATGCCAAAGCGCGCGAGTGCTCGAAGAAGGTTTGGGAACGCTTTTGATCCAAAGTTCGACTTTTCTATTTGATATGTTTCTACTTTTTCAATGTGGCGGTTGGCGGTTTAATCGCCACTTTGCAAAATCCAGCAGGAGACCCGCATGTCCCACCACATGAGGCCGCAGTCCTTCAGCAAGCTGATGAAGTGGATTCTCAGCGAATACCAGGAAAACGAAAGCATCTTCGGCATTCACAAGTCGCTCTTCCACAAACCCAAATCCGGCTCCCCCTTCGCCGGCAAACTCTTCGGCGACGCCCTCGGCACCCCCATCGGCCCCGCCGCCGGCCCCAATACCCAGCTTACCCAGAACATCCTCGCCAGCTGGCTCAGCGGCGCCCGCTACATCGAACTGAAAACAGTGCAGATTCTCGACGAACTCCAGTTCGGCCGCCCCTGCATCGACATGGAGGACGAAGGCTACAACGCCGAATGGTCGCAGGAATTGAAGCTCGAGAAATCGGTTCTTGAATACGTCAAGGCCTGGGTGCTTATCCCGGTCATCCGCCGCCTCCTGGGTTGGGCCGACGACCCGGCCGACGGCACCATCTTCAATCTGTCGGTGGGTTACAATCTGGAAGGCATCCAGACCCCCCGCATGCAGAAGTTCATCGACACCATGCTGGACGCCTCGGAACAAATTGACGGCTACAAATCGGAATTGGTCCACCAGTTCCCCGAATACGCCGACGTCGACGTCCCGACCGCCCTGACAAACAGCTGCACCCTCTCGACCATGCACGGCTGCCCGCCGGATGAAATCGGCCGCATCGCCAAATACCTTCTTGAAGAACGCGGCTTCCATCTGACCGTGAAATTGAACCCGACCCTGATGGGCCCGGACTTTGTCAGGAACACCCTCAACAAGACTCTCGGCTACGCCGATATTGTCATACCGGACCCGGTTTTCGAACATGATTTGAAATATCCGCAAGCGCTTGAAATCATCAAGACGATGAAGAAGTCGGGACGCGAACACAATAAATTCTTCGGCGTCAAATTGACAAACACCCTCGCCATGCAGAATTTCCGGAAGATTATGCCCGGCGACGAAATGTACATGTCCGGCCGCTCCCTCTACCCCATTTCCATCAATCTATGGAACAAGCTCAACAAGGATTTCGCCGGCGACCTGAACGTCTCCTATTCAGCCGGTGCCGACGCCGACAATATCGCCACCCTCTTCGCCTCCGGCGCCCTCACCGTGACCATAGCCTCGGACATCCTCAAGCCCGGCGGCTACGCCCGCTTCCGCCAATGTCTGGCGAACCTGAAAGAGGAAATGGACAAGTTCGGCGCCAAGGATATTCGCTCCTTCGTCGGCGCCGGCAACAAGGACCGCAAGCTCGAACTCGCCGCTGCCGAAGCTTTGGAGAATCCGCGTTACAAGAAACAGTATTTCGCCGGTTCCCCGAAGGTGCCGAGCAAATTGGAGTTGTTCGACTGCATCACCGCCCCCTGCATGGCCCAGTGCGCGGTCTGCCAGGACGTGCCGTCCTACTGTCTCCAGACCGCCCGGGGCGACTTCGACGGCGCTTTGGAAACGGTGCTTCTCAAGAATCCCCTCCCCGGCGTTACCGGCCACATCTGCACCCACCTCTGCGAAACGCGCTGCACCCGCGCGAACTACGACGAAGCCGTCGGCATCCGGGACATAAAGCGTTTTGTCGCGGCGAAGGGAAAAGCCGGCTTGAAGAAAGCGCCTCCCGCCGGCAAGAAAGTGGCGATTATCGGCGCCGGGCCGTCCGGTCTCGCGGCGGCGGCGCGGCTCGCCCTGTCGGGGGTCGAGGTCACGGTCTACGAGCAGCAGAGCCGGGCCGGCGGGATTATGGCGATGGCCCCCAGCTTTCGCCTGCCCCACGCGGTGATGGACGCGGATGTGCAGCGGATCAAGGATCTCGGGGTCGATTTCCGCTTCAACTGGAAGATCACCGAAGCCCCGGAAAAATTGCTGGCGAAAGGCTTCGACGCCGTATATCTGGCCTGCGGCTTCCCCAAGGATATGCCGCCGGAACTGGAAAACGAAAACGCCGCCGGCATGTGGACCGCCCTGGATCTTCTGAAGAAGGTCGCCGTCGGCGACCGCCCGAACTTGGGCAAGAAGGTGCTGGTAATTGGCGGCGGCAACACCGCCATGGACGCCGCCCGCACCGCACAGCGGCTTACCGGGCAGCCGACCACGGTGGTGTACCGTAGAACCCGCGAAGAAATGCCGGCCATAGAAGAGGAGCGGAAGCTACTGTTTGATGAAGGAAACAAGCTGGAGGAATTGGCCGCGCCGTCCAGAATTATCGTGAAGGACGGTAAAGTCGCCGGCCTCGAATGCGAACGCACCAAACTGGGCGAACCCGACGCCAGCGGCCGCCGCCGGCCGGTCCCGACCGGCGAAAAGTTCATTATCGAAGCGGATGCCATCATCGCCGCGATTGGCCAATTGTCCGACATGGCGGTTTTCGCCGGCCATAACATTCAGCTGGACAAGGGCGGCCGGGTGAAGGTCGGCCCCTTCGGCCACACTTCGGCGACCGGCGTTTACGCCGGCGGCGACGCCGTGACCGGACCGGCGATTGTCATCAAGGCCTGTGACGACGGCCAGAAGGCGGCGACGGCAATTTGCAATGAACTCGGAATCAAGCCCTACGTCCCGCCTACCCCGCCGCAGCCGGTGGCGCAGGAACTGGCCGACGCCCGGGCGGCGCGGGCCTTGAAGGTGGCGCCGAACCGCGAGAAACACCTCGAAGTGGCGAAGCGTCAAGGTTTCGATCTGGTCGAACAGACACTTGGGGAAGCCGAGGCGGTTGCCGAGGCGAAGCGTTGTTTGCAATGCGCCTCGATGTGCGGCAAATGCGTGGAGTGCTGCCCCAACCGGGCCAATTACAATTATTCGATTCCCCCCTTCCAGGTCGAAATGCCCAAACTCGCGGTGAAGAAGGGCAAACTGGTTTCGGTCGGCATGGAGAGGCTTGGCGTCACCCAGGGCACGCAGATCGTCCACATCGACGATTTCTGCAACGAGTGCGGAAACTGCGCCGCCTTCTGCGTCCACGAAGGCAGGCCGTATATGGACAAGCCGCGCCTGTGCCTGAACGACGAGGATTACCGTAATCAAAGCGACAACGTTTTCCGCATCACCGGTAAAATCATCCGCAGGAAGGAAGGCTCGCGGGAGGAGACGCTCACCCTCCGCAATTTCGGCTGGTCGTATGTCAACGACAAGGTACGCATCCAGTTCGACCGGGGTTTCGTAGTGCGGGAGATGGAGTTGAAGCGCGAGTTCGAGGGCGAAATGTCCTTGCTTAGCGCGGTGGAAATGGCGACCTTGTATCGCGGGATTCGCAACTCGATGCCGTGGCTGGTGTGACGGCGGGGACGTGAACCGATTCAAAAACGACGCCGCGGACAGTCCGCGCAAGTTTATTTTGACGGGACGCTTTGCCTAGCGGAGAAGAGGAGGTTTTTCATAGAAGACTTCTTCTTCTCAACCAGGCAGGCCAAAAACCCTAGAGAGGGGGATAACTTGGCAACAGACGACAGTGCTCGGACCGGTGCCGTGTCCGATCCGAACGATCGCTCTAAATTGGTGTATTCGCTGTACGGCAGGCCGCCGTTCTTCCAGGCCCTGCCCTTGGGTCTCCAGCACGTCCTGGCGATGTTCACCTCGAACCTGGCGCCCTGCTTCATTCTGGCTGGCGTGGTCGGTTTGGGTTCGGAAGACCGCATCATCATGGTGCAGTGCGCGATGCTGATTTCCGGCTTGACCAGCTTCTTCCAGCTGTATCCCCTTAACATTTTCGGGAAAAAGTCGGAGCTTCCCCGCATCGGCGCCGAACTGCCGATTGTCATGGGAACTTCCTTCGCCTTCGTTCCCACGGCGATCACGGTGGGGAAGGCCTACGGCATAGCCGGCGTTCTCGGGGGCGCCCTGCTCGGCAGCTTGATCGAATTCGTGATGGCGTTTTTCATCAAGCCCCTGAAGCGTTTCTTCCCGCCCCTGGTCATCGGCGCGGTCCTGATCGCCATCGGCATCAATCTTCTCAAGGCCGGCACCAATTACTTTCTTGGCGGCGTGGGCGCCCCGGATTTCGGCTCCCCCCAGAATATCATCCTGGCTTTCATAGTTTTCATTACCATTCTTTGTTGCCAGCGTTTCGGCAAGGGCCTCTTCCAGCTTTCCTCGCTCCTTATCGGCATTCTCGTGGGTTACGTCGCCGCGTTCTTCATGGGCAAGCTTTCCTTCGCGCCGGTTGAGAACGCCGCCTGGTTCAGCGTGCCCATGCCCCTCCACTTCGGAATGGAATTCCACCTGGACGCCATTCTCACTTTCGCGGCCCTCTACATCGTCTCCGGTTTGGAAACGATCGGCAACACTTCCGGTATCACCGTCGCCGCCTTCAACCGTGAAGCCACCACCAAGGAAACGGGCGGCGCCATCATGGCCGATTCCTTCGGTTCAATGCTGGCGGCCCTCTTCAACACCCTTCCGAACACCGCTTTCGGCCAGAACGCGGGCATTGTCGCCATGACCAAAGTGGTGAACAAATTCTGCGTCGCCACCGGTGCGGCGACCCTGATGATTTGCGGCTTCTTCCCGAAGATCGGCGCCTTGTTCGCGATGATGCCGGCGGCGGTCCTCGGTGGCGCGGTCATCAGCGTTTTCGCGATGATCACCATTAACGGCATCAAGCTGATCGCCAAATCCGGCTTCAGCCACCGGAACATCGTCGTCCTTTCCACCACTCTGGCCATGGGCATGGGATTGGGTACGGCGAACCCGGGCGCGTATGCGCAAATGCCGACCTTTTTCCAGTATCTTTTCAAAGATTCTGTGGCAACCGTGTGCGTATTGGGTATACTATTGAATATCATCTTCCCGCCGGACCCGCAGCAGCACAAAGAATCCGCCGTAATCGAAGTGGATTGACACGTTTCCAACATCCAATAATCGTTCGAACCGATACGCGCCGATAACGCTTAGTTTTTGCTAAGCGTTATCGGTTTGCAAAAGACGCGGTCCAAACCGGCTCCTGACGATCGGTTGAAATACGAAAACCCCAGCAAACCAAAACGAAACGATTTTGCGTCATGGCGCCCGGGCGGTTTCGGCGTCGTGGCGTGAAACTTCAGATAAAAGGAGAATCCATGCCTTCCGGTGAATTCAGATATGTGGGGAAGTCCCTCCCCCGACTGGACGCTCTGGACAAAGTCGCCGGCTCGGCCGTCTACCTGCCGGATTTGGACCTGCCCGGAGTTTGGGAAGGAGGCGTCCTGCGTTCCCCGGTTGCCGCCGGCAAGTTGAAGAAGATTGACCGCGATCCCAATTTTGATTGGTCGAAGGTCACGGTGGTGACGGCCAAGGACATCCCGGGCCTGAACGCCGTCCACATGATTCGGGACGACTACATCGCCCTGGTCGAGGAGGACATCACCTACGCCACCCAGCCCCTGGCCCTGGTGGCGGCGCCGGACCGGGCGACCCTGCAGGCGGCCCTGGCCGCCTTGCAGCCGGAGATTGACAAAATCGACCCGGCCCTGACCATCGAGGACGCCCTGGCCATGAAGTCCAAGGTCTGGGGCGACAAGAACGTCATGGATGAATTCAATATCAATTGCGGCGATGTCGAGAAGGCTTTTTCCGAAGCCGACCTGATTGTCGAGGAGACCTACCGCACCGGCTACCAGGAACACATTTACCTGGAAAACTGCGGCATGGCCGCCTGGCCGGACGGCGACGGCATTGCGGTCACCGGCTCCCTCCAGTGTCCCTTCTACGTGCACGGGGCGGTGGCGACGGTCTTGAAGCTGGACCCGAAGCAGGTGAAAATCACCCAGACGGTCACCGGCGGCGCTTTCGGGGGCAAGGAGGATTATCCGTCGGTCATGGGGGTGTGGGTGGCGTTGCTGGCGCACAAAGGCGGCAAGCCGGTGCGGATTATTTACGACCGGGCGGAGGACATGCTGGTCACGCCGAAGCGGCATCCCTCGAAGGTGCGGCATAAGCTCGGCTTCAAGAAGGACGGCACGATTGTCGCGGCGGAGGTGGATTTGATTCTCGACGGCGGGGCCTGCACTTCGATGTCGAAGGTGGTGCTGGCGCGGTCGACTTTGCACTCCACTGGCGGTTACAAGATTCCGAATGCGAAGATTAAAGGCCGGGCGGTGGCGACGAACACGCCGCCGAACGGGGCGTTCCGCGGCTTCGGCGCGCCGCAGTCGATTTACGCGATTGAGCGGAACATGGATCTGGCGGCGCGGAAATTGGGGATGAGCCCCTACGAGATAAGGATAAAGAACGCGCTCCGGAAGGGGGACGCCTTCCCCTTCGGGCAGGTTTTGGACGACGGCGCCTCGGCGGTCCTGGTCCTCGAGGACGTGGTGAAGCGGTCGGATTATGTCAGGAAACACGCGGAATACGCCAAACACAACGCCACGACGAAAAGCCGAATCCGCAAGGGGATTGGCCTGTCGATGTGCATGCACGGCGGCGGCTTCACCGGCGCCGGCGAAGACAATATGGGCACGACGGTCCAGGTCGAATATTTGCGGGACGGCAAGATTAGCGTACTGTCCAGCAGCACGGAAATGGGCCAGGGCACGGAGACCATGCTGCCGATGTACGTGGCGGAAGTTTTGGAACTGCCTTTCGAAAGGGTGCGGCAGTTGCCGCCCGACACTTCCATCGTCCCCAACAGCGGGCCGACGGTGGCGTCCCGAACCGCGATGTTTGTCGGCCGGGCGGCGGTCGACGCCGGGCGGGATCTCATAAATATCGTCAAGGACTTCGCCCAGAGGAAAAAGGGCGTGGCGATTGATGAGTACAAGAACGGCGCCTTCTACGCCGGCGGCAGACAGGTCGCTCTCTTTGACGACATGGCGAAGGACTGTCTGGCCGAGCCCGGGCGCGGGCGGCTGGTGGGTACGGGGAAGGTCCAGCCCTGCACGGATCCGAAATACAGCTGGGACGAATCGACCTGGCACGGTTCCGCCTACAAGGGGTTTTCGTGGCTGGCCCAGGTTTTGGAGATTGAATTGGACCTGGACACCTACGAGATCTACGCGAAACACGCGACCATCGCCAGCGAGGTGGGCCGGGCGATAAACCCGATCCAGGTCGACGGCCAGATGGCCGGCGGGGTTTTGCAGTCGTACGGCATGGGTTATCTTGAAGAAATGACCCTGACGCCGGAGGGCAAGTATTCGGCCAGCATGTTGAGTGCCTACCTGATTCCGACCACGATGGACACGCCGTCGTTCAGCATCAGGACTTTCGAGGATCCGTCGCCGTTCGGCGCGTTCGGTGCGAAGGGTTTGGGTGAATTGTCCTGTGACGGCGGCGCCCCGTGTGTGGCGGCGGCGGTGGAGAATGCGTGCGGGGTCTTTGCCCTGGAGGCGCCGATTACCGGCGAGAAATTGTATAATCTGATAGAGGCCCAGAAAGCGGAGGCCGGCAAATGAAGATTGAACTGACGATAAACGGAAAGAGGCAGACGGTGGAAACGGCGCCTTTGGCCCGGCTTCTTGATTTGCTTCACGACGATCTGCGGCTGAAGGGCTGCAAGGAAGGTTGCGGCGAGGGTGAATGCGGGGCGTGTTCGGTGATTATGAACGGGCAGCTGGTGAACGCCTGCATGGTGCCGGCCATGCAAGCTTCCGGCGCCGAGATTGTCACGATTGAGGGTTTGGGCGACAAGAAGCATTTGGACCCCTTGCAGAAGGCTTTTATCGACGAGGGGGCGGTGCATTGCGGTTATTGCACGCCGGGGATGATTATGGCGGCGCGGGATTTGTTGGAGAACGAGCCCAAGCCGGGCCGTGAGGAAATCAAGGTGGCGCTGTCGGGGAATCTTTGCCGCTGCACCGGTTACGAACGGATTTACGCTGCGGTGCATAAAGCTGCGGCGGAGGGCTATCGGCCGCGCAAGACCGGGCCGGGCACGTCACAGCAGCCGGAGTTTTCCGGGGCGGAGGCGGGGAATTATTACAGTCCCCGCACGTTGGCCGAGGCGCTGCAAATTTTGGCGAAGCAGCCGGAGCTGCTGATTTTATCCGGTAATACCGATATTGGACCGGAGATGAAGGGCGGGAGGGTGTTCACGAACGCCATGGACATTTTCGGCATTCCCGAGTTGAAGAAGATTGAATTGGTGGGGAACGAGATTCATCTTGGTGCGGCGGTGACGAACACCCAGATGGTCGAGTCGCAGTTGATCAGAAAGCATTTGCCGGCCTTGCACGCGTCGGCCTTGAGTTGCGGGGCGCCGGCGATTCGGAATCGGGCGACGGTGGGCGGGAATTTCTGCACGGCGTCGGGCGCGGCGGATTTGCCGGGGGCGTTGTTTGCCTTGAATGCCCGGGCGCAGGTCGTTTCCCTGAAGGGGGTGAGGACGATGCCGGCGCCGGAGTTCATCAAGGGTTACCGGAAGCCGGATTTGCAGGCCGGGGAGTTGCTGGAGAAGCTGATTGTTCCACTGCCGCCGGCGAATGCGCACCAGAAGTTCTTCAAGCGCGGGTCCAGGGCGGCTTTGACCTTGTCGCGGGTTTCTTTGGCCCTTTATGTGGAGCTGGACCAGGGCGGGGTCATTACGGAAGCGCGTGGGGCGGCGGGGAGCATGTCGCCGACGCCGATTCGTTTGCCGAAGCTCGAAGCGTGTTTGCGGGGCAGAAAGTTGGATGCGGCGCTGGTGGATCAGGCGGTGGAGACGTTGCGTAACGAATTGACGCCCCGGAAATCGGCGCAGTACCGCAAGGCGTTGTCGGGCAATTTGCTGCGGCGTTTCCTGGAGGGGGTGCTGGGTTAGCGGTGCAGTGGAAATCCGCATCCTGTTACGCCAAATCCACCCCACACGTCATTCCGGCGTCGCAAGCGTTCAACCGGGGTGAGGCAGAACTCGCCGGAATCCAGGCCGATAGACGATCGCTACTGTGGTGTTTGCTCCTTGTCTTACGGAGGTGTAAGTTCTGACTGGACTTTTGCAAAATCACCATTCAAACCGCCGAATGGCGATTTTGTAAAATCAAAAACCCATGAAATTCGGGCAAAAACGATTTTTGCAAAGTGGCGATTGGCGGTTTAATCGCCACTTTGCAAAAGTTCAGTTCTGATACTGATAGGGTGTTTTGTGGAACCACGGAGCGGCGGTTTATCGGCCTGGATTCCGGCGAGTTACGCTTCCTCCCGGTTCAATGTTTATGGCGCCGGAATGACGTGTAGGGTGGTGTCCAGGGTAACAGGATGTGGATTGACGTATCAGAGTTGAGATGCGCCCTCCCCTCATTCGCTGCGTGCATTAAAAAATAATGTCCGCGCGAAAAAGAAGAACAATTAAAGGCCGGTAAAAACGTCTGCTGTGAATCGAAACGCGCGGACTTCCTCGCAGAGGAAAACGAGGAGCCGCAGCGACGAGTTTTCCGTCCCCGTTGCAAGCGGAAACAGGCGGAGTGGGCGCGTAGCGCCGCCCGCCGCCGCCTGGGCACAAAACCAAACCTTACATAAAGTACGCTCAAGAAAAACCCCACGGCACAGCAATAAACGTTCCAGCCGGTATCGTGTCTCGTCACCCTGTCCCGCCCGGGCCGCCCCGCGCGCCGGGGGGCCTGGGGGGCGGCGCCCCCCAGAATGGAAGAACCTCCGCTCGACCAGCAGCCCCCGCTCGACCAGTAACCCCCGCCCGCAAACCAGGAAAAGGAGGTGAGCCTATGGCCGAACCGCAGTGAAAATTTAACCTCGACTCGTATATGTCCGTAATCGGTCGGATGTTTCTACCAACTACCGCAAATAGTTGACTATGAGTCCTTCCCCGGAAAAGTTGCACGCGGGAGGGATGTCGTTTGGTCAATCGAAGGCGGTTTTTTTTTTATGCCCTTCGCAGCCGGACCAGCTTTCCCCCGCTTCGCCTTTCCCCGCGAAAAATCCGCCCCTATCGCGTAAAATGCGAAATCCGTTACGGAGGAAAACAGCGATGGAACACAGCTTCGTCTTGAAGGGCGACATCTGTTACAGTAAAACCCTGAATACCCTCGCCACTCACCCCGGCAGTTATCTGGTCTGCGAAAACGGCCGCTCGAAAGGCGTCTTCGAAAGGCTGCCGGATAATTACCGCGGCCTGCCCGTAGTGAATTGTGAAGAACGCCTCATCGTCCCGGGACTCGTGGACCTCCATCTGCACGCCCCGCAATACGCCTTCCGCGCCCTGGGAATGGACCTGGAACTGCTGGAATGGCTCAACACCAGGACCTTCCCCGAAGAAGCGAAATACGCGAACCTCGCCTACGCCGAAAAAGCCTACGCCAAACTCGTCCAGGACCTGAAAGCCGGCCCAAACACCCGCGTCGCCATCTACGCCACCCTCCACTCCCCCGCCACCATCATGCTCATGGAAATGCTGGAGAAATCCGGCCTCGTCACCCTGGTCGGCAAGGTGAACATGGACCGGAACGCCCCGGCCATACTCTGCGAAAACTCCACGGAAATCAGCCTGAACGACACCCGCCGCTGGCTGGAGGCGGTGCGCGGCAGCTTCACGAACACCTCCCCCATCCTCACCCCCCGCTTCATTCCCTCCTGCTCCGATGAACTCCTGAAGCGTTTGTCGGAAATTCAAAAAGAGCTGAAGCTGCCCGTGCAGTCGCACCTTTCGGAAAACCCGGGGGAAATCGCCTGGGTCAAGGAACTCTGCCCGCAAAGCAAAAACTACGGCGACGCCTATCACCGCTTCGGCCTGTTCGGGGGAGACGTCCCCACCATCATGGCCCACTGCGTGTGGTCGGGGGAGGAGGAAATGGAATTGATGCGTCAACAGGGCGTCTTCGTCGCCCATTGCCCGCAATCGAACATCAACCTCTCCTCCGGCATCGCCCCGGCCCGGCGCTTCCTCAACCGCGGCCTCAAGATGGGCCTGGGGTCGGATGTCGCCGCCGGCGTCCACTCCTCCATTTTCCGCGCCATGTCCGACGCCATCCAGGTGTCGAAATTGCGCTGGCGCCTGGTGGACGGCAATGAAAAGGCCCTGACCGTCGAGGAAGCGTTCTTCCTCGGCACCCGGGGCGGCGGCGAATTCTTCGGCAAAGTCGGCTCCTTCGAGGAAGGCTACGAACTGGACGCCCTGGTCATCGACGACAGCCGGTTCCTGCCGCCCTTCGAACTGACCCTCGCCGAACGCCTGGCCCGGGTCGTCTATCTCGCCGACGATCGGGCGGTGGCAAAAAAGTACGTCAGGGGAAAAGAAGTAAAATAGAAACGGAAAAAATCGGGAAATCCCTTCTGGAGAAAAAAACATGCTCGACAAATTCTTTGGCATCAAGGAAAACGGCAGTTCGATGCGGATCGAAATCCTCGCCGGCATCACCACCTTCTTCGCCACCGCCTACATTATCCTGGTAAACCCGATGGTCCTGAGCCAGGGCGATCAGCAAATCTTCCGCGGCGTCTTCATCGCCACCTGCATCGGTTCCGCCATCGGCACCTTCCTGATGGCCTTCTACGCGAAAATCCCCTTCACCCAGGCGCCCGGCATGGGCTTGAACGCCTTCTTCGCCTACACCGCCATGCCGGCCATCGCGGCGTTCCTGGTCGCGGAAAAACTCACCACCCAGCAGCAATTCCACATGGCCCTGCCGCTGGTGTTCTACGCCGGCGTGCTATTCATCATCGTCTCGGCCATCGGCTGGCGGGAAAAAATCATCAATGGCATTCCCAATAACATTAAACTCGCCCTCACCGGCGGCATCGGCCTCTTCATCGCCCACCTTGGCCTCCAGAACTCCAAAATCGTGGTCGGCCACCCCGCCACCAAAATCACCCTCCTGAACTTCGCCGACCGTTCCCCGGAAAACTCCCACCTCATTCACGGCGCCATCCTCACCTTCATCGGCCTGGTGATCATCGCCGCCCTGGCTTCGAAAAAAGTGAAAGGCTCGGTCCTGATCGGCATCCTCCTCACCACCGTCATTTCCTTCATCACCGGCTATTCGAAAATGCCCGGCGACTTCTCCTTCGACATTTCCCCCCATGTCTCCGACTTCTTCAACGTCTGCCTGCTGAAACTCGACTTCTTCGGACCCTTCAGCCACGGCCACCTCGGGCAGGCGATCGGCACCATGCTCGCCCTCACCCTCGCCTTCGCAATGGTGAACATGTTCGACTCGATGGCGACCATCTACGGCGTCGCCCAGTCGGCCGGCATGGTCGAGCCGAACGGCGAAATACGCGGCATCAGGAAAGGCCTCATGGCCGACGCCATGGGCACCACCATTGGCGCCCTCGCCGGCACCTCCACCGTCACCACCGTGGTCGAATCCGCCACCGGCATCGGCGAAGGCGGCCGTACCGGCATGACCTCGGTCATCTCCGGCCTGCTGTTCCTGGGCGCCCTCGTTTGCGCCCCGATCGTCGGCTTGATTCCGGCCGTCGCCACCGCCCCGGCCCTGATTTACGTCGGCTGCCTGATGATGGGCTCGGTAAAGGCGGTGGACTTCTCCGAACCCACCGACGGCATTCCCGCCTTCCTCACCATCGTCATGATGCCCCTGACCTACTCCATCGCCAATGGTATTGCCTTCGGCCTAATCGCCTACGTCTGCTGCAAGCTCCTGACCGGCCGCGCCAAGGAAATCAAGCTCCCCACCTACATCGTCGCCGCCCTCTTCATTCTGCAGTTTGTGTTAAGGTAGAATGGCGGTGGAATAGCGGATAATTAGCGGATCTGGCACAAAAAAAAGGCGCGCGCCGGAAGGCTTTCCGGCGCGCGCCGTGTATATGGCGGCTGAACAGGGTGCTGGTCGAGTCCTAGGACAATTCCTCCAGCGCTTCGAGGGCGAGGTCGATTTCCGCCTCGCTGTTGAAGTGGGAAAAGGAGAAACGCACCGCGCCCTGCCGGTCGGTGACGAATTTCTTGTGGAGGAGCGGCGCGCAATGCATGCCCGGCCGCACCGCGATGCCATGGCGGCTCTCCAGTTCCTCCGCCACTTCCGTTGAATCCCTCCGGCCCACGTTCAGGGCGATTACCGGCGCCCGATCCGGCGTGTTCACGTCTCCGTAAACGGTCACGCCCGCGATGCGGCTGATGCCGTCGATGAAGCGTTTGGCCAGGGCGTTCGCGCGGGCCAGCAATTTCGCCGGGGTCTCTTCCTGGACGTAGCGGACGCCGGCGAGGAGGCCGGCGAGGCCGTGGGCGTTCATGGTTCCCGCTTCGAGGAGATCGGGGAGCTGGGGCGGCTGATCGCGATTGAAGGAATTGCCGCCGCCGCCGTAGACAAGGGGCCGGGGCCGGAAGCGTTCGCTCATGGCTATGCCGCCGGTGCCTTGCGGTCCGTAAAGCGCCTTGTGGCCGGTGAAGCACAGGGCGTCGATGCCGAGTTCCTCCATGTCGAGGTCGAAGAGGCCGGCGGTTTGGGCGGCGTCGACGACGAGGAGGAGTCCGCGTTCCCGGCAGAAGCGGCCGATGCCGGCGAGGGGGGCGAGGTTTCCGGTGAGATTGGAGGCGTGGGAGACGAGGATGGCCTGGGTGTCGGAGCGGCATTGCCGGGCGATGTTTTCGACGCCGAAGAGGCCCTGCTCGTCGACGGGGGCGATGGCGAAGTTGCCCCGGTGGTAGAGGGGTCGCAGGAGGGAGTTATGTTCGGCGGCGGTGGTGACGAGGTGGCCGTCGAGGGAATTGACGGCGAGGTTGAGGGCTTCGGTGGCGTTTTTGGTAAAGGCGATCCGTTCGGGACGGGGGCAGCGGAAGAGGGCGGCCAGGCGCGAGCGGGTTTCCTCGACAGCGCGGGTGGCGGAGAGGGAGTAGGGGTGGCTGGCGCGGCCGGCATTGCCGAAATTGTTCAGGGCGTCGAGGATGGCGGCGTTGACCTGGGTCGGTTTGGGATAGCTGGTGGCGGCGTTGTCGAAGTAGATCACTGGTAATTTTCCTGATTGCTGTAAGGTGAAAACGATTGCCGGGGTCGGCGTAACAATAATGGCGGGGACCTTCAGGCGAAGACGAAACCGCACACCGCTTCGAGGACCGCGCCGCCCAGGGCCCGGGCTTTTTCCGAGACGTTGAAACAATATTCGCGCACTCCCCGGGGGTCGATGTCGCCGATTTTCAGACCGGCGGTCACTTCGGTCCCCGGGCGGATGCAGCCCCGGAGCACGCCGGAAATTTCCGCCCTGACCGGCACCCCAGCGACCGTACAGACCATCCGGCCTTTTTCGATCCGGCTGCCGATGGCGAGGGCGGCCTCGACCGGGCCGTCAACGGGCGCCCGCAGCACGCGGTCCAGGCTATGGCCGCCGATGTCCCCGGGGATGCCGGTGTTCGCCGCGGCGGAGCCTTGGCCCAGGACCCGGCCGAGGTGGTGGCCGCGCTGCGTTTCGATGACGTAATGCGCATCCACGCCGGCGGTGAAACCGGGACCCAGGGCGACGACCAGTTCCGCCTCGCTGATACTGGTGCCGAGGTTCTGCTTGGCGATAGTGGCGTCGACGACGATGCCGGGGCGGATTATCGGCAACAGCCGCCAGCGGGGGTCGACCGCCACGGCGACGGCGCCTTGCTCCCATATTTCCTCGAGGCGACGGAAAATTTCCCCGTCGGGACAGTTTTCCACCGGCGGTTCAAAGCGAAGGGCGGTTATGCCCTCGACCTCCTGCCGGCCGTCGTAGACCGCTTCGGAGAATGACACGGCGCGGCGCACCGCCAGCGGCCGGGGCGTTTCCAAAAGGAGCAGGCGGCGGAAGCCGGCGCGGTGGAGGCGTACCGCGATTCCGCTGGCCATTTCACCGGCGCCCTTGCTGACGATAATCGGGAGGGGTAAAATATGCGCCATTGGCGGTCTCCTGTGCGGGAAGACTGCTATTGTAAGAAAGTGGGACGTCCAGAGCAATGCCGAGAACCATACCGGGGTTCACCCATGCCGCCGTGAAGCGGCGCGGAGTTGTAAAATGGAAAAGGGCGTAAGGGGATTCGCTCAGGTGGACTTCGCCGCCGCGCTGGCCGGCCGCATGCCGGCCCTGGTCGCGCTGACCGGCGCGGGCGGCAAAACCACGCTCCTTTTCAAACTTGCGGAAGCGTTCGCGCGGCGGGGCGCCCGGGTCGTCGCCACCACCACGACCCGCATGTTCCGGCCCGGGGAAACGGCTTGGCTGAAAGTGCGGGAAGCCGCCAGTCTCGACTTGGCGTTGCGGCAAGGCGCGCCGCCGCCGGGGCGGGCGCTGTTCGCCGCCCGGCCGGTGCCGGCCGGGGGCGACAAGCTTTCCGGGTTCCCTCCCGAAGCGGTGGACGCCGCGTTCGCTAAATATAGACCCGACCTCTTATTGGTGGAGGCCGACGGCGCAGCCGGGCGGCCCTTGAAGGCACCGGCCGGGCACGAGCCGGTGATCCCGGCGACGACGACCCTGGCGCTGGCGCTGGCGGGGTTGAGCGCCCTGTACCGTCCGTTCGGCGAAACGACGGTTTTTCGGGGCGAGGAATTCGCTTTGGCGACCGGTTTACATTTGGGTGAAGAAATCCGGCCGGAAATTTTCGCACGGCTGGTGCGGGACGGCGAGCGGGGTTTTTTCAAAAATGTCCCGCCGGAAGCGGCCCGTTGGCTATTCTTCAATCAGGCGGATGCGGTGGAGCCGAGGGAAAATGCGGGGAGTGGAATAGAAAACCTGCCGGAGTATTCACCGGGGCATTTTCTGGAAGTCGCGGCGGCGGTGCGTCGCGGGCTGGTCGACGGCCGGGGCGGGCTGACGGATTTTTTCGTGGGATCGCTGCGGCGGTGCGGTTTGGCTTGTTTGGCAGGCCGGGTTTGAACCCTTTTCATTCCGATGCGGAGAATCCCATATGCCCGGCGCCGCCGCTCATTGCGAAGGTGTAAATGCCCCCGCTCTAGCCCTGGTGCTGCTGGCCGCCGGCGGCGGCCGGCGCTTGGGCGGCGGCAAGCTCCTGCTGCCGTGGCAGGGTAAGCCGATTCTTCGGCATGTTCTTGACCAAACGCTGGCGCTGGCGGCAGAGGTGACGGTATCTTCAATCACCCTGGTACTGGGCCACGAAGCGGAGAAAGTGCGGGAGGCGCTTTTTAATGAAGATGCTTTTCGATATCCCCGGTTACGCTGCCTGGTGAACGAGCGCTGGGCGGAGGGGCAGAGCGGTTCGCTCCGACTCGGGGTCGAAGCGGTCCAGGCCGCTTCCGGCGCCGGGGCGGTTTGCGGCGCCATGATTCTACTCGGCGACCAGGTTTTAATTCGGCGGGACACGCTCCGTTTGTTGAGCGGGCGGCATTTCGCCGCGGTCCGGCGCCGCCCCGACCATCCGGCGACCGCCCCGTATCACTCCGGCCGGCGCGGCAATCCGGTGGTGCTGTCCCCCTGCCTCTTTCCCATGATCGCGGAATTACGGGGCGACCTCGGGGCGCGGGATATTCTGGCCGGTCTCGGCGAACGGCTCCTGCGGGTGGAAGTGGACGATCCCGGGGTTTGCCTGGACCTCGACACGCCGGAGGATTACCGAGGGTTGGTGGAGTCGTGACCAGCGTTTACCGATTGGACCAAACATGCGCATCCTCACCGCCTCCTTCTGGCAAACCTCCTGGCCGGGCCTGCTCGCCGCCACGCTTCTGGCCCTGATCGCCCAGCGTTTCGGCCCCAAAATCCCCTGGCTGGGAAGCGCCGGCCTGGGACTCCTGGCCGGACTGGTCATCGCCAATTTGGTACCTTTGCCGGGGAAATGCAAACCCGGCCTGGCCGCCAGCGGCAAGCAAATACTTCAGGCGGCGGTCGTTCTGCTCGGCGCCGGCCTGAACCTGGCCCTGGTTTGGCGAACCGGCCTCGACACCCTTTTCCTCATGCTCATCACCATAACGACCGTCTTTGCGGCGGCGTATTTACTGGGGAAAGCCCTGGATATCCCGGTGAACAACCGCGACCTCATCGCCTCCGGCACCGCCATTTGCGGCGGCTCCGCCATAGCGGCGGTCGCGCCGGTCATTGGCGCGCGGGATGACGAAATCAGTTACTCGATATCGGTGGTGTTCCTGTTCAATCTCGCGGCGGTGGTGATTTTCCCGGCTCTCGGCCACACCTTGGGGCTGAACCCCCACGCCTTCGGCATGTGGGCCGGGACGGCGGTCAACGACACGTCGTCGGTTCTCGCCACTTCGCTTGCCTACGCCGACGCGGCGGTACCGGTGGCGACCTTGGTGAAGATGACGCGAACGGTGATGATTGTGCCGGTTGCCCTGGCGTTTTCGCTGGTGGCGGGTTGGCGCTCCCGCCGGGCGGCGGAGGCTGGGGACGGGGGCAAATTCTCTTTCGTCAGGGTGTTCCCCTGGTTTGTCCTGGGTTTCCTGCTGATGTCCATGTTGAGCACCTGGGGGGGAATCCCCCCGGCTTGGGCAGGGGGCGTCAATGCGGCGGGGAAGTTCCTAATCGTGGTGGCGCTGTCCGGAATCGGCCTCAACACCGATCTCCGGAAGATTCTCCGCACCGGGCTTAAGCCCCTGTTGCTTGGCCTCTGCCTCTGGGCGATAATCGGGGCGCTGTCGCTGTATATCATCGGTGGGATGGGGAGGTGAGAGGGTTGTTGTCGCTGGGCGTTTGCGGTATAATGAGAACAGAGCTTGAATTTCTTGGGGATAAGAGTAACGCGATTTACTAAAGTAGGTTATTGGCAGAGTGGAAAAGGTGGATACCAAACATGACAACCGAAGTTAAAACCCCTTATATCCGCACTCCATCAGGAGAAATACTGCACATAGCGCCTGGAACAGAGCACCCGGTGTCTGCCGCTGAAGTAAGACGCCGGCGCGATGCCTGGTATGCGCAAAACAGTAAATATTTTGCCGGGTATAGCGTCGAACAATTTCTCAAGGAAAAACACAAAGATGTAGAGAGCGGGCTCGAATGAATCGCAGACTTATTTTTGATGCGTCGGCTCTGTTAGCGGTTGCCCTTAACAGCCCGGTAACAAAGTCCATTGCCGCCGCTTTCGGCTTGTAGGTCCGAAATACTTCGGCCAAAAAAAACGCCAATATGCCCATATTTGCTTATTTTTTTGGCCTCGTCTTTCGAACCTACCAGCCGAAATCGACGACAAGCGACTTTGTTACCGGGCTGTTAATGAACCAGGCGGTGAAACGGTCCTGGAGTATATGGAGTCCGCACCAGGTAAGGTTTATATTCATGCCATAAATGCTCTGGAAGTTGCAAATAAACTCATGTCAAAGGGGACACCTGAAACGGTAGCCTGGGAGGCCGCCGCATTCGGTGGGGCGATGCGGATCACCGACACTACCGATAGGATAATCGGTCTCGCGGCGCAGATTAAATTTGCCCATCAATATTTATCACTAGCCGACACAATTTGTTTGGCACTCGGTGTTGTCATGCAAGGCAAAGTCTTGACCAGCGACCGGGGGTTTGCGAAAGTGGATAATGCGGCTGAAGTAATCATGTTCCGTAGCTAGCCCTTTTTTACCTTCCCGCAGCCGCCGTCGCATTTCCCGCAGCCGCAACCCTCGCCCTTGACCACCCCCCGGATCCGACGCACCAGGAAAAAACCCGCTGCCGCCACGATTAACACCGTTATAAGCGTCTCCATTGAAATGCCCTCCCACGGGAAATCAGGTAACTGTTTTATGACTAAAACATATCCGCTTGAAGAAAGCTTCCTCCGCGCTGGCGGCAGGAAGCTTCAGAAAAAAACCGGAGGAGACCCGGTAAACAGTGGCCTCGCGGCCTATTTCACCCACACGCAATCCGCCATGCCGCTGGCCATGCCCAAACGGCTGCCGCCGACCTTGATAACCAGCATACCCCCGCGGGAACGGTTCAACACCTGGAGCTTCGCGCCTTCAAT
Source organism: Planctomycetota bacterium (assembly GCA_031548195.1). GTDB lineage: Bacteria > Planctomycetota > SZUA-567 > SZUA-567 > SZUA-567 > JAJBSZ01. Next base: position 6,645 of record JAVBRG010000139.1, on the reverse strand, counting down.
CAGGCCCAGTTCGCACAACCGCCGCTGTTCCGAACCGCTTACCCGGTCCACCATGAAGGAGTCCCGTTCCGAAGCTTGGGCCAGAGGCCGCGCCACCGCGTTTTCCGTACCTTTCGCAAGGATCATTTTGCGTTCCCTTTATAAGATTATCGGTTGTCCCAGTTTTTTGAGGTCCCAGAACTTATTCTCGTTTGGATATTCTTCGTGACGCCCGCCTGCCGCTTTTTCCGGCCGACGTTTCTGTTTCACTTTTTTCGTTCGAAGCCGCGTAATCGTCCACCAACGTGGTGATTTCCTCCCGTAAACGCGGTGAATTGCGCATCGCCTTGGCGAACAAAAGCAGTTTTTCCACAATCTCGCGGGGAATCGCGTGTTCCATCCCGCACGCCGCCGTCTCCGCCATCTCCGGATTCACCCGCAGCACCTGGATGAAAAAATCCTTCAACGCCGCATGCCGCCCCACCACGTCGGCAGCCAAACGTTTCCCCTCCGGTGTCAGGGTGACCGCCTCGTAGGGGGCGTAATGAATCAAGTTCATCTGTCCCAGCGACTTCAAGGCCGCTGTCACCGTGGATTTGTGTACATTCAAGGATTCGGCAATGTCCCGGGACCGGGCAGCCTGATCGTAACGGCACAAATGGTAGATCGCTTCCAGGTAATCTTCCAACGCCGCCGTCAGGACGCCTTCCCTTTCCGTTGCGTTTGTTTTTGTCTCCACCATTTTGTTTGCCTTCTCAAACTATATATCGACATTATAGTAAATGCAAGCGAAATTATTTTATCACTAAAACTATTTTTACCCCCTTTTCGCTACCACCCGGACAGGCGGTTCATAAACATTTTAAAGCTTTCCCCATAAAAATAATAGGCCAAAGCCGCCAGCGCCAGAAACGGCCCGAAGGCCAGGACCGAATTTCCGCTCCGCCAGCGCTCCAGCCAGCCCGCGAGCCCGCTTTTGCCGCCGGCGTCCCCGGAACGGAACTTGAGAAAACCGCCCACCGCCGCGCCTAGCAGAGAACCCGCCACAAAGATGAATAATACCCCGTACCAGCCAAGAAACGCGCCGAAAAAAGCCATCAACTTCACGTCCCCCCAGCCGAGCGCCGATTCGATGTCCGGGTCCTCCTTTTGCGCCGCCGCGATTTGCTTGCGGAAAGCGATTCCCCCCAGAAAATAAATCAGCAAACTAAACCCCAAACCCACCGCCAGCCCCAAAAGCGCCGCCGCCAAACTCTCCGCCCAAGGCGGATATCCGGAGCATAAACGGCTCAATACCGGATAGTGGCCGCTAAAATCGTCCGGCCGCGCCGCATGGTGCAGGGCCGGCAGTGCCGCCGCCGCCAGTGACAATCCGCAGCCGCCGAGGCTTATTTCATCGAGGATTATCCGCCAATCCCAATCCACCCAAAACGTCACCAGCAAGGCCGACACAAACCCCAAACCCGCCAGCCCCAAGCCGATATTCTGCCAAAAACCGTACTGCACTCCCGCCAGCCGCCAGCCCACCGCCGCCCAGAGGAGACCGGTCGCCAATTCATTCAGGGGATAGCGGATGGATATCCGCGCCCGGCAGAACCGGCATTTACCCCCCAGAAGCAGCCAGCCCAAAACCGGCAGGTTGTCCCGTGCGAAAATTTCCTTTTTGCACTTCGGGCAGGAACTCGGCGGCTTCAAGAGGCTCAGCCCCGCCGGCACCCGGTAAATCACCACATTCAAAAAGGAGCCGATCGCCAAACCGCAGAAAAACAGCACCCCGGCATAAAGATAAGGTAATTCCGCGCTCGTCATCCTTCACCCCCAACCGTAATTCCCAAATCGCTGTGAAAGACCCCCGTCATAATCGGCAATTGTCTTTAGTGTTTTTTTTACGAAAAGGATGCATTTTTCAATCTGACAATAAAGCGCCCCGCCAATGACAAAATCAATCCGCTGTTTAACCCTGCTGCTGGCCGCATGCCTGTTCATGCCGCCGGCTGAACCCGGCACCGCCGCCGAAACAAAACGCCGGCATGCCGAGGACATCCGCGCCTCCTCCGGCGGCGGCGGCAGTCAAACCCGCAGCCCGGCGCCGGAATACGAACGACAATATCTGGGCGTCCCCAAAAACCTCACCCAGCTCCGGCTCCTTGCCGGGCAGGATTACCTTTGCGTCCAGCGGGGGAATTTCCTGGTCGCGGGCGATTTGGGGCTCCTCGATTACGAGTACCTCGTCGACGGCGTTCTCGACTACTGTTCCGAGGCGCTCATCCGCGCCTTTTTCGACAAAGGCTCCGTCCGCGAGAAAACCGTCAATATCTTCGTCTTCAAGGACTACGACAGCTATGAAAACGGCCTCCGGCGTTTTCTGGGCATGCAGCCCATTAGCCCCTACGGCCATTACGGACATTCGCAAAAATACATTGTCATTAATTACGAAACGGGACCCGGGACCCTGGTGCACGAACTCACCCACGCCCTGATGTCGGAGGATTTCCCCGAAGCCCCCATTTGGCTGGCCGAAGGCATGGCCAGCCTGTACGAACACTGCCGGGCCGAGGACGACGTCCTCAAAGGGGACGACAATTGGCGGCTCCCCGAATTGAAGGTGGCTTTGGAGGCGGGGAATTTGACCCCGCTCCCGGTGCTCCTGGGCATGACCCCGGCGACTTTTCGCGGCAATCGCGAAAGCCTGAATTATGCCCAGTCCCGCTATTTTTGCAAATACTTGGAGGAAATGGGTCTCCTGACCAGGATTTATAAGGACTTTCGCGATCGTTTTCAGCAGGACCCCACCGGCGGCGCGCACCTCATCAAGGCGTTCGGAAAACCCTTGGAAGTGGTCGACAACGCTTGGCGGCGCTGGATTACCTATCAATATTGGAAGGAATGAAAACGGTCGGCGACATTCCCCTCCGCATCGGGTTATACTATTGACAGACAGTATATTATGCTGAATGATTGAGGCGCTGAAAAAAAATCCCGTTTTCGGAGGAACAGCGATGGCCACTATCGAAAAAACCGTGGAGATCCCGGCGGATCACCGCCTCGAACTGGATTTACCCGTTCCCGCCGATATCCCGGCCGGCCGCGCTAAAATCAAGGTGACGATTATCCCGTATCCGGAGGAGATTGAACCTATCGAAGTGCCCCAGCCGCCAAGTTCCTGGGAAAACTTGCGAGGCGCGTTGAAGGACAGCAAGACTTTTGCCGGGGATGCGGTGGAGCTGCAACGTAGAATGCGCGGTTATTATGATGACGAATAGTTTCGTGTTCGACACCAATGCCGTTATCAATTATCTCAGGGATAGGGAAGGTTTGGACCAATTTTTCAACGGTATACAGGCAAACCGTAGAAAAGTGAGTTTCATCACCAAAGTGGAGCTCTTGATCTTTCCCTCGATTTCTGTGGGGGAAGAATATACGATTCGGGAAATCCTCGCCGATTGCGCCATTATCCCCATGAACGATGAAATCGAAAACATCGCCATCCTGCTTGGCCGCTGTGCCCGGCTGAAAGCTCCCGATGCCATAATCGCCGCCACGGCGGTGGCTGAAAAGGCGGTGCTGGTGACCGACGACGACCGCTTGTTGAACGTCGAATGGTCGGGATTTTCCGCCCGATCCCTGTTCTCTTCCTCCGGATAATCGTTGCAAGCCCGGCAGATAATCGGTATAGTAGGGGTTGCTGTTGAGTTCGGAGTGACATGCGTGGTTCCCTCTTTGCCACTTGGAGAAAGCGATGACCGCGACGCCAAACAAAAAACGTGAAGGCAAATACCTGACCTTCGCCCTGGGCGAGGAAGAATACGGCATCGACGCCCTGAAAGTCCAGGGAATACTCGGCATGCAGCCGATTACCCCCATGCCTCAGGCGCCAAGCTACGTCAAGGGCGTCACCACCGTGCGTGGGAAAGTCGCGCCCATCATATCCGCCCGGCTTAAATTGGGGATGTACGAAGTTGACTACACCTCCGAAACCTGCATCATCCTCGTCACCCTCCGGCATTCCTGGGCCGGGTTGATCGTCGACACGGTGCGGGACGTCATTGACATTTGGGACAATCAAATCGAGGACGCCCCCAAAATGGGCAGTGGCTATTCCGCAAACGACGACGAAGTCATCGGCTTGGCCAAAATCGGCAAAAGCGTCAAGATTCTTCTGGACATCGAGAAAACCCTCGCCGACGTCATGCCCGATGACATGAACGCTGCGAAGAATGCCGCCATTCCCATGTAACGTCGCTTCGCCAGGATATTCCACGAAATGGGGCGGGAACGTTTGCGTTCCCGCCCCATTTTGCCTATTCGGTATGGCTTTTCCCGCCTTTCACCGCCGGCAGGGAATCAATCGTTCACCCGTTCCACGAATTCGCCTTTGGCGGTGTCGATTTTAATCTTGTCGCCCACCTTCATGAACAGCGGCACCTTGACGTTGTAGCCGGTCGAGACCTTGGCGTTTTTGAAGATATTGGTGCGGGAGTCGCCTTTCACCCCCGGTTCCGCCTCGATGATTTCCAGGACCACCGACGAGGGGAGTTCGATACTGACGATTTTCCCTTCGATGACGGTGGCTTTGACCTTGGTGTTTTCCGGCAGATAATTGATGGCGTCGCCGACCACATCCCCCGGGACGGGGATCTGTTCGAAATTTTCACTGTCCATGAAAACGTAGGAATCGGCTTCGGGGTAGAGGTATTCGAAGGGGCGCGTTTCGACATAGACCTCGTCGATTTGGTCGTTGGAGCGGAACCGTTTCTGGGTTTTGGTGCCGGTCCGGAGCGAGCGCATTTCCGTCTGGACCTTGGCGCGCAGGTTGCCGGGAGTGATGTGCTCCCGGTCCAGGACGACGAACAGTTCGTTGTCGACGCGAATCACCATGCCCTTACGGATTTCGGTAGCGTTGATCATTGGGGAGGTATCCTTTAAAAATTTTACGGCTTGGCGAGCATTTTGCCGCTGGCCTGGATGTAATTCATGACTTTGTAAATCAGTCGCGCCGCCGCGAATTCGCTCTGAATCGATGCGTCCGAGGGGCAGAGTTCGGTGACGTCGATGGCGGCGATGCGCCGGCGGGACGCCACTTTCTTGAGGAGGCGCAGGAGTTGCCACCAGCCGAGTCCGCCTGGCTGGGCCGCGCCGACGCAGGGGATGATGGAGGGGTCGAGGCCGGTGAGGTCGATGGAGAGGTATACGGGACTGCGGAGTTCGTCGATGACCGAGTCCTGCCAGCCTTCGTCGCTGGCGCGGTCGATGTCGGCCATGAAGAAGGTTTCGACCGGTACCGAGGAGTCCATGATGCGCTCGAAGCCGTCGCGGGAGAGGGAGCGTATGCCCACTTGGCAGATTGGCGGCGTGCCTTTGAGTTCCAGGACGCGGCGCATGACGGTGTGGTGCGTTTCGTCGTCGTCGGCGTCGTCGAGGTCGGCGTTGGCGTCGATGTGGAGTATGGACAATTCGGGGGATCTTTTCAGGAGTGTTTCGATACCCCAGAGGCTGACGGTGCCGTCGCCGCCGAGGATGATGGGTACGGCGGTGGCGTCGAGGGCCAGGGCGACTTGCTCCTTCACCCAGGATTCGAGTTGCAGGGGGTCCTGCGGGGCGGCTTCGGGGGCGATGGTGTGGATGCCGACCATGTCGACGAGTGAGAGTCCCGTTTCTTCGTCGTAGTCCTGAATGAGGCCGGAAACGCCGAGAATTTTCTTCGGGGCGCGGGCTTGTCCGGTGATAAAGCTGGCGGTTGCTTCATGGGGGGCGGGGATGAGTGAGAAGTACGCTTCCGCCAAATCCGCGCTCTCATACCCTAAAAAATGTGCCTCGGCGTCTGCCATGACCGACTCCTGTAGAAGAGGCTAGATAAACCTAACTCGTGTTCCCATAAGGGTTTTACCCCCGGGGAAAATTGCCCGGTTTCGAAACAGAATAAAATAACGTGGCATGGCCGCTTTCCGCCATGCCTAATCCAGTGGCTGTTTATGATACTCGCGGGGGGAGTGGGGCGCAAGAGGGTAGTTGCTTTTTACGGGGGTCAGGTATAATAGTTTGTCAGCGAATCATTATCACTTCTGCCGAAGTTATTGCTTTAGCGAATCCTTTGTCGCTGGTCAGGACCCGTAAAACAACTTCGCCCTGGGCGCATCTCAACTCTGTCAGTTACGTCAATCCGCGTCCTGTTACGCCTGACTCCTCTCCACACGTCATTCCGGCGCCGCAAGCGTTGAACCGGGGGGAACGGCGGCTCGCCGGAATCCAGGCCGAGAAACCGCCGCTACGAAGCTATGCAGGAGCTGCTATTAAATCTCGGATCATTTATTTTGTAACCAGCCGCCATAGCATTTGTTTTTCGGCCTGGATTCCGGCGAGTTACGTTTCCCCCCGGTTCGACGTTCCCGGCGCCGGAATGACGAGCGGGGTGGGTTCTGGCGTGACAGGGTGGTTTAGACGCGTATGAGGCCGGCATAGGCTTCTACCGAACTTCAAAGCGCCTCCGATATATATCGGACCACCGGATTACTCATACCTTGATTATATACCGAACGCGTATTGGAATTGTGAAAATGTGTATCGTCCTGTCAGACGAGGAAGCGAAGGCGGAAATCACTTTTTAGGCCGGCGGCTAGGCATAAAAAGTTATTTCCGACTGAGCTGACGAAGTATGACGGGACGAGA
>JAVBRG010000057.1:0-19441 GCA_031548195.1 Planctomycetota bacterium | reverse complement strand
CCAGGCCGATAAACCGTCGCTCCGTCGCTCAGTGGTTCCACTAAACGCCCTATCAGGGTCGGAACTTACCCCTCCGTAAGGCCAGGTGCAAACGCCTCGGTAGCGGTCGTTTATCGGCCTGGATTCCGGCGAGTTACGCCTCACCCCGGTTGAACGCTTGCGGCGCCGGAATGACGTGTGGGGAGGAGTCCGGCGTAACAGGGTTTCGGAGCCGCCGTTCCCTTGCCTCGACGTTACCGCCGACGAGTGGGGTGGTGCCCGGCGTAACAGGGTTTCGGAGCCGCCGTTCCCTTGTCTCGACGTTACCGCCGACGAGTGGGGAGGAGTCCGGCGTAACAGGGTTTCGGAGCAGCCTTTCCCTTGCCTCGACGTTACCGCCGACGAGTGGGGTGGTGTCAAGCGTAACAGCGTACGGAATTACGTAACTGAACTTTTGCCCGAATTTCAAGGGTTTTTGATTTTACAAAATCGCCATTCGGCGGTTTGAATGGTGATTTTGCAAAAGTCCAGTTACGTAACAAAGTTGAGATGCGCCCGATAAAACTTGTTACCGCTTCACTACACTGTCAGTGGCATTCCGGCCCGACTCGGTATCGGTGAAACGCCCACGCGCCACATAATGCGTATGCAACAAATGATGCGCCCGCTCCCCATTCGCCTCCCCCAAATACTCCTTGTACAAATGGGTAATATCCGGATTCTCGTGACTCTTCCGCAACTTCTTCCCCTCATCCTCCGTATATAACGCCCGCGTCCGCTTCTCACGATAACCCTCTTCGCGATTACGCGGCTGACCGCCGCCATTGATGCAGCCGCCGGGACAACCCATCACCTCGATAAAATGATACGGACTCCTCCCCGCCTCTACCTCTTCCATCAGGATGTCTGCGCCGGCCAAACCGCTCGTCACCGCAATCTTCACCTCCACCCCCTCCAAATGCCTGAAGGCCGGGAGCGTGTCCTTAATCGTGAACGAGGCCGACTTCACCTGCTCCAGGCCGACAATCGGCTGCACATGGAGATTGTCAAACGGGATCTCGCGACCCGTGACCAGTTCGTAAACGGTCCGGAGCGCCGCCTCCATAACCCCGCCGGTAACGCCAAAAATGTCGGCGGCGCCGGTCGAAAGACCCAGCGGACGATCGAACTCCCGCTCCCCGAGACTGCGGAAATCGATGCCGGCCTGCTTAATCATTTTCGCCAGTTCACGGGTGGTCAGGACCGCGTCCACGTCCCGCCGGCCGTCGACCTGCATCTCCGGACGCTGGACCTCGAACTTCTTCGCCGTGCAGGGCATGACCGAGACCATGAAGATGTCCCGGGGATCCGCGCCGATCTTTTCCGCGTAGAAGCTTTTCACCAAAGCGCCCAGCATGGTGTGGGGCGATTTGCAGGTCGAGAGGTGATCGAGTTCGGTCGGATAAGCGTGTTCAATATGCTTGATCCAGCCGGGGGAGCAACTGGTGATCATGGGCAGGGTCGCCTTTTCGCCCGAACCCTTCAGCGCCCGGTCGAGACGGCCGAGAAGCTCCGTCCCCTCCTCGATAATCGTCAGGTCGGCGGTAAAATTGGTGTCGAAGACGTCGTCGAAACCGAGTTCCTTCAGGGCCGCCGCCATTTTGCCGGTAACCGACGTTCCGGTCGGAAAACCGAACTCCTCGCCCAAAGCCGCCCGCACCGCCGGCGCGACCTGCACCACCACCCGCTTCTTCGGATCCTGGAGCGCCTTCCATACCGGCGTGACGGCGTCCGTTTCGGCCAGCGCCCCGGTGGGGCAGGCGACGATGCACTGCCCGCACATCGCGCAATTGGTTCCGCCGAGAGGCTGCTCCAATTGTGGCGCCACCACGGTCGAGAAACCGCGGTTCTGGGCGTCGATGGCGCCGACCTTCTGGACGTTATTGCAAACCGTCACGCAACGCCGGCAGAGGATGCACTTGCCGGTATCCCGGGTCACCGACGGCGAGACATCCACGAAACGGGTCGACATTTCCCCGGTGAAACGGGACTCGCCCACGCCCAGTTCCTCCCCGACCGCCTGCAATTCGCATTTGCCGGAGCGCGAACACGCCAGGCAGTCCTTCGGGTGATCGGAAATGATCAGTTCGTAAAGGACCTTCCGGGCCGCGCGGACTTTCGCCGAATTGGTCCTGACTTGCATTCCCTCCTTCGCCTTGACGATGCAGGAGGCCTGGAGGTTGCGCATGCCGTCCACCTCCACCACGCAGATGCGGCAGGAGCCGCAATTGTGGACGCCCCGGAGCCGGCACAGATTGGGAATGCGGATATGATTGGCGGTGGCGGCCTCGAGAATGGTCGCGCCTTCCGGAGCTTCCACCGCTTTACCGTTGATGGTGAATTGCATCAGTCGAATCTCCTCTCGCAGTGCAGACAGCGTAATGTTTCCGCCAATGCGTCAAGCTTGTGGAAGCCGAGGCTCACTTCGCGGAAATTGTCGATGCGGTCATTGACCTTGAGGCTGCGCATCGGGAACCTCTGGTGCGGCTCGGTGACTTCGGTGTCCTGGGTGAGGGTGATGTCGAACCAGCGGCCCTTATTGAGGACGCCGTCGCCGCCGAGATATTTGTCGATGTTGATCGCCGCCCGTTTCCCGTCGGCTATGGCGTTGATGACCACGTTCGAGGCCCAGGGGCTGACGTCGCCGCCGGCGAAAACGCCCTTCTGCGAAGTCGCGCCGGTGAAGCGGTTGATGGCGATGCCGCCTTTGTTGTCCAGTTCCATCCTGGCGCTTTCGTAAAAGGCGGTGTCGACGTCCTGGTTGATGGCGGCGACTACCCCGTCGCAGTCGAGGGTGAATTCGCCGGATTTGTCCGGCACCGAACGGCGCCGGCCGTCCGGGCCGAAATCGCCGAGAACCCGCTTCTGGAATTTGATGCCGGCGACCCGGCGGTTCCTTTCCACCAGCGCCGTGGGGCTGGCGAGGGTGATGATGTTCACCCCTTCCTCGCGGGCCTCCGCGATTTCCTCCCGGCTGGCGGACATCTGCGCCTCGGTGCGGCGGTAGACCACGGTCACGGATTTGCTGCCGAGCCGCAGGGCCGTGCGGGCGACGTCGAAGGCGGTCGAACCGCCGCCCACGACCACCAGTTTGTCCGGCACGCTCCGGTCCTGGTTCAAGCCCACCCGGCGGAGGAAGGCGAGACCGGATTCGGAGCCGGCAAGGTCTTCCCCGGGGATATCCATTTTTCGGGATTTCTGGGAACCGACCGCGATGTAGACGGCGTCGTAATCACGGCGGAGATCGTCCATCTGGACGTCCTTGCCGACCTTCCGTCCCAAATGAATTTTCAGGCCGGACATTTCGATGGCGCGGATTTCCTTGGCCAAAACCGCCTTCGGCAGGCGGAACTCCGGTATCGCCCAGTACATCGCCCCGCCGGCCACCTTTTCCGCCTCGTAGACGTCGACCCCGTGGCCCTTGTTCGCCAAATAATAGGCGCAGGACAGGCCGGAGGGGCCGGAACCTATGACGGCGATTTTCCTGCCGGTCGAGGCGAGGCGCTCGACGTGGGGTATGTGATAGTCGTCCCTCAGCGCGTAGTCGCCGATGAAGCGTTTCACGCCGCAAATCGACAGCGCTTCGTCGACCTGGGAGCGGCGGCAGTGGGTCTCGCAGGGGTGGGTGCAGACCCGGCCGCACACCGCCGGAAAGGGGTTCTCCTGCCGGATGAGCTGGTAGGCTTCCGACAGCATGCCCTTCGCCGCCAGGCTCATGTAGCCGGGGATGAACACGTTCGCCGGGCAGGAATTCCGGCAGGGGGAGGACTGCAGGTTTGCACAGACCCCGGCGGTGCAGTGTTTGTCGTGGATATGCGTTTCGTATTCGTCACGGAAATAGCGGATGGTCGAGAGGACCGGATTCGGCGCCGTCTGCCCGAGACCGCACATCGCCGTCTGCTTCAAAGTTTCCGCCAGTTCCTCGAGGAGCTCGATGTCCCCTTCCCTGCCCTTCCCTTCCGTGAGGTTTTCGAGGATTTCCAGCATGCGCTTGGTGCCGAGGCGGCAGGCGACGCATTTGCCGCAGCTTTCGTCGCGGATGAAGTCCATGAAGTAGCGGGCGGTGTCGACCATGCAGGTGTCTTCGTTCATGACCACCAGGCCGCCCGAACCCATGATCGCCCCGAGGGCGGCGAGGTTTTCGTAGTCGACCGGCGTGTTGAGGTGGGCTTCCGTCAGGCAGCCGCCGGAGGGGCCGCCGGACTGAATGGCCTTGAACTTCTTCCCCCCCTTGATGCCGCCGCCGAGTCTGTAAATGATGTCCCCGAGGCGGGTGCCCATCGGGACTTCGATGATGCCGGTGTTGTTGATGTGCCCGGCGAGGGCGAAGACTTTGGTCCCGGTCGACTTTTCGGTGCCGAACCGGCGGTACCATTCGGCCCCCTTCTGGACAATCGCCGGAATGTTCGCCAGCGTTTCGACGTTGTTGATTATGGTCGGTTTTCCGTAGAGGCCCTGCTCGAAGGGGAACGGGGGTTTCTGCCGGGGTTCGCCCCGGCCGCCCTCGATCGAGGCCAGGAGGGACGTTTCCTCGCCGCAGACGAAGGCGCCGGCGCCGATGCGGATTTCCAGGTCGAATTTGAAAGTGCTGCCGAGAATATTATTACCCAGGAGACCGGCGGCGCGGGCCTGGTCGATGGCGATGCGGAGGCGCTCGATGGCGAGGGGATATTCGGCCCGGACGTAGACGTAGCCCTGATCCGCCCCAATCGCGTAGGCGCCCAGGAGCATGCCCTCGATTACCGAATGCGGATCGCCTTCAATCAGCGAACGGTCCATGAAGGCGCCGGGGTCGCCCTCGTCGGCATTGCAGACGATGTACTTCTTTTCCGACTCCTGGTCGTGGGCGGCGGTCCACTTGACGCCGGTGGGGAAGCCGGCACCGCCGCGGCCGCGGAGGCCGGAATTCTTGACGGCGTCGATGACCTCCCGGGGCTTTTGGGCGACAGCCTTGGCGAGGGCCTGGTAGCCGTCCCGCGCCACGTAGGCTTCGAGCGATCCGAAGTCCATTTGCCCGCAATTCCGTAAGGCGATTTTTACCTGCTGCGTAAAGAAGGGGATGTCCTGCATCTTCGGGAGGTAACGTTCCCCTTCATGGTCGTAGTAGCAGTATTCCTCGACGACCTGACCGCCGGCCAGATGCTTTTCCACGATATTCGCGGCTTTTTCCGGCGTGAGGCTGGTGTAGAAAATGTCCCCGGGACGGACCAGGGCAACGGGACCCAGGGCGCAAAGGCCCATGCAGCCGGTGCTGGTCACCCGCACGGGTTTGTTCAGGCCGGCTTGCCGGAGAGCCGTTTTGAAGGCGTCCTCGACCGCCTGGCAGCTTGACGACATGCAGCCGGCGCCGCCGCAAACCAGGATTTCGAACCCGAACCCGCCGGCCCAGTGATTATAAGCGTCCGCCACCGCCTTCAGTCCGGCGGGGCTGGTGATTTTCTCAGGCATTTGCGGCGACCTCCCGGGGCTGGTAACGGTCGAGGATCAGGTCGAGCTTGTCCGGCGCGACCTGCTTGTAGACGACGTCGTCGATGGACATGGCCGGAGCCAAACCGCAGGCGCCGATGCAGCGGGCGACCTCGAGGGTGAAGAGCTGGTCCCGGGTCGTTTCGCCGACCTTGACCGCCAGCCGCTTCGACAATTCCTCGACGATTTTCTTGCCGCCGCGAACGTAGCAAGCCGTACCAAGGCAGACGCGAATGGTGTGTTTCCCCCGTGGCGACGGCGTGAAGAAGGAGTAGAAGCTCACCACCCCCGACACCCGGGCCAGCGGCAGCCCCATTTCCCCCGCCACCAGTTCCTGGACCCGCATGGGCAGGTGTCCGTACAACTCCTGGGCAAAATGCAGGACCTGAATCAGCGAACCCTCCTCCTTGTTGTCCCGGGCGAAGCGGGCGATTTTGTCGAGAATCATGTCCTCGCCCTCCTCCCGGCAACCGCACTTGCATGGCGCTTCATTCATAAAATTCCCCTTGTGCAAAACTCCGGTTGAACGCCGAACCCCGCCGGCCAAGCGTGCATGGCGGCGTGAAAAAAGGCAAAACCACCACGCCCTGCCGGCTCGCGTCGGCGGACGGCAGGTTTCGATACAGGGTGTTTTTTTGAATATTCGGGATGCTGTGGGCAGCACTGCCGGCCGGCGGAAAAGCCCGGTTGCGGCATGGAGGCCGTGATTACGGTTTGATAGCCATGAGTCGGGGGCGGTCACAAGCGGCCTGCCGGACGCTTGTTGCAATTGTTTTCCGGACCGTCCGCTGAATGCGGTGAGCAGGTGATGTAGGCAAGCTGGCGCGAAATCCCTTTTTCTATCCCGACGCCCGAAAAGACCACCGAAGCGTCTTCCCCGCGTCAAGGATAAAAATAGTATATCACATCAAAAATAATTTGTCAGCCTAAAAAATAATTTTTATGACGAATTTTTACCCCGCTTTGCGTCTTTTTTTCTCCGAATGTGAATTGCCAATAATTTACGAATAGGGAAGCTTTTCTCGGGAGGGATTTTTTTTGCCTGCTCCGCCGGCGGCGGCGGCCGCAAGTGCATTATCCCGCCGGCCCCAATCGGCGCCGGGACAACTTTCACCCGGATTTTCATTGCCGTTGCCGGGGGAAACACGATAATAATGCATTTTGCCATTATTCATGAAAACCGGAGCAGGCAGGGCGGTTCGCACCGCGAAAGGACAAAAAAATGAGCGTGAGCGCCTTAATCGGCATGCAGTGGGGAGACGAAGGCAAGGGAAAAATCGTCGACATCCTCGCCGAAAACACCGACGTCGTCGTCCGTTGCCAGGGCGGCGCCAATGCCGGACATACCGTGGTCCTGGGGAAGGACGTCTTCGCCCTCCACCTCATCCCCTCGGGAATCATCCGCCGGGAGGTGGTGTGCGTGATCGGGAACGGCGTGGTCGCCGACCCCCTGCGCCTCCATAAGGAACTCCACAACCTGAAGTCGCGGGTCCCCAGTCCGGACAAGCGCCTCTTCATTTCCGATCGCGCCCACATGGTCATGCCCTGGCACAAGGTCCTGGACGCGGTGACGGAAGGCCGCCTCGGCGACTCCTCCATCGGCACCACCAAGCAGGGCATCGGCCCGACCTACATCGACAAGGTGAAGCGCTGCGGCATCCGCTGGCACGTAGCCCGGGACCCCAGGAAATTCAAGGACGCGTTCCACCAGGCCTTGTCGGAAGCAAACGCCCTCATCCGCCTTATCGGCGGCGACCCCCTCGACGAAAAAGCCACCGCCGAGGAAATCCTCCCCATCGTCGAGGAACTCCGTCCCCTCATCGCCGACACGGTCAGCCTGCTCCAGGGCTACGCCCGGGACGGCAAACGGATTCTCCTGGAAGGCGCGCAAGGCACCATGCTCGACGTCGACTTCGGCACCTACCCCTTCGTGACCAGCTCGAACACCACCTCCGGCGGCTGCTTCACCGGAACCGGCCTCCCCGCCACCCTCATCAAGGATGTGCACGGCCTCCTCAAGGCTTTCACCACCCGGGTCGGCTCCGGGCCCTTCCCCACCGAACTTTCCGGCGAAATGGCCGAAAAACTCCGCGGCACCGGGGCAAACCAGTGGGACGAATTCGGCACCACCACCCGCCGGCCCCGCCGCTGCGGCTGGCTCGATTTGGTGGTGGCGCGTTACGCCGCGCGGGTGAACGGGGTGAACCGGGTCCACCTGACGAAACTTGACATCCTCTCCCAGTTCGAGGAAATCAGGATTTGCACCGGCTACAAAATCGAAGGCAAGGTCACGACCGATTTCCCGGCCGACGTCAATCTCCTGGCCGGCTGCGAGCCGCAGTACGAAACGCTCCCCGGCTGGAAAACCGACCTGCCCGCCTGCCGGACCATTTCCGAACTCCCCGAGGCGGCCGCCCACTACGTCAACCGCATCGCCGAATTCCTGGAAGTGGACATCGCCAGCGTCTCGTACGGGCCGGCGCGGGATCAGACGGCGTTTTAAAGCAATTCATTTAATCACAAAGCCGCGAGAACCATATCCGTAAACAGGTAATCTTACTTTTCTAATGCGAAGGACGCCCTACCAATGAAACGCACCCACACCTGCGGAGAACTCAACAAAACCCACGCCGGACAAACCGTAACCCTGGCCGGCTGGGTCCAGAACCGCCGCGATCACGGCAGCCTCATGTTTATCGATCTGCGGGACCGCTACGGCCTCACCCAAATCGTCTTCGACACCGAAAAACCGGAAGTCCTGAAACTCGGTCAGGAGGTGCGCGCCGAATGGGTCCTGCAGGTCACCGGGAAGGTCCTTCTCCGTCCCGCCGACATGATCAACCCGAAAATGGCCACCGGCGAAACGGAACTCGCCGTCGAATCCTTCACCGTATTTTCCAAATCGAACCCACTGCCCTTCGAGGTCGACGAACACGCCAAAGTGGGCGAGGAATCCCGCCTCACCTACCGCTATCTCGACCTCCGCCGGCCGGCCATGCAGCGGAACCTCGCCACCCGGCACCGCTTCGTCCACGCCATCCGCGACACCATGAACGGCCTCGGCTTCATGGAAATCGAAACGCCCATTCTCGCCAAATCCACACCGGAGGGCGCCCGCGACTACCTGGTGCCTTCGCGGGTGCATTGGGGCAAATATTACGCCCTGCCGCAAAGCCCCCAGCTTTTCAAGCAAATCTGCATGATTGGCGGCTGCGACCGCTATTACCAGATCGCCCGCTGCTTCCGTGACGAAGACCTCCGGGCCGACCGCCAGCCGGAATTCACCCAGCTGGATCTCGAAATGAGCTTCGCTGACCAGGAGGACATATTCGCCGTCGCCGAAGCCTGCATGAAAGCCGGCTTCAAGGCCGGCATCGGCGCCGACATCCAGACCCCCTTCCCCCGCATGACCTACCACGAGGCGATGGACAAATACGGCTGCGACAAACCTGACCTCCGTTTCGACATTCCCCTTTTCGACGTCACGGACATCGCGAAGGACGTCGACTTCAAGGTTTTCAGCGCCACCATCGCCGCCGGCGGCATCGTGAAGGGCCTGGCCATTCCCGGCGGCGACGGCTTCACCAGGAAAGACCTGGATGTGGAACTTCTGGAAGTGGCGAAACCGTATGGCGCGAAGGGCCTGGCCTGGGTCAAGATTTCGCCGGCGGGCGAGTACACCGGGGCGCCGGTGAAGTTCTTCAAGAAGGAGCAGCTGGACGCCATCGCCGCCCGCATGGGCGCAAAAAAGGGTGACGCCATGGCCTTCTCGGCGGACAAGAAGCGGGTCGTCAACGCGAGCCTGGCGGCGGTGCGGAATTTCCTCGGGCAGACGAAGCTCGCTCTCACGAAACCGGGCGACTTCAAGTTCCTCTGGGTCACCGATTTCCCCGGCTTCGAATGGGTCCAGGAGGACAAGCGCTGGCAGTCCGCCCACCACCCCTTCACCTCGGTAAACCCCGACGACCTCGACCTGATGATGTCCGCCGATCCGACCCGCGAGGACGCGGGCCTCGATCGGGTGCGTTCCGCCGCCTACGACATGGTCCTGAACGGCGGCGAAGTGGCTTCCGGCTCCGTGCGAATCCACGACTCGGCCTTGCAGAAGAAAATCTTCCAGGTCCTGAACATCCCCGAGGATCAAATCAAGGAGCGCTTCGGCTTCTTCACCGACGCCCTCCAGTACGGCACACCCCCGCACGCCGGCATCGCCCCCGGCATCGACCGGCTGGTCGCGATGATGCTCGGGCTCGATTCGATTCGCGAAGTCATCGCTTTCCCGAAGAACGCCAAAGCCATCGACCTCATGACCGGCGCGCCCGGGGACGTCGAAGCGAAGCAGCTCAGGGAACTGGGCCTTAAAAACGAGGAGAGGAAGCAATGAGTTCAATCTTCCCCTTCCCCGGCTGGCGTTACGACCCCGGGAAGGTCGAGCTCGCGAAAGTGGTGGCTCCGCCCTATGACATCATCGACGCCGACCTGCAGGAAAAGCTTTACGCCCGGGATCCGGAGAACGTCGTCCGGCTGATTTACGGCCGCATCAACCACGGCGACGGCCAGACCGACAACCGTTACCTCCGCGCCGCCAGCCACCTGGACGCCTGGCGCGGGGACATGCTGTTTCTTCAGGACAAGCCCGCCGTCTACCTCTACGAACAGACTTTTGTCCAGGGGGGGGAGGAGTATGTCCGCCGGGGCTTCTTCGCCCGGGTGCGTTTGTCCGAATGGGGCAAGGAGGGGATTTACCCGCACGAGAAAACCCTGGCCGGCCCCAAACAGGATCGGCTGGAACTGATGCGCGCGACCCGCGGGAACCTCGAACCGGTGTTCGGCCTCCTGTCCGACCCCAAAGGGGAGGTCGGGGGGGCTCTCGCCGGTTTGGTGGACTACCCGCCGGTGACGGAAATCCTGGACGACGACGGGGTGAAGAACCGCATGTGGGTCGTGGACGATCCGGCGCTTCTCCACAAGCTTTTGTCCCTGATGCCCGAGCCGGAGATTTTCATCGCCGACGGCCACCACCGCTACGAAACGGCCCTGGCGTACCAGGCGGAAATCCGCGACAAAATGCGCGCCGCCGGCCAAGTGCCGCCTCTCCGGGGCGATTTGGACTGCGATTACATACTCATGTACATCGTGCCGGACTCCGACCCCGGCCTGGTGATTTGGCCGACCCACCGGATTGTCCACGGCCTGAAGGATTTCAAGCCGGACAAGTTCCTCGCCGCCTGCGAGCGGAACTTCACCGTCGCCCCGATGACCCGGGACAAACTCGAAAAGGAACTCGCCGAGCACGAACTCCCCGCCTTCGGCTTCGCCTGCGGGGACCAGCTTTTCCTTCTGGTCCTGAAGCGCCGCCAGCCGATGGAGGTCCTGTGCCCCGACCAGCCGCCGGAGTGGACGATTCTGGACGTGTCGGTCCTCCACACCCTGATTATGGACGCGCTCCTGGGCATCGACGAGGAGAAGCTGCTCAGGAAGGAAAACATCATTTACACGAAGTCCGTGGACGAGGCCCTGGCGTATGCGAAGAGCGGCAGGGAAGGCGCCCAGGCGGCGTTCATACTAAGGGGCACGCCAATGCGGCAGGTGCGGGACATCGCCGAGGCTGGCGCGGTAATGCCCCAGAAGTCGACCTATTTTTACCCGAAGCCGCTTTCGGGTTTGGTGTTTCATTTGTTTTGGTAAGGGCGATGCCTAAAAGCGAACCGTCCCGCGTCAGGAATCACTATGAGTAAACACCGCCGAGTATTTTCCGTCGCTCTATGTCTGCTGCTCTTTTCCGCCGCGGCTCTCGCTGCGGCGGACGACGATACCCGGAAATACCGTTCCGACATGGACGAAGGCATCGGCCTGCTCCGTTCCGGTTCCCGCGACTCCATCTCCCGTTCCATCGCCAAATTCACCTCCGCCCGAAAACTCCAGCCGGAAAACGCCGAAGCCTATTTCTGGCTGGCCCTCGCCTACTCGGACCTCAATAATTATCCCCGCGCCTCCGACAACGTGCGCGAAGCCACCATCTATGACGACCGCCTGGCCGAGGCCTGGCTCCTCTGGGGGCAGATTCTCCTTTACCAAAAGGAATGGGGCGAGGCGCTAATCAAACTGGAAACGGCCGCCATGCTCGCACCGGACGATCCGGTGATTCAATTCAATCTCGGCCGCGTGCACTACCACGGCTTCAAAAATCCCGACGCCGCCCTCCCAAAATTCCGGGCCGCCTGGCAGAAAGGCCAGGAGAGCCGGCGGGACAATCCCGAACTCATCGCCATGACGGTCCGTTCCCGCCTGTACATGGGTTGCTGCGAATACGAGCGGGGATTGCGGCAGTCGAACCCGGCGAACAACAATTTCACCGCCGCCATCAACGCTTTCCAGGAGGTGATAAGGGAGCAGCCGCATAATTACGACGCGCGGCTGCGTCTGGCCTCGGCCCTGCGGCGTTACGGCCGGCTGGCCGAATGCCAGGCGGTGTTGAACGAACTTCTGGGGGCTTTTCAACAGGCCGGCGAAAACGCCGACCGGGCGATGCTCGCCGAAATCCACCTGGAACTGGCGGATTTATATCTGAAAAGCTCCGGGCAGGCGCATGAACGGATGCGGATAATTCTGCACCTGCGGGAGTTTGTCCGCCTGACCGGGGAGCAAAGTCACCCGGCCCTGGAGGCGGTGAAGGAGTATCTGGCCCTGAACGACAACGCGGGCTGACAAAGGTTTGTCCCCCGCTTTGGGGCGTTCCCCGATTGCCGAAGCGAATTTTTGAAAGGAAGCGCATGTCCGACCTTAAAACCTGCTCCGTCACGCTCAATCACGGTCGCGAAAAACTGGAATGCCGTCGGGGCCAGACCTTGTTCGCGGCCTTGCGCACGAAAGGGATTCTACTCCCCACCGGCTGCGGCGCGCGGGGTTTGTGCGGACAGTGCAAGGTTACGGTCCTGAAGGGTGAGACGGACATCTTCACCGACAACGAGGTGAAAATCATTCCGGAGCCCGAGCGCGCCGAAGGGAAACGCCTCGGCTGTCAGCTGCGTTTATTGGGGGATCTGGAGGTGCGGGTCCCGGATTACGTATTCGGGGCGAAGGAGCGGAAAGTCGTCCTAAGGGAAGTGATCCCCCTCACCAACGACATCCGGCGTTTTTCCTTCCTTCTCCAGGACGGCGACCGCATCCCCCACAAGGCGGGCCAGTTCGCGACCCTCATCGCGAAAATCCCCGAGCCGAAAGCCACGGTCATGCGCTGCTTTTCCTTCACCACCCCCTCGCGGGTGGTCGACCGGTTCGACTGCATCATCAGACTGAACCCGAAGGGAACGCTGACCCCCTACCTTTTCGAACAGGCCCGGGTCGGCGCGGAATTCAGCCTCATCGCCCCCTACGGCGACTTCTATCTGCGGGACGGCAAAGCCCCTTGCGTATGGGTTGCCGGCGGCTCCGGGCTGTCCCCCTTCCTGGGCATGCTTCAGGACATGCTGGAGGACAAGGAGGAGCGGCCGGTGCATCTTTTCTTCGGGGCCGCGGCGCCGGGGGATTTGTACTACGTCGACCTGTTGAAGGACATCGCCAATCGGAAGCCGTGGTTCAGGTTCACGCCGGCCCTGAGTTGCGACGAGCGTTCCGAAGTCTGCGACGATTACGGTCTCATCACCGACGTGGTGGCGAAGTATGTGGGGAATCTTTCGCACGCGGAAGGCTACCTCTGCGGCGGTCCCGGGATGATCGGGGCTTGCGTGAAGCTTCTCACCGAAAAAGGCATGGCGCGGGACAAAATCTACTATGACCGGTTCTAGGAAGGTTCTGCTTTACGACACGACGCTCCGCGACGGTTCCCAGGGCGAAGGGGTGAATTTCGGCCTCGAGGACAAGGTGCGGCTGGCGAAGGCCCTGGACGCCCTGGGAGTCGCTTATATCGAGGGCGGCTGGCCCGGGTCGAATCCGAAGGACGTCGAGTTTTTCCGGGTGATGCGGACGGAAAAGCGCAAGCAAGCCAAACTGACCGCCTTCGGTTCGACCCGCCGGGCCGGAGTCAAGGCGTCGGCGGACGCGAACCTGGGAAGCATTGTCCAGGCGAAAGCCGATGCCGCCTGCATTGTCGGGAAATCCTGGGATCTGCACGTCCGTGACGCCCTCAGGGTCACGCCGGACGAAAATCTGGACATGATCGCTTCATCGGTCGCGTTCCTGAAAAGACACCTGCCGGAAGTGTTTTTTGACGCCGAGCATTTCTTCGATTCCTTCCGGGGGAATCCCGCCTTCGCCTTGTCGACCCTGGAAGCGGCGGTGCAGGGGGGCGCCGACGCCCTGGTCCTTTGCGACACCAACGGCGGCAGCCTGGTCCACGAGGTCACGGCGGCGGTGGACGTGGTCCGGAAACGCTTTCCCGACATCCTTCTCGGTATCCACTGCCACAACGACGCCGGCCTGGCGGTGGCGAACTCGGTCGAGGCGGTCCTGCACGGGGCCGGCCTGGTGCAAGGCTGTTTGAACGGCTTCGGGGAAAGGACCGGCAACGCCGACCTGTGCGTGGTGGCGCCGGTTTTGGAACTGCGTTGCCGGCTGCATTGTCTCGGCGCGAAGAACCTCAGGAAGCTCACCTCCGTCAGCCGTTTCGCCTATGAACTCGCGAACCTGCCCCGCCGCAACCACCAGCCTTTCGTCGGCGACAGCGCCTTCGCCCACAAGGGCGGCCTGCACGTCGCGGCGATGGAAAGGAACGACCTCACCTACGAAGCCTTCCCGCCGGAAAAAGTGGGGAACAACCGGCGGATTCTCATTTCCGAACTGTCCGGCCGCTCCAGCATCATCGCCCGCTATCCGAAGCTGGCCGACAACCCGGTCGAGCAGAAGCAGGTCCTGGAGGAAGTGATGCGGCTGGAAAACGAAGGTTACGCCTTTGAAAACGCCAGCGCCTCGTTTGAATTATTAGTCAAGAAGACCCTGGGGATTTACGAGCCGGCCTTCGATTTGCTGGGCTTCCGGGCCTCCTCGGAGGAACGTTCGGACGCGCCGCCGATATCGGAGGCGTCCGTCAAAATCCGGGTCGGGGACATTGAACTCCATACCGTGTCGGAAGCCTTGCACGGGCCGGTGGCAGCCCTGGATTTGGCGCTCCGGAAGGCCCTGGTCCACGTCTACCCCTTTTCCCACGATTTGCGGCTGGTCGACTACCGCGTCCATATCGTGAACGCGCAGGCGGCCGCGGACGCGCGGGTCAGGGTGGTCATCCAGTCCCGCGAGGGGCGTGACACCTGGGGCACGGTGGGCGTTTCGGACAATATTTTGAACGCCAGCTGCCAGGCATTGGTGGATTCCTTTCAATATCTAATCATGCGGCATGGGGGAATCAAGGCCGGGGCGCTCCGCCGGCGGCGGCTGCACGGTTTGGGGCGGATGTAGGCGTTGGGGAAAATTTTCCCGGATCGGTGCGATTATCCACGGGACTGCCTTGACTTTTCCGGGAAACGCGGCACGATTATAAAATCAATTAACCCTGAACTTTTGCAAAGTGGCGATTAAACCGCCAATCGCCACTTTGCAAAAATCGTTTTTGCCCGAATTTCAAGGGTTTTTGATTTTACAAAATCGCCATTCGGCGGTTTGAATGGTGATTTTGCAAAAGTCCAGTTAACCGATTAAATTGAGACGCTCCTGACCGTTTCGCCCCCCCTCCTGCCCAAAAGGACTGCATCCCCATGACCACTGGATCCGCTCCTTTCCGAGAATCAACCTGGAAACGCCTGTTTCAGAGGCGCGAAACCGGGGTCTTCTTCGCCCTGGTCGTCCTGGTCGTCTACATGTCAATGCAAAGCCCGTACTTCCTGGGCCAGGAAAACATTTTCAACGTCCTCAGAAACATGTCCAGCATCACCGTCATGGCCATCGGCATGACCATGATCATCGTCACCGGCGGCATCGACCTCTCCATCGGCTCCACCCTCGGCATCACCTCCATGCTCGCCGCCCGCATGATGCTCCCCGCCGCCGACGTCTTCCTCACCGGCCACAGCCCCTGGCTGGCCATTCCCGCCGCCTTGATCCTGGGCGCCCTCATCGGCCTCGTCAACGGACTCATCATCACCAAGCTGAACGTCAACCCCTTCATCACCACCCTCGGGATGCTTTCCATCGGGCGCGGCCTCACCTACCTCCTCGCCACGGGGATTCGGGGGACCGTCGCCTCGAACATCCCCATGCGCAACGAACTGGTGAACTTTATCGGCATCGGCCGCATCGGCTGGGAAGGTTTTCAAATCCCCATGCCGGTAGTCATCATGTTCGCCCTGGTCGTCCTCTTCACCCTGTTCCTGCGCTACACCGTCCTCGGCCGGCAGATCTACGCCGTCGGCTCGAACGCCGAAGCCGCCCGCCTCACCGGCGTGAACGTCCACTTCGTGCAGATTTTCGTCTTCACCCTCACCGGCTTCCTCTGCGCCCTCGCCGGGCTCATGAACAGCGGCCTGGTCGGGGCCGCCGTCACCAACGCCGGCTCCGGCTCGGAAATGGACGTCATCGCCGCCGTCATCATCGGCGGCACCAGCCTCTCCGGCGGCGAAGGCACCATCATCGGCGCCGTCATAGGCGCCGCCATCATGGCGGTCCTCAAGAACGCCTTTGTCCTTCTCCACCTCCCCGTCTACATGCAGACCGTCTCCATCGGCGTGGTCATCATCCTGGCCGTAGCCCTGGACGGCATCCGCCGGCGCGGGCAGGGGTGAGAGGGAGTTTTGTTTCATTAAACCACAGAGACACAGAGGGCACAGAGAACCGCAATTTTATTGAGTAACTGGACTTTTGCAAAATCACCATTCAATCCGCCGAAAGGCGATTTTGTAAAAATCAAAAACCCCGGAAATTCGGGCAAAAACGATTATTGCAAAGTGACGATTGGCGGTTAAATCGTCACTTTGCAAAAGTTCAGTGAGTAATCCATAATAATGTGGTTCTCTGAGCCATTTATGTCGCTGTGGTTTAAAAAATACCGAAATTACGCCCGAGAACGGGCTTGTTTTCCGGTTAACACACTTGCAAAGGAGATGCTATGCGCTTGTTCGTCAAAGTCGCCTTGGTGTTCGCCCTGACGGCCATGCTCGGCTACGGCCTGGCCGGCGAAAAACGGAAACTCCCGCCCGGGCCGGCCTTCGATTCGGTCCTGGTCGCCCCAGCGGACGCCGGAGTGGTCAAGCCGGTCGACAAGAAGTCCCCCAGCCCCATCAAAATCGCGGTTATCGGCATGGAAAACAATCCCTTCTGGATTCCCGTGAAGGAAGGCGCCCTGAAGGCCAAGGCCGAACTCGCCCCCCTGAACTGCACCGTGGACTGGATTGTCCCGGCCGGGGATCAACACACCTCCGACTTCTTCGGTAACACCATCGACGCCTGCATCGCCCAACAGTACGACGCCATCGCCACCGTCGCCGGCGACTCCGGCCTCGTCACCTATATCAACCGCGCCGTGGACGCCGGCATCCCGGTCGCCACCTTCAACGTCGAGACAAACGAACCCAACAAGCGCCTGTTCTTCGTCGGTGCCGACCTGTATCTGCAGGGGAATGTCGCCGGCGAGACCATGGCGAAGCTTCTCGGGGAAAAGGGCGGCAAAGTCGCCATCCAGACTGGTTTCTTCTCGGTGGAAGGCCTAGAAGCGCGCCGCCTCGGCTTCGAAGAGGCGCTCAAGAAATTCTGCCCCAAGGCGGAAATCGTCGCCCGGGTGGAAACGCGCGACCAAGCCGACATCGCCTACGGCCAGGCCCAGGACTTCATGATGGCCTACCCCGATCTGGCCGGCGTATTCAGCGCCGCCGGCGGTTCCTTCGGCACCGCCCGCGCCATCGAGGAAAAGGGCAAAACCGGTATCATCAAGTTCGTCTGCTACGACTTCATGGACGAAGTGATGGAGTACGTCGCCAAGGGCGTCATCACCGGCACCATTGGCCAGGGCCCCTTCGCCCAAGGTCACGATCCGGCGGTCCGCCTCTTCAATTACCTGGTCGACGGAGTCGTTCCCCCCGCCGCCAAGCTGTACAACCCCATGCCCTTCGTCACCAAGGAAAATTACCTGGAACACTGGACCCCGCCGGCCGGCTGGGTCGACCCGAACAAGTGACAGAAATTTGGCAAAGTGACGATTGAACCGCCAATCGTCACTTTGCCAAAATCGTTTTTGCCCGATTACGCCTCACCCCGGTTGAACGCTTGCGACGCCGGAATGACGTGTGGGGAGTAGTCCGGCGTAACAGGGTGTGGATTAGGGTAACACAGTTGAGATGCGCCCGTTCGGCGGTTTGAAGTGGTGTTTTTGCAAAGGTCGGTAATAATGCCTGACGAACCTATCCTCGCCATGCGGGGCGTCACCAAACGCTTCGGCGGCTTGACCGCCCTGGACAACGTCGACTTCACCGTCAACGCCGGCGAAACGCACGCCCTGGTCGGCGAAAACGGGGCGGGAAAATCCACCCTAATGAAGATCTTCGGCGGCGTCCACGCCCGCGACGGCGGCAGCATCGTCTACCGCGGCCGCGAAGTGCATTTTGCCAATCCGACCGACTCCATGGCCGCCGGCATCGCCATCATCTACCAGGAACTCTCGGCCCTCCCCAGCCTGTCGGTCATGGAAAACCTGTACATGGGGGCGATGCCCAAACGCCTGGGGGTGATCCGTTGGACGGAATTGTCCCGCCGCGCCGAAGAGGATCTGGCTGCCGTGGGCCTCCACCTCGACCCCCGCACCCGCATGGATCGCCTGCCCATTTCCCAGCGGCAATTGATTGAAATCGCCAAGGCGGTAAGCAAAAACGCCGCCATCATCGTCATGGACGAGCCGAATTCATCGCTTTCACCCGCCGAGACGGAACGGCTGTTCGCGGTCATCGAAGGACTGAAAAAATCCGGCATCGCCATCATCTACATTTCCCACAAACTGGACGAGGTGGTGCGGATTTCCGATCGCATAACCGTGCTGCGGGATGGCAAATACATCGGCACCCTAGCCCGGGGCGAAGCCGACGAGAACCGGCTCATCCAGATGATGGTCGGCCGCGAACTCGACCGCCGCCATGTGGAGCGGACACCGGGGGAGGAGACCCTCCTCGAGGTGGAAGGTCTCTGCGGCAAGGGTTTCCGGGACGTATCCTTCGATCTCAAACGGGGGGAAATCCTCTGCTTTGCCGGTTTGGTCGGGGCGGGCCGGTCGGAGGCGATGCGTTCACTGGTCGGCGGCATTCCCCTGGCATCGGGCCGGGTGCGGTACAAAGGTTCCGAAGTCCGTTTCACCTCCCCCAAGCAGGCGATGGACGCGGGCGTGGTCATGCTCCAGGAGGACCGAAAGCGCCTCTCCCTTTTCATGGGTTTGCCGATCCGCTTCAACATGTCGATTGGCGCTTTGCCCTATATGAAAAGGTTCGGGCTTATTGACGGCGGCCGGGTCGAGGGGACGGTCCGGCGTTACCGGGAAATCTTGTCGATCAAGATGGCTTCGCTGGCAAATCCGGTGAAAAGCCTGTCCGGCGGCAATCAGCAAAAAACCATTCTCGCCCGCTGTTTGGCGGTGCAGCCGGAACTGCTTATCCTGGACGAGCCGACCCACGGCGTCGACGTCGGGGCGAAGTCGGAAATTTACAATCTGATTCGCCGTTTGGCGGACGAGGGCATCGGGATAATTCTCATCTCGTCGGAACTGCCGGAAGTTTTGGCCATGGCCGACCGGGTGGCGGTGATGTGCGAGGGGACGCTGCAAGCGCTGATTCCCCGGGCGGAAGGTTTATCGGAGGAAAAGATCATGCGCTACGCCTCGGGCTGCCGCGACCAGGCGGCGTGTCCGGCCTAGCTCTACAACGCGACATTTGCGGGAACCGCATCCGCAAATGCCGCATGAAGTTAGGGTTATCGGCTACTCAAGGGGCGGTGGCGAAAAACCACTCGCAATTCCCTTTACCATGCAACCTTTTGATCACACGACTGTTGT
>JAVBRG010000067.1:0-7482 GCA_031548195.1 Planctomycetota bacterium | reverse complement strand
CCTCGTCTTTCGAACCTACCAGCCGAAATCGACGACAAGCGACTTTGTTACCGGGCTGTTAAGAGTGTTAGGCCCAAGTGGAGGTCCCTCATGACGACGCTGGCGAAAACGAAAATGAATTTGAAAAAGTCACCCAAGCGCACGGTCAACAAAAACCGCCGTTCGTATCTTCCCCCTTCCGCCGGCGTTGTGGAGATTGCCGGTAGGGAAATAGTCTTCATCCCGCTGGATGATTTTGAAGAGTGGCACGAAGATCAGCTGCTTGGACTTTTGGCGAAAGAGCGCATGGAACGGCATGGCGATCAGACGGTTTCTTTCGAGGAGATATGCGCCAGTCTGGACAGGAAGAAGAAAGGCGGAAAGTAATGACCTATTCGCTTCGATCCTATCCCGAGATTGAAGCCGATTTGGACGCCATTCCGGAGCCGATGCATGCAAAGATCCGGGCAGGGATTTTTAGGCTTGCGGATAATCCCCGCCCTTCCGGGGTAGCCAAATTGAAGGGATACGACGATGTCTACCGGATTAGAATAGGCAATTACCGTGTCGTTTATCGCATCCAGGACCAGAAGCTTTTGGTCATTGTGGCGGCAGCCGCAACTCGCGGTCGGGTGTATCGCCTCCTCAAGCGCCGTCTACAAAGGTAATTCTTATCTCCCCGATCCTGTCGCCTCCAGCTTCGCCGCCCAAGCAAATACCGCCCGGTTTGTGTTGGCGAGGGCTTCCTCTTCAATTGCCTCCCAGGAGCCCCGACGCATGCCCAATCCCGACGCCCCCCTCTACGCCGGCATCGTCGTCGAAGCGCCCCTCACCACCATCTACCACTACCGCGTCCCCGATGAACTCGTCAGCGTGATTCAGCCCGGCGACCGCGCCTTAATCACCTTCGCCAATCGGAAAACCCGCGGCGTGGTCGTGGCCTTGACGCCGGAACCGCCCCTCGACCCCAAACTCATCCGCCCCCTCGAGCAAATCTCCCCGCCGGAGGAACGCGTCCCGCCGGAACTTCTCGACCTCACCCGGTGGACGGCCGATTACTACCACTCCAGCTGGGGCCTGACCCTGGCCGCCGCCATACCCGGGGCGGTAAAAACCGGCCGGAAAAAACGCCGCGAAAAGAAAATTGAACTCGCCGTCAAACCCGAATACGCCAGTCTCGAAGCCGACAAAATCGCCCGGAAGGCGCCCCGCCAGGCCGAAGCCCTCCGCGCCATCGTCCGCTGGCTGGCGGATCACCCGGGGCAGGAATTGAAACCCGGCGAGGAAATCCTCAACCGGGTCGCCCCCCCGGCCATGCAGAGGCTCCTCCTCGAGCGCGGCTTAATTCGCCTGGTCGATTGCCTGCCGTCACCACCGGAATATTTTCCCGAAAAAGTCAAGGACATTTTACTGACCTCCGAACAAAACGCCGCCGTCACGGAAATGACCGCCGGAATCCGGGCCGGCGTCTACCAAAGCTTCCTTCTCCACGGCGTCACCGGTAGCGGCAAGACCGAAGTCTACATCCGCCTGATCGCCGAAACGCTCGCCGCCGGGAAGGGCGCCCTGGTCCTGGTGCCGGAAATCAGCCTCACCCCGCAAACCCTCTCCCGCTTCTCCCGCCGCTTCGGCGACATCGCCGTCCTCCACTCCCACCTCTCCGACGGCGAACGCGCCGAACACTGGCGCAATCTCTGCTCGGGGGAAGTGCGCCTCGCCGTCGGCGCCCGTTCCGCCGTCTTCGCGCCGGTCCGGAATCTCGGCCTCATCGTCGTCGACGAGGAACACGAACGCACCTATAAGCAGGATAACGATCCCCGTTATCACGCCCGGGACGTCGCCTTGGTGCGGGGTCTCCAGGCGCGGGCGGTCGTCGTCCTCGGGTCCGCCACCCCGAGCCTTGAAAGTCTCCATAACGCCCGCATCGGCAAGCATTGCCTGCTGGTCATGCCCACCCGGCCGGGCGGCGCCAAACCGCCGAAAGTCGAAATAGTCGACCTGAAAACGGAATGGACCGAAGTGAAGAAGCCGACCCTCTTTTCCCGGCGTCTCGAATACCTGCTGGGGGAATGCCTCCGGCGTAGGGAACAGGCCATCCTTTTCCTGAACCGGCGCGGCTTCCACACTTCGGTCCGCTGCGGCGTCTGTGGCGAAGCGGTGGAGTGCCCCAATTGCGACGTGGCCTTGACCCATCACCGCGCCGTGGGGCTGCTCCGTTGCGGCTGCTGCGGCCACGAATCGGGGGTGCCGGAACGCTGCCCCACCTGCGGGGCGAATGTACTCAGGTTTGTGGGGACGGGAACCGAGAGGGTCGAGGACGTGCTGGCGCGGCTGTATCCCAGGGCGCGGCTTCTCCGGATGGATTCGGACAGCATGTCGGAGCGGGACGCCCACCGCCGGGCCTTGTCGGCCTTTGCCCGGGGGGAGTACGACGTGCTCCTCGGTACGCAAATGGTGGCGAAGGGTTTGGACTTTCCGAACGTCACCTTGGTGGGGGTTTTGATGGCTGACGCCGCCTTGGGGATGGCGGATTTCCGGGCGGCGGAGCGGACCTTCCAATTGGTGACCCAGGTCATCGGCCGGGCGGGGCGGGCGGGAAAGGAGGGGCTGGCGGTGGTGCAGGCTTTTCAGCCGGAGCATCCGGCGGTGGCGTGCGCGGTGGGTCAGGACTTCGCCGGGTTTACGACCGGGGAATTGTCGGACCGGGAAAAGCAGGGATATCCTCCGTACCGCCGTCTCGCCAGGCTGATTTTTTCCGGCGAGAAAGGGGAGGCGGTGGAAGCGGTGGCGCGGCGGGTCGGCGAGGGGGTGAAGGCGAAGGTTCCCCCGGGCGGCAGGGTTTTGGGTCCGGTGCCGTGCGAAGTGGAACGCCTCAATGGAGTATACCGCTGGCACATGCTGCTGTTTACCGGCGACAGCCGGGCGATGGGGGAATGGTTGCGGGGGGCCGAGGTCAAGGCGGGTTTTTCCGGCGGGGTGCGGCGGAGCATCGACGCGGATCCCTTTGCCATGTTGTAGATGGAGTTTTTCGACATGGCGCCTGAACCGCAATGCGCCTCGTCGATAGAGGTTTTACCGCCGATTTTTACACGGAGTATACGCGCTTGCCCGACTTCAGCCCCGATCCCCTCGAATCCTTTTATCAAGCCCTCGATCAGGCTCTGGATCGTTTCCTCGCCGAAAACCCCGCCGTCTGTTCCGGCTGCGGCCGCTGTTGCCACTTCAAGGAAGCGGGACACATTTTGTACACCAGTACGCTGGAGCGCCGCCGCCTCGCCGCCGCCCGGCCGATCGCAAACCCCGACGCCGGTCCTGAACAGACCGCCGCCGGCGAACGCTGTCCATTTCAAAAAGACGGCGCCTGCCAGGCTCGGGTGGAAAGGGTGCTTGGTTGTCGGCTGCATTTCTGCCGGCTGGAGGGAAACTCTTTGGCGGAGGAATTCGCCGAGGAATGGCACCGGAAGTTGAAGCAACTGCACGAAGAGCTGGGGGTGGCGTGGGATTACCGCCCGGCTTTTCCGATCCATTGACAACCTGCGTTCGGCATCTGAACACGCTCTTCCGCCTGCCGAGTTAATAAATTTCTTTTATGACGAAAAAAGTTGCGTCTTGACTCGGAAGGAGAATCTGTTAAGATGCGGATTGTGGGGAGGGTGGGGGTGAAAGTGAGGTCCTGCAAACTGCCGCGTTCCGTCTGTATAGATATCCATTACCTACTTGAAGAGATTCTCCTGCCGAAATGAATAAAGGGTACCTCTAAAAAAAGGGCTTTTTTAGAGCCGCCCAAATGGCCGCCCTCCGGCGCGGGTCATTTCCATTCCGGAGCCTGCAATTTCCTTTTTACGTTCACCTCAATTCAGTCTACCTTACCAATCCGCTTTTGGGACTTTCCTGCCTGATCATGACTCCTACACTTTACCTCATAGACGGCCACGCGCAGATATACCGTGCCTATTATGCCATGGAAAGCTTGAAAAACGCGCATGGCAAACCGACCGGAGCCGCCTTCGGATTCGCGAGGGTCATTGACGACATACTGGACAAACACCAGCCAGCCGCCCTGATCGCCGTCTTCGATGCGCCGGGGAAGACGTTTCGGCATGATCAATATCCAGCCTACAAGGCGAACCGCAAACCGCCGCCGCCGGAGTTGATCGAACAGATTCCCATTATCCAGGATATAGTCCGCGCCCGTAATATCCCCGTCTATCAGAAAGAGGGTTACGAAGCCGACGATATTCTCGGAACCCTGGTCCGCCGTGCCCGTGAAGCCGGCTGGAACGCCGTCCTGGTCACCGGCGACAAGGATTGCAGCCAGTTGTTGCAGGAGGGCGTGCGGATTTACGATTCGGGGAAAGGCGTTTTCCTTGACGTCGCCGCCTTCATAGAGAAGAAAGGCCTGCCGCCGGACAAACTCACCGATCTCATGGGCCTGTGGGGGGACAGTTCGGACAATATCCCGGGCGTGCCGGGGATTGGCGAAAAAATCGGCGTCCAGCTGATTAAGGAATACGGCAGTCTGGAAAATCTTCTCGACCACGCCGGGGAAATCAAAGGCAAACGCGGGACGGTTCTTAAGGAAAACCGGGAGCTGGCCCTCTTGTCAAAAAAATTGGCCACCATCGATCAGGCGGTGCCTATCGAATTCGACCTGGAGGCGGCAAAAATCCACCAGCCGAACGTGGCGGAATTACGCCGCTTGTACCGGGACTGCGGTTTCAAGTCGCTTCTGAACAAGCTGGCGGCGGAGTACCCCGACGAATCGAAAAGCGCCGACGCGAAGCACGTCGAAATCGGTACGGCAAAATGCCTCGACCCGGGGCCTAACGAAAACGCCGCCAGTCTTCCCACCGATTACCGGCTGGTAGCGAACGGGGAGGATTTCGCCCTTTTTCTTAAAGAATTGCAGACGCGGGACTGTTTCACCTTCGACACCGAAACGACCGGGCTGGATCCGCTTCTGGATCGGCTGGTCGGCTTGGGTTTTTGTTGGGAAAGCGGCAAAGCCCATTATCTCCCCTTCCTCGCGCCGGCCGGGGTCGCGGTTTTACCGGCGTCGTGCCTGGAGCGGCTGAAGCCCATTTTCGAAAACGGCGAAGTCAAGAAAACCGGGCATAATCTCCGCTTCGACGCCCTGGTGCTCCGCCATGCCGGCATTCGTTTGGCCGGGGCTTTTTTCGACAGCTTGATTGCTTCGTCGCTGGTCGGGGGGCATCTGGTCGACCATGGTTTGAAAACGCTGGCGCGGCGGCATTTCGATATCGATATGACCCCGATTCAGGACCTCATCGGGTCGGGGCGGAATCAAACCAGTATCGACAAAGTGCCACCTGCCGATGTCGCCCGCTATTGCGGCGCCGACGCCGACATCAGCCACCGCCTGTACCGGGAGTTCCTGCCCCAGCTCGAGTCCAGGGGGGCGGGGAAGCTGTTCAGGGAAGTGGAAATGCCCCTCTCGCAGGTCCTCACCGAGATGCAGGCGACGGGGATTCGTTTGGACTGCGGGCTTCTTGCCGAAGAAAGCGCCGAGACGGCGGAACTCCTGGAAAACCTGACCCAGGAGATCCACACCCTCGCCGGACACGAATTCAATATAGCCAGTCCGAAGCAGCTGTCTGCCGTGCTTTTCGAGGAAATGGCCCTGCCGGTCCTCAAGCGCACCCAGACCGGCAATTCCACCGACGAAAGTGTATTGCAGGAACTGGCGAACCTGCATCAGTCGGAAATCTGCGCCCGCATTCTCGAATACCGGATGTACGCGAAGCTGAAAAACACTTATCTGGACGCCCTCCCCGAAATGGTCAATCCGGAAACGGGACGGCTCCACACCACTTTTTCCCAGGTGCGGACCGCGACGGGGCGGCTGGCGTCCTCGAACCCCAATTTGCAGAACATCCCGGTGCGGACCGAACGCGGCCGGGCGGTGCGGGCGGCGTTTATTCCCCAGGCCGGCTGGAAAATGCTGGCGGCGGATTATTCCCAGGTCGAACTGCGGGTTCTGGCCGCATTTTCCGGCGATCCGGTTCTCAGGAAAGCGTTCGAGGACGACCTGGACATTCACCGGGTGGTCGCCAGCGAAGTGGGGGGGATTAAACCGGAGGAGGTGACGAAGAGCCAGCGTTCGGCCGCGAAGGCGGTGAATTTCGGTATCATTTACGGCCAGAGCGCCCACGGTTTGGCGGCGACGACCGGGATGGCGCGTAGTGAAGCCCAGCGGTTCATCGACGACTATTTCCGGCGTTTTCCCCGGATTCGCGAATGGATGGATCAAGCGCTGGCGACGGCGCGGGAGAAAGGTTTTGTCGAGACAGTCCTCGGTTTCCGCCGGGAAATCCCCGACATCAAGGCCACTAATCACCAGCGGCGTTCCCGGGCGGAGCGTGAGGCCATCAACACCATTATCCAGGGGAGTGCGGCTGACCTCATCAAGACAGCGATGGTGGATTTGGCGCGGGTTCTCGACCGGGACGGCTTGCAGGCGCGGCTCCTTTTGCAGATTCACGACGAACTTTTGCTGGAGGCGCCGGAGGGGGAGATACCTGATCTCAAGGAGCGGGTGCGTGGGGCGATGGAGCAGGCGATTCCCTTTGACGTGCCGTTGAAGGTCGACATCGGGATTGGCGACAATTGGCTGGAGACGAAATGAGCGGCGGCGCTGGCGGGGCCATGCCGGTGTTTGGGGTGACGGGTTTGCCGTGTTCGGGGAAATCGTTCGCGGCTGAATTGCTGGCGTCGGGGGCGGTCGATGGACGCGCGGGAATGCTGGTCAAGGCGGATGAGGTGGGGCATGCGGTGTTGCTGCGGCCGGAGGTGGTGGCGCGTTTGCGGGAGCGTTTTGGCGGCGGGGCTTTTAGAGCTCAGGAACCGGCGGCCATACGGCGGGCGATAGCGGAGCGGGTTTTTACGGATCCCGGGGAATTACGCTGGCTGGAGGGTTTGGTGCATCCTTTGGTGGTGGCGGAGACGGAGCGGATAATCGCGGCGAATCGGGACGCGCGTCCGGTGGTGGTGGAGGCGGCCTTGTTGTTTGCGGCGGGGATGGAGTGGAAGTGCGACCTGGTTTTTCTTATCGAAGCGGCGATCGCAGTGCGCCGGGAGCGGGCGGGTAGGCGGGGCTGGGACGCCGAGGAATTGGAGCGTCGGGAAAGTCGGCAGCGGCCGTTGTTTGCCGAGGCGTTGCGGGAAGATGCCGCCGGCAGGATCAAGCGGGTGGCGAATGACGGTGATGCGGCAGAGTTGCGCGCGGGCTTACGCGAGGCGGGCCGGGGCTGGCTGTCTGAGAAGATCCTGACTTGAACCACGCCAGCGGAAGACCCTGACTTGAACCGCGCCAGCGCAGGTGAGATTTTTTGAAGAGGGTGGGGTTTGGGGAGGGAGGGACTTTTTTTTCTCCGGTAAAAAGTACCTCCCTCCCCAAAACGCAGGCTGTAGGAATCGTTGCCCCCCACCCCGATTTCCCCAACAAATACAGGCATTTTTAGTAGCCTGAGCGGCGGCACGACA
>JAVBRG010000167.1:0-15461 GCA_031548195.1 Planctomycetota bacterium | reverse complement strand
GGAACTTCTCCGCAGCCTGAAACGCATCGCCAGCCGCGCCAACCCGCGCCTCAAGGACTGGGCCTCCCTGGCGGAGGCGAAATACCGCCAGCGCCTCGCCCTGACCCTCGCCGAAGGGGCGCGGCTCTGTCTGGAAGGCTTGTCCGCCAATAACGGGGTCCTCGAACCGGCGGCCCTCCTCGTTTCCGACTCGGGTGCGGAAAAGGCAAGCGCCGGCGAACTCTATGAACTGGCCGGCCAACTCGAGGTCGAACGCATCAGTCTCGCCGACGATTGTTACGCCAAACTCACCGGCCTGAACAGCCCCGACGGCCTGGCCCTGCTGCTGGCGGTAAAAGAAAACCGCCCCGCTCCCGCCGAAATCCTTGCCCAAACGCATCTACGCGCCTTAATCGCCGCCCAGGTCCAGGATCCCGGCAATGCCGGCGCCCTGGCCAGAACCGCCCTCGCCGCCGGCTGCACCGCCTGCTTTTTTGTGGAAGGGGCCGACCCCACCAGTCCCAAATTTCTGCGGGGCAGCATGGGAGCCGCCTTCCGCCTGCCCTGTTTGTCCCTGAGCCAAAGCGAATTCGCCGCCGGCTGGGCGGAAAAAAATCCCGCCGCCAAATTGGTGTTGGCTTCCGCCAATCTGCCCGCCGACGATTATCGCCAGTCCCCCTTGCGGGAACCTTTCGCCCTGTTGATCGGCGGCGAAGGCGGGGTACCGGACAGCCTGGCCCGCTTATGCGACCGGAAGGTGCATATCCCTCTCAAAGGAGGGGTGGAGAGCCTGAATTTGGCGGTGGCGGCGGGGGTAATCCTGTTTGCGGCCGGGTAAGAATTGAAAGGAAGCGCATGAGCGATTTACCCGTATTCGACTATGAAAAATTGCTGGCTTCGACCGTTGAGGACGAGGCCCTGGCCCGCGAGGTGGCCGGCGTGGTCCTCCTGGAGACGCCGCTACTCCTGATGAGCCTGGAGGCGGCGGCGGCGGAGGGGAAGGCCCTGGACGCACAGCGGGAGGCGCACTCCATCAAGGGCGTTGCCGCCACCGCCGGCGGCGAACGCCTGCGCGAGGTGGCTTTCCGTTGCGAACAGCTGGCCCAGGCGGGCAAACTGCAGGAGCTTGAGGCGCTGCTTCCGCAAATGCGGGACGAATACGATGCCTTCGAACAGGCGCTCCGCGCCAAAGGTTTGGCGTAGCGCCGCTGAGCGGGAGTAGAGATGGCTTATGTTTACGTGGGACTTGGCTCGAACCTGGGCGACCGGGGGGAGAACATCGCCGCCGCCCGGCGGGGTTTGGCGGCCATCCCCGCCACCTCCCTGTTGCGTAACGCCCCGGTTTACGAGACGTGCCCGGTGGGCGGTCCCGCCGGCCAGTGGGATTTCTATAATACGGTAGCCCTGCTGGAGACGTCACTGTCCCCGCTGGAATTGCTGGACGCCACCCAGGCCCTGGAAAAAGCCATGGGCCGCGACCGGTCCCGCGAAGCGCGCTGGGGTCCGCGAACGATGGACATCGACATCCTGTTGTGGAACGACGAGGTCGTGGAGGAAGGGGAACGCCTGGTGATTCCCCACCCGCGCCTGGCCAAGCGGGGTTTTGTCCTGTGCCCGCTGGCGGATTTGGATCCGGATTACCTGCACCCGGTTCTCGACCTGACGGTCAAGGAACTTCTGGAAAGGATGGACCTGGTCGATGAAGGAATACGACGCCTATCTATTTGACGCCGACGGCACTTTGTTGGACAGCCGTGAATTGATCTACCGTTCTTTCGCGGACATGGGGGAACGGATGGGCACGGGTGCGCCGGAGCGGTCGGTGGTGGAGGCGACGATTGGCCTGCCGATGCCGGCGCAGATCCGTCTCCTTTTGGGCGACGGCCGCGGCGACGCCTTTTACGAACAGGCCGGTTTGGTCTACGGGGACGGGATGATGCGCTGGTACCGCGAGCATCTCCGGGCTTTCCCCGGGGTCCGGGAGGGCTTGACGGCGCTCCGGGCGGCGGGCAAGCGCATAGCATGCGTCACTTCCCGGCGTCTTTTCAGCCTGGAGGCTTTTTTCAATTATCTGGATCTGGACCGCTATTTTGATCTCCTGGTCACGCCGGAGGACACGGTCGGCCACAAGCCCGGGCCCGAACCGGCCCTGTTCGCGGCGGAGCGTTTGGGGGTGCGGCCGGAGCGCTGCGTTTTCATTGGCGACGCCACTTTCGACGTCCAGTGCGGTCACGCGGCCGGGATGGACACGGTCCTGGTGAAATGGGGCGGGATGGACCCTTCGCAGTGGGAGGTGCAACCGGATTACCTCATCGGGGAGTTCGCCGAATTGTTGCCGGAGGGGCGGGCCTGATATTTTGTCCAAAAGCCGAGGGAAATTGTGGAATCACTTTTTTAACACAGAGGTACTCATATGCGCATCATCGAAACGATCTCCGAAATGCGGTCGGAAGCCGCGGAACTCGCCGCCAAAAGGGCCGAAGTGGGGTTTGTCCCCACCATGGGGGCCTTGCACGAGGGGCATTTGTCCCTGATGGAACGGGCGGCGCACGAGAACGACGTCACGGTGGCGTCGATTTTTGTCAATCCTACCCAGTTCATGCCCGGGGAGGATTTCGACCGTTATCCCCGCACCTGGGAGGAGGACCTGGAAGCGGCGGAAAAAGCCGGCGTCGACCTGGTTTTTCATCCGGATGTGGAGGAGATGTATCCGCCCCGGGCGCAGACTTCCGTGGACGTGCACTTACTGACCCGGGGCTTGTGCGGCATGTCGCGGGGTCAGGGGCATTTCCGCGGCGTGACCACGGTGGTGGCGAAGCTGTTCAATCTGGTGCGGCCGACCCGGGCCTATTTCGGCCAGAAGGACGCCCAGCAGGCCCTGGTGATTCAGCGCATGGTCATCGACTTGAATTTTCCGGTGGAAATCGTGGTTTGCCCAATCGTCCGCGAGGAGGACGGCCTGGCCCTGTCCAGCCGCAACCGGAATCTGCCGCCCGCCTACCGTAAGCGGGCGCTGGCGCTTAGGGAGGCGCTGGTATTGGGCCGGAAGCTGATCAAGGGGGGTGAAACGGACGCCTTCAAACTCACGAACGCCATGCAGGAGCATATCCTGAAGGATGGCGAGATCGAACTGGATTATTTGGACATCGTGTCCCCGGAGACTTTGGAGGAAGTGGAGAAGGTCGACGATTTGGTATTGATGGCCGGGGCGATAAAAATCGGTGGGGTGCGGCTGATTGACAATGTCCTGGTGGGGCCGGACGGGCCGTGGAAGGATTGAGGACGCCGTTCCAAAGGGGAAATAGTGCCTGACCTGAAAGTGATTTGGAAGCCCGGGAACATGGTGGCCCCCGCCCCGGCGGCCCTGGTGAGCTGCCAGGCGCCGGACGGCGCCGCGAACCTGCTGACGATTGCCTGGTGCGGCAACGTCTGTTCCGATCCGCCCCTCTTGTCGGTGTCGATTCGCCCCAGCCGGTTTTCCTACGGTATGATCAAGGCGACCGGGGAATTTGTCGTGAACATCCCTTCGCGGGCGATGGCGAAGGGGGTCGACTATTGCGGGGTCGTTTCCGGCCGCGCCGTCGACAAGTGGGCTTCGACCGGGTTCAGCCGCTGCGAAGTGCCGGGGGTGTCGTGCCCGGGCGTGGGTGAAGCGCCGCTTAACATCGGCTGCCGGGTGACGGAACGCTTGAGTTTGGGCAGTCACGACCTGTTTATCGCCCGGGTGGAAGGGGTGGCGGTGGACGGCCGCTGTGTGGACAAGGGCGGCAAATTCCGGCTGGATCGGGCGGACCTGCTCTGTTTTGCCCATGGCGAATACTTCACCCTGGGTAAACGTCAGGGTTATTTCGGCTGGTCGATACGGAAACGCAAGGCGGCGCGGGGCTAGATCCCTCGGGGAAAAAATCGGCTTTTTACTTGCTTAACCCGCTGTTTGGGGTTCTAATGCGACTTTGGGCAGGTCAAGTCCGTCCCGGGGGATGGGTAAAGGAGGAGGAGCAGAATGGGAATTTTCAAAGCCTATGACGTACGGGGCACTTATCCCGATCAGGTGAACGAGGCGCTTTTCGAGGCAATTGGGCAAGCCGCGCCGCAGGTTCTTAAATGCAAGCTGGCGGTAGTGAGCCGGGACATGCGTGAATCCGGGGTCGGTTTGGCGCAGGCGATGATTCGCGGCCTCACCAAGCAGGGGGTGGACGTGATCGATCTCGGAATGGCGTCGACGCCGATGCTGTATTTCGCGACCGCGCTCTTCAAGGCCGACGCCGGCGTGCAGATTACCGCCAGCCACAATCCGGCCAAATACAACGGCTGCAAGTGGTGCCGCGAAGAGGCGATTCCGGTGGCTTACGACACCGGGCTGGCCGACATGGAAAAGCTGGTGCAGAAAAACGCCTTCACCCCGGCGGCGAAAACCGGCAGCGTGCGCCAGGAGGAGATTTTCTCCGAATACCGGGCCAATTTACTGAAGTACGCCGGCAGCATCAAGCCCCTCACGGTGGTGGTCGACGCCGGCAACGGCGTGATGGGGGCGTTTTTGCCGAAGCTGTTCGAAAAACTGCCCTGTGAATTGATCCCGATGTATTTCGAACCGGACGGAAATTTCCCCAATCACGAGGCGAATCCGATCAAGGCCGAAAACATGCGCGCCCTGGTCGCGAAGGTGAAGGAGGTCGGGGCCGACGTCGGGGTGGCTTTCGACGGCGACGGCGACCGCAGCATGTATGTCGACGAACTCGGCAACATGATTCCGGCTGATTTCATCACCGCTTTGCTGTCCAGCGAAATGTTGTCCATGGAACCCGGGGCGACCATTTTCTACGATCTCCGCAGTTCAAAAGTGGTGAAGGAGGAAATCGAACGGCTGGGAGGGGTCGCGAAGTTGTGCCGGGTGGGGCATTCCTTCATCAAGGCGATGATGCGGGAAGACAAGGCCATTTTCGCCGGCGAATTGTCAGGCCACTTCTATTTCCGCGATTTGCATTACACCGACAACGCCGAAATGGCCATGCTTTCGGTTCTGAGCGTGGTGTCGAAAAGCGGCAAAAAATTATCCGAACTGATCAACCCGTTTAAAAAGTACTTCGCTTCCGGCGAAGTCAACTTCGTGGTCGACGACGCGGGCAAGGTGATGCAAAAAGTCGAGGACGCCTTCCGCGGCAGGGCCCGGGACGTCTTCCACCTGGACGGCCTAAGCATGTATTTCGGCGATTACTGGTTCAATATCCGGGCGTCAA
Organism: Planctomycetota bacterium; assembly: GCA_031548195.1. Taxonomy (GTDB): domain Bacteria; phylum Planctomycetota; class SZUA-567; order SZUA-567; family SZUA-567; genus JAJBSZ01. The sequence goes on along the minus strand of JAVBRG010000167.1, from coordinate 10,245 downwards.
ACACGGAGCCGGTCCTCCGCCTGAACCTCGAAGGCGACACGGCCGGGGCCCGGGACGCGGCCTTCGCCGAGGTGGAAAAGATCATCGGCGGCAAACGCGCCGACGGCGGGCACTAGAAATACGCGGGGTCGGTCCATTCATGGTGGCGCGCTCTCGGGTGCGCCATTTTTTATTACCATTCCGCAAACCTTTTTCACATTGACAGTAACCGCTTTTTAACCGACACTGAAAACCGCACTTTTCGCCACACCCCCCCGCCAAACCAATCGAGGAGAATACCATGTCGAAAGCGCTACCCGCCCTCGTCCTCGCCTGTCTTCTCGCCCTGACCGCCGCCCAACCCGGCCTGGCGAACGATGTCGTGGTAGACACCCCCACCGGACGCCAGCTCGTTTCCCTGCAGGGGAAGGATGGCCTATTCTCCATAACCAATAATGATCAGCGCCCCTACTACCTGCTCTACAATCCGGAATACCGCCAGTTCTTTCTTTATCGCGAAGACTACGGCTGGGGCGCCACTTTCATCCCCCCCCTGGGAGCGGTAAACCTGAGCCTCCGCCGCGGCGCCTACGAAATTTACGGCGGCAGCGGCGACCGCCTCCGCTTTCGCATCCGCCCCGGCGCAGTCTCCCGCCTCATCCTCGAACCTTATGGAAAAGGGCGGCAAACCGGCCTGAACGGCGTCATCCTCGAACATGGAAACACTTACGACGCCGTACTCTACAATGCCATCGGCGGCAATACCCTCGCGACCCCGCCACCGGTTGAATATCACCGCCGGGACGGCCAGTCCCGCCCCCGGCCGCCGCCGCCGGTGATTATCGTCGGCCCCCCCTCCATTTCCAGTCAGTACCGCCGACCGCCGCGTTTTGTCGACCCGCCTCCGCCGCCCCGGCCGGAAAAGCGCCCCGGACCGTCGGAGCCGAAACGCGTCGCCACGCCGCAACCGGTCGCCGCAACCGCCCCGGCCGCCGTCGCTCCCACCGCCCCCGCCCGGCCCGGCGCCCCCAAACCGTGGCTCGATCGTCCGGATCGGCCGCTCCTCAAAGACCTCCCCGGCATGCCGAAAAATGATCCGCCCCCCCAGCCGGCCGGCCGGATGCAAAGGCCGCCGCCGCCGAAGGCCATCGCCCCGCCGGACCCGCGCCGCCCGATCGAAACCAGGAGACACCGGGAGCTTCCCCTCAAGCCGGCGCAAGCCGCCCCAAGCGGGAAGGCGCCCCTTCCGCCGACCCCCCAGAAGGAACTTCCGAATTTGAAAAGTGCGGCGAAAGCGAACGTACCGCCCAAAAGAAGGCCGCCGCCCCCGCCGCCGATTACGCCGCCGGACCGCAAAAAGATGCCTGGGACAGTCGGTATCAAACTCGATTTCGGCTTTATCGTTCCGACAGAAACCCGGGAGGTGGCTTCCTGTGGCATTGCCGCCTACTCTTGCGTATAATTATTCTGCCGAAATTAACGACCGTTTTCTCTATGAAAGGTACTTCATGAAAAGATTGGCTTTCTGCCTTATGGCGCTGATCTGGTGCGGTTTGACGGCTTACGCGGGAGAGGTGGAAGTGGAAGGATTGCCGAACTCCCTGGCCGATGTCGAACCGGGGGAATGGGCTTCATACGCCGTCCCCAACGGCTACATCCAAAAACATACCGTAACCAAGGTGGAAGGCAGCGGACCAGACGCCCTGGTGGTGGTACGGGTGGAAAATATCTATGAAGACGAAGTGGTCAATGTGGTGGAAGTGGAGTATAAGGCGGGCGAGGTCGACAATCCGCTGGACATTCCCGATCAACCGGGCGTTTCCCTGAACCTGCGCCGGGACAACATTCCCTTCAAGGGAACCCGGCTGCCGGTGGTGATTATGACCATCAACGCTAACGGGGAAAACAGCGAATGGTATTTGTCGCCGGAGGTGTCGGTTTACGGTTTGGTCCGGCAGATTACGGATGGAAAAGTGGTTTTCGATTTGCTCGATTATTATTGACGGAGTTTTCCGAAGTGACGATTGGACCGCCCATCGTCACTTCGGAAAAAGCGTTATCGCCGCTAGAATTTCCAGGTTTTATCAGCTTGGGCGTCGCCCGGTTTGCATGCCGATTAGCCAAACTCCCATTAGAACGGCGGCAATTGCAAACGCAAGGGGCCGCCGCCGCTTGACGAGGATCCGCCCGCGGCTCCCGCCTCCGGAGCGCTTAGATGACTCTCCGGCACCACCACCTGCGCCGCGGGTAATTTGCCGCTCCCATACGGCTCCGCCTCGACCAGGGCGTCACCCAGAGCGGGAAAGTCGACGACCGAACCGGTGGCAGGCATGGCCCCGACCACCGCGCCGGTGGAAACGCTCCCGGACGCCACCGCCGCGCCACCCCCGCCAAAACTGGCATCCGGCGCCGCGCCGAAATCGACACCGACCCCCGCATTCCCTCCCGCCGGGGCGTCGAAGTCCTCGCCCTCCACCCCTTCCTCATATTCGCCAGTTTCTTCATACTCCTCGTCGTCGGCGGCCAAATCGCCCGTCAACATGCTTTTCAAGGAACCGCCATCCGCCGCTTCCGAAACCGCCGTAGCCGGCGTCGGCAACGCCGTTTGGGCGGGCGGCAGGGACAAGGCCGGCGTTCCGGCGGGCGATCCGGGAGAAGTGAAGAAATCATCCGCGAACATGTCGTCGCCGTCCCCGGACATATCGCCCGGCAGGGAGAAACCGCCGCTCGGCAGGGAAGGAACCTCTATCCCGCCGCCGCCAAACGGAACGGACGGCGTCGCTATAACGCCCGCCGGCGGCGCGGTTGTCACCACCGTCGGAGCGGCCGTAACCACCATCGGAGCGGCCGTCACCACCATCGGCGCAGCCGTTACCACTGTCGGCGACGGAACCGGGTTGATCACTGGCGCGACCAGCGTAGGCGCCGCCGGCGGCAAAATCCGATCCGTCTCCACCACCGCGCCGATTCTTGCGTTGCTCGCCACCCCGGCGGCGGCTGTTCCGGCAATGGCGCCGCGTCCCAACCCCGAAGGTACGGCGACCCCCACACCCGTTCCGCCGACATAACGCGCCGACTCGTCGTCGTCGCCGTCGCCGAAAACGGTTACCGCCGGCCGCCGGTTCTTGTCCACGCCAATAGGTTCTTCCTCAATCATGTGCGGCCGCGACTCGCCGCCGGCGACAGTGACGCCCCGCCTGGGACCGCGGACGCCGGTGCGCACTTCTTCGACGTCGGTGTCGACCCCCACGGGTGGCTTCTCGACAATGCCGCTTCCCGGCCCCGACAGGCGTTCGACGATGCGGTCGGTGACCGGAGTCGCGTTCGCGTTCGCGGCCGCCCCGCCGGCCGGGAAATCGTTCAGGTACGGTTCCCCGACCCCGAAGCGGTCGTCGTCGCCGGGGAAGGACAATTCCTCCACCGTTCCCGCCCCGGGCGAAACCCGGAAGGCCTGGCTGGCCATGGGCGGTTCGGAAAGGACCTCAACCGACGCGGGCGGAGTCACCATCTCCATGACTTCCACCGCCGGAGCCGGAATGGGGGCGGCCGGAGCGGCGGCTATGCGGTCGATCGGCGCTTGAATTACCGTTTGCGTAACGGTGCCGGACACCGCCGCCGCCGGAGGCGGGGGAAGGGCCATGCCGGGGGGACGCAGCCCCCCCGCCACACTGGCCGTCACCGGGGACGGCATGGGCGCGGCGACCGGGGAATCGTCCTGGTCATCGAAGTCGTCGAAATCGCTGCCGGACAAAGCCGCGCTGTCCAGGGCGCCGCCGGACAGGAAGGAGGCGGTCCCCCCGTTGGGGGCGGAAGTTGCAGTCGCGGCGACGGCGCTGGCGACGGCCGCCGAGGCGGGAGCGGCGACCGCGGCGGCGTTCACGCCGCTGTCGACCACGCGCGGGCTGTTATCCGGCAGGATGACCGGAGGCGGCGAAGTGGCGACAAGCGAGGGATTGATGGTAATCGCCCCGCTTTCCAGGGCGGCGGCGTAAGTAGCTTCCAGGGTCGGTGGCGCGGGGAAGGAACTTTCCGATATGCCCATGTCGAGGAGGGTCGGGGCCTGGAAATCGCCGACGTTCGGACTGACCCCTTCGGCGGTGCCTGACACGCCGCTGGCGGCGACGACGTCGGCGACGCTGTCGGTTTTGGTATAGGCGTCCAGGCTCAGCGGCGGTTCGTAAGGGGTTGGAAGGGGGGTGAGAACGGGCGAACTGTAGGAGGAATAGGAATCGCCGTAGCTGGAGCCGTAGGATGAGCCGTAGCTGGAGGAATAGGCGGAGTCGCCCAGGAGGTCGCCGGTGCCATAGGAGGAGTAATCGCCGCTGGAATAGGGCGAAGGGGAACTGTAATCATAGGAGGTGGAGGGTCCGGCGTCGTAGCTCCCGGTGGAACTCTCATAGGCTGAGGAATAGCCGCTGTCGAAAGCGGGCGAGGAAAGGCCGACCGGCGGGGAATAGGAAGAGGCGCCGGCCGAGGAGGCGCTCGGCAGGTCGGACAAGGCGGAGCCGGCGGCAGGCGCGGGAACGCGCGCCAACGGATTGGCGAGTGACCCCACCGGTCCCGCGAAGGCGCCGCCGCCGGAAGCGCCCGGGCCGCCCGGCCGCATGGAACCGGCCAGACCGGATCCGGACGGCGGCAGGGCCGGAGCGCTTCCTCCCGCCCCGGGGCCGCCGCGCGGCGGGAACATTCCACCCGCACCGGCCGCACCGCCCGGGCCGGCCGGGGGAGCGGCCGGCGCCGCGCCGGCGCCGAATTCGGAGGCGGAGAGGGACAGGGATCCGGAATCGTTGCGGCCGTATCCCCCGGGGGGAATCAAGCCGGGGCGGCGCCGCGAGTCGTCAACTTCCGGGGCCATGGGAATTTGCATGGGATCGGCGACGATGCCCCAGGCGGCGACGTCGACCTGCCCGCCTTTTGCGCCGCCGCCGCTCAGGCCGCCGGTGGCGGCGGCGCGGCTGTCGGCGGTGGGGGGGAATGCGCCGGAGGCGCCGCCGGCGAGTCCGCCGGAGGCGCCGAAAGGAGCGGGCGGCGGCCGGGAGATGGCGGGCTGGGCGGGGGTGGCGATGGCGGCGAAACGGGATTTATTGAGGGCGAACCACTGAGACCAGCGGTTGCCGTCGAGGGCGAAGTCGACGCCGGTGAGCTGGGCCAGGCTGGTGCGGGCCGTTTCCAGTTCGTCGGGGGCGATTTGCTCGGGTCCGAGGTTCATGACCCCGATCAGGAATTCGGCGGATTCGGGATATTCGGACAGGGCCTGGAGGATGATTTTCCTTACCTGGGGGTCTTTCCGGCAGGCGGCCTGGAGGAGCCGGGCGCTGGTGGGTTCGTGCATGAGGGCGATGGCCCGGGCGGCGTCGCGGCGGACGTTCGGGTCGGAATCGCGGGCCAGGGCGTTTTCCAGGGCCGGGAAGGCGATGGCGGCGGGGCGGCCGATCTCGGCTAGGGCCCAGGCGGCGGCGCTGCGATTCTGGGCTACGGAACTTTTGGCGAGGAGGTTTCCGAGGTCGGCGGAGGCGCGGATGACCCGGGCGTAGCCGACCACGCGGATAAAGCCGTCCAGGGGATCGATGGGGCGGCTGAGCGCCTTTTCGGCGACCGCGATGGCTTCCCTGTCGTCCATGGCGACCAGGGCGGCGGCGGCGTTCTGCCGCACCAGGGGGGAGGGATTGGCGAGGAGTTCGCGGATAACCGCGATGCTGTCCTTGTCGTCCATGGCGGCCAGGGCCTGTAGCGCCGCCGCCTGGACGTCCGGTTGATTGGCGGTGATGGCTTGCCGCAAGGGGGCGGCGGTGAGATTGCGGTTCGCGAGCATCCAGGCGACGCCGGCGCGCTTGCTGTCGGGGGAGCCGCCGGCGATATTGGCCAGGTCCGCCATGAAGCGTTCGGCATTCAGCCCGTTATTGGCATTTACATTGGCATTGGCACCCGGACCGGAAGGAGCGCCGGAATTGGCCGGAAGGCCGGAACCCGCCGCCGCCGCGAACGATCCGGAACCGGAAGCCGGCGCGCCGGGACCGGGCTGGGGGGCGAAGTTCGGATTGGGCGTAGGCGCGGGCGGAAAGCCGGGACCGGGCCCGCCGGCGGCGAAGTTCTGGCCGGGTCCGTTTGCCGGAGCCGGCGGCGGCGCGAAAGCGTTCGCGGGCGGGGGGGCGAAGGGATCGGCTGGCGGAGCCGAAAAAGCGTTGGCCGGCGGCGGGGCAAAGGAATTGGCGGGCGGAGGCGTAAAAGAATTTCCCGGCGGGGGGGCGAAGGAATTCGCCTGAGGTCCGCCGCCGGCATTCAGGGGCGGCGGCGCGAAGGAATCGTTCAGGGGGGGAACCGAGGAGAAACCGTCCGCCGCCGGCGGGGCGGAAAAACCTCCCGCGCCCAGGGGCGGCAGGGAGAGGGGGGGCGGGGCGGCGGTCTGGCCGCGGGTCGCCACGCCGGACATGGCGGCTAGGACGTCGTCGGTGACGCCGGCTTCCTTGAGGTCAATGAAGGCCTGGTCGGAGAGATCGAACTGATTTTGTGATTCCTTGATGCGGTTGATAATCAGATTGGGGCTGATGCCGGCGCGAACCAGGCCGATGATGTCGCGGTTTTGCAGGGGTATGGTGTTGGCCTCGCCGGAGACCGCTCCGGGGAAGGCGCCGGAGAGGGCGAAGGTGAGGGTGAGCGCGGGCGCCAGGAGGCGGGAGGCGAAGCGGTAATGTGACATTTTCTCTCATCCTATAGAGGTCCGCGGGCGGATTTCTCCCAAACCCCGCATCAGAACCGGAGAGCCGAAGGTAAGACCCCGAATTCAAGTGAATATGGCAAGCCACCCATAATACCATAATCGCCGGCAAAGGCCAGATCTTGCCAAGACTTTCCGGTTTCGGTTGAAACGAGCCTGGAAAAACCGCTGCCCGGGGTCAAAAAGGCAAACTGGGAACAGGTGCCGGAGGAGGGGTTTTGTAGCGGCAATTTCAGGCTGTTTTTGGCCTGGAACGTCGGTTAAGCGGCAGGCGTTAACGCACCTTCCGCCGGAAAATGGGGGTCGCTAAATATATGGCGGTTGCGGGCGGCGGATCCCTCGCCCGGCTGGAAATTCGGGAACGGTTTTTACAAAGCCGCGCCACTTTCCTGGTCGAAAAAGTGCAGGGCTTCCGAACCGACGTAAAGCGGCAGGCGGTCGCCGGAACGGAGGGTTACCCGCGGGGTCAGGCGGGCGTTGACGCTGCGGGGGCAGGAGGGGGTGTTGAAAAAAACGTAAACGTCCGAGCCGGTCGTCTCCACCATGTCGGCGGTTATGTCGATGCGGCTTTCCGCCCCGGTGCGGGGCGCTTCTTCGAACCCTTCGGGGCGAAGCCCCAGCCAAACCTTTTTCCCGAGGTGGGGCGCCAGGCGCCGGGCGGCCTCGCCGGTGACGGCCAAGCTGTGGCCGTCGAACCGCGCCTGGACCCGGTCGCCCTCGCCGGCCAGTTCGGCCGTAAACATGTTCATCTGCGGGCTGCCGATAAACTCGGCGACGAATTTGTTGCCGGGATGATCGTAGAGATTCCGGGGGGTGTCGGCCTGCTGCACCACGCCGTCCTTCATGACGATGATCCTGGTGCCCATGGTCATGGCTTCGGTCTGGTCGTGGGTGACGTAAATGAAGGTGGTGCCGAGGCGCTGATGCAGCTTGACGATTTCCGAGCGCATCTGGACGCGGAGCTTGGCGTCCAGGTTCGACAGGGGTTCGTCGAGGAGGAACACGGCGGGGTTCCTCACCATCGCCCGGCCCAGGGCGACCCGCTGGCGCTGCCCGCCGGAAAGGGCCTTGGGGCGGCGTTCGAGATAAGGTTCGATTTCCAGGAGGCGGGCGGCGTTCATGACCCGCTGGTGAATTTCCGCCTTGGAAAAATGCCGCATTTTCAGGCCGAAAGCCATATTGGCGTAGACGCTCATGTGGGGGTAGAGGGCGTAGTTCTGGAAGACCATGGCGATGTCGCGGGAGCGTGGCGGCTCGTCGTTCACCAGTTTGCCGTCGATGTAGAGTTCCCCCGAACTGATTTCCTCCAGGCCCGCGATCATGCGTAAAGTCGTCGATTTGCCGCAGCCGGACGGCCCCACCAGCACCACGAATTCGCGGTTCCCGATTTCCTGGCTGAAATTCTTCACCGCCATCACCCCGCCGGCGTAAGTCTTGCACATGTTTCTAATGGAAATTTCCGCCATGTTTTCACTCCTTGACCCCGCCGGCCGTGAGGCCCTCGACTACAAAACGCTGCACGAAAACGAACATCAGGGCGGTCGGCAAAAGGGCCAGGACCCCGCCCGCCATCAAAGCCCCCCAGCGCACGTCGTATTTGCCGATGAGGGACTTCAGGCCCACCGGAATCGTCCACATGTCGGGGGTGTTCAGGAAAATGGTGCCGGCGATGAGTTCGTTCCAGGCGCCGATGAAGGCGAAGACGAATACGGCGACGATCCCCGGGAACATCACCGGCAGGACGATGCGGATTAGACCGGAAAAGCGGGTGCAGCCGTCCACCCACGAAGCCTCTTCCAAAGCCACCGGGATCCGCTCGAAGAAGCTCCGCATGGTTATGGCGCAAAACGGGGCGTTGACCACCACGTAGAAAATCAGTAGCGACCAATGCGTGTTCGTCAGGTTGAGTTGCGTGAACAGCAGGTAGGTGGGGATCATCACCAGAATCCCCGGAATCATCTGGGTCAACAAGAGGAACAGCATCACCGATCCCTTGCCGATGAATTTGTAGCGGGCCAAGGCGTAGCCCCCCAGCACGGAGAAGACGGTGACAATCAGGGCCGTCGCCACCGATACCACCAGGCTGTTCTTGAGGAAGGCGCCGTAATTTAGCTGTTCGAAAAGGGCGTGGTAATTTTCCAGGGTGAAGAGTTTGGGCCAATAACTGACCTGGTGGGCGTCGACGATTTCGGCGTGGGTCTTCAAGGAGGTGATGATCATCCAGTAAATCGGCGCCGCGACCAGGAGGGCGTAGAAGGAGAGAATCGCCACGCGGAGGAGCGTTGCCAGCCGCTTTTTGGTCTTGTTTGTCATCGGCATCAGAAATCCCCGGCTTGGTTGTAATTCGTCACCGTGAGGAAGAAAATCGCGTACAGGCAGAGTATGCCCATAAGCACCACCCCGAGGGCCGAGGCGAGACCGAAGTCGTAACTGGAAAAAGCCTTCGTGTACATGAAGCTGGGCAGGGTCTGGGAGGAACTGGCCGGACCGCCGCCGGTGATGATGACGATGAAGTCGAAGGAATTGAAAATCCAGATGGTCCGGAGGAGGACGGTCATGATGATGGTCGGTTTGATGAAGGGGAGGGTGATGCGGAAAAATTGGTTGATGGGGCCGCAGGCGTCGATTTCCGCCGATTCGTAGATGTCGTTCGGTATTGACTGCAGAGCGGCGAGAATCATGATGGCGAAGAAGGGAATCCCCACCCAAATCATGGCGAGGATGACGACCCAGAGGGAGACGTCGGGATCCCCCAGCCAGGCTATCCCTTCTTGAATCACCCCCAGCTTCAGGAGAATATCGTTGACGACCCCGTACTCGCCGTTAAAGGACCAGCGGAAGAGGAGCCCGACCACAAAGGCGGAGAAGGCCCAGGGGAGGAAGACCAGGGCCTGGTAGGCGTTGCGGCCGGGGAATTTTTTCCGTAGCGCCAGGGCGAGAATCAGCCCCAGGAGAAATTGCCCCGCCACCGAGGCGACGACATACAGGACGGAATTCTTGACAATCAGCCAGAAATCGGGGTTCTTGAACAAATTCAGGAAATTGGTGACGCCGTTCCAGCGGATGTTTTTCGGTTGCGAAAGTTTGAAGTTCTGGAAAGACATGACCAGGCAGTCGATGAGGGGGTAGCCGTAGAGGGCGAGGAGAATCAGCATCAGGGGCAGGAGGAAATAGTACGGCTCCCACAGGCGCTTCCCCTCCCCCCGCGCGTGGTTGCGGAGGTAGATGACCAGGAAATACAGGGCGATCAGCGTCAGGGTGACGGTCCAGACCAGGATGCGATTGGCGTGCATGCGGGGGGTTCCGTTATTTGCGAATTTCGGGAAAAATCATGGCCCCGAAATTCTGGCGTTTTCGAATGACTGCCCGTATCGGGTGCATCTCAACTCTTGTACGTCAATCCGCTTCCTGTTACGCCTGACTCCTCTCCACCCGTCATTCCGGCGCCGCAAGCGTTGAACCGGGGGGAGGGAACAACGTAGCAGCGTACGGAATTACGCAACAAAATGGGCATGCGCCCGAAGCAAACGCCACTGTAGCGATCGTCAATC
>JAVBRG010000090.1:0-9013 GCA_031548195.1 Planctomycetota bacterium | reverse complement strand
GGTGGTGGGGGCGGCCGAGGCGGCGGCGGTTTTGGCGCCGGTGAGGCCGAGGCTTTCCATGGCGCCAACCCAGCCTTCGCGAAGCTGACGGTAGATGTTCTGGACCTCGTCGATTTTGGACAGGTCCTTTTTCATGTTGGCGGTGATGAGGCAGTTGAAGGCGTAGGCATGGAGAGCCGTGAGGTTGGAGGCGACTTCGCCGCCTTTTTCACGGTCGATGGTGACGATGAGCTCCATGACGATGGCCTGGGCGCGCATGAGGGCGTGGTGCGATTCCTCGATTTGTTTCGCTTCGATGGCTTTGCGGGCCTGTTCACTGAAGCGGAGGATGCCGTCAAAAAGCATGACCACCAATTGTTCCTTGGAAGCGGTCTCAACCTGGGTCTTGAGGTACTGGTTGCGGGCGTTGGTGGGCATGGCCATGGTGTTCTCCTTAGCAGTCCGGGGGTTTTTCTTTCCCCCCAGTGCCTCCGGGCTGTCGAGGCGTCGATTATTTTTTTACTTCTTTCGTTCACAATAATGGTAACGGTTGGCGCGGCGGGAACTTTAGGGGGAAGCGGATTTTTTTTCCACTTTCAAACGGGATTTTTCTGCCCAAAGGAAAAATTCGCCGTCCTTCAACTTTTACCGTATAATCTGTAAGGCGTTACAAAAACCAGGTTTTTATCATTAACAGCCGGCGGCCGATAAAAAAAACCCGGTTGCGGCCGGGTTTGGGGACGGTTTGGTTATATCGTTATGCTTTTGCGTCTGGTTTTATCGATTTTCCAAAGGGGTATGTTTTCAGCGTGGCGCTTTGCCGTCGGTGCGTAAACGATCTTCCTTGTTCATCTGTTCCCGTAAATGCGCTTCGCGGATGAGCCGGGAGGAGTCGACGTCGCCGGCCGCCGACGCTTCCTCCAGCATTTTCATGGCTTTGGCGTTGTCCCAGTCGCCGCCGTCGCCGAAATAGTACATCCTGCCCCGGAGGCCGACCGCCGCCGGGATTTTCTTGGCCAGGCCGTTTTGCAGAAAATAAAGCGCCTGTTCGAAGTCCTGGTTAACACCCCGGCCGTAATAATACATCTCCGCCATGATAATCTCGGCTTCGGGGTTGCCGTGGCCGGCTGCGTACATGATATGGCTGACCGCCTTGGCATAATCCACATCCACCCCCAGCCCCTGGTAATACGCTTTGCCGAGCAGGAAATTATACTTGTCCGCTTCGGGGCCGTTTTTTTCCTGGGTCATGTCGACGGAGCGCTGCAGCAGACGCACCGCTTCGCTGTAATCCTGATTGACCCCGTGGCCGTAATAATACATCTCGCCCATTTGTTCCACCGCCCGGGCTTCGCCCGCTCCCGCCGCCAGTTTGAATTGGGCCAGGGCCTGGTCGTAATCGGGTTTGCCGTCGATTTTGCCCTGATAATACATCTCGCCCAAGGGGAGGCCGGCCCGGGCCTGCCCGAGTTCCTCGGCGTGCAGCAGGCTTTCGTAGGCTTTGCTGAAATTCTGTTTGGTCCCGATGCCGCGATAATAAAACAGGCCCAGGGCGAAGTTCAATTGGGGGTCGGCGCCGGGGTCGTGGGGGAGGAGGCGTTCCGCCGCCTGTTTCAGGCTTTCGGGATCGCTTTCCTGTTGAAAATACCGTTCCCCCAAAAGCTTGTCGACCTCGGCGTTCGTTCCCGGCGGGACCGCCGCCAGGAGCGCCAAACCTTTGGGCTGGTCCTTGGGGGTCGAGTCGCCGCGAAAGTACATCAAGCCCAGGAGATCGTTCGAATCGGAGTTTTTCAGTTCCCACGCCCGGTTTAACAATTGAAATGCTTTGTCCCGGTTCCCTTCCACTCCGTGGCCGAAATAATACATCCGGCCAAGAATGGCCAGGGCCTGGGCGTTCCCCGACTTTTCCAGCGGTTTCAGGTATTCGAGGGCGAGGTGGTAGTCCGGTTTGCCGCCGCTGCCGTGATAGGCGATGGCACCCAGCATGATTTGCGCCGGCAAACTGCCGCCATCGGCGGCGTTTTGCAGGTAGGGCAGGGCCATGGAGTGGTTTTTCGCCACCCCGGCGCCGTTGAAATAAATGGCGCCGAGTTTGTCCGCCGCATGGTTGTCGCCGGCGTCGGCAAGTTTGGTGAGTATGGCGATGGCTTCCTGCGTTTCGCCGGCGGCCAGCAGTTTATTCGCCTTTTCCATGGTCGGGCGGGTGGTCCACCACAAACCGGCGCCGACCAGCGCCACCACCAGAACGGCCAGGGCAATCAGCCAATTGACCGGCACCGACGCCTTGTTGCCGGCCCAGTTCTTCACCTTGACGACGGTATCCTTTTCCTCTTTTTTGCTGTATATGGCCAAAGCAGTGACTCCGTGCGGGCCGAACGCCCCGTAACGCCGACGCGAACAGCGCCGCCGTCTCCAATGACGGCGCCGCCACCCTGATAACGCCGCGGCGTTCATATTGCCCAATACATACTGTACTCAATTCGCCGGGTTATGACAATTTGTTTTCAGACCGGAAAGGTCGGAATAAACGGCACGCGCCGGCGCGGGTGAATTTTTTGCATGTTTTGCATGTATAGTATTGATCTGGCCTGGTGATTCCGGTATTATGAAAAAAAATTGTTTTATTTCTAAATCTTAAAAATTGGAGACGCCCGTGGCAACAGCCAGATGGCTGCTAAAGCCGGAACCCGGGCCGGTTATCGAGGAAATATCGGAGAAATTCAGCGTATCGCCCATAATGGCCACCATCATCGCCCAACGAGTGGGAACGTTGTCGATGAACGACGTGGCCTCTTTTCTCAAGCCGTCCCTAAATACTCTAGTATCTCCCTGGCGCATGGACGACATGGACAAAGCCGTCACGCGTTTGGCGAAATCCATCAACGCGAAAGAGCGTTGCATCGTCTATGGCGACTACGACACCGATGGTGTCACCGCCTGCGCCCTCCTGATCCGCGCCTTTAGGGCCGCCGGCTACTCCCTGGAATTCCGCCTGCCTTCGCGCTTCGAGGAAGGTTACGGCATATCTTCCGACTTCGCCCAAAAGGCGGTCGAGGAAAAAGTCGACCTGGTCGTCACCGTCGACTGCGGCACTTCCGAGCACGAAAACATCAAGTACATGGTAGACAATGGGGTCGAAGTGATCGTCACCGATCACCATGAGCCCGGCGACCGCGAACTCCCCCCCGCCTACGCCATCCTGAACCCCAAACGAAAAGACTCGACCTATCCTTTCCGCGAACTCACCGGCGTCGGCGTCGCCTTCAAGCTCGCCTGGGCCCTCTACGAAAAACTGTCCGGTTCGCCCAAAGTCGATCCGCATCTCAGGGACACCCTCCTGTCCCTCCTTCCCCTGGCCGCCATCGGCACCATCGCCGACGTCGCGCCGCTGGTCGATGAAAACCGCGCCATCGTCTCCCGGGGTCTGAAAACCATGCACGGGGCCAGCCCGGGCATTTCCGCCCTTCTTGACATTTGCCGTCTCGGCACCGCCGACCTCACCGCCCGGGGCATCGCCTTTTCCCTCTCCCCCCGCCTGAACGCGGCCGGGCGCATGGGCAACGCCGACCTGGCGCTCGAGCTTTTGGTCGAGGACGATCCGCAAAAGGCCCGCCGTCTCGCCGAGCAGCTCGACCGGCAAAACACCGAGCGGCAGACCCTCTGCCAGACCATCCTCGACGAAGCAGCCAATGAAGCCCGGGAAACGCACGATTTGATCAATGACGCGGCGATTCTGGTGGCGCGTTCGGGCTGGCATGAAGGCGTCATCGGCATTGTCGCCGGCCGGCTGTCGGAAATTTTCGGCAAACCCGCCGCGGTCATCTCTTTCCCCGCCGGTCACGACAAGGGCCGCGGTTCGGCCCGTTCCATAAATGGTCTGAACCTCTACCAGGCCATGGCCAATTCCCGCGAACACCTGCTCACCTTCGGCGGTCACGAACTCGCCGCCGGTTTCACCGTCTCCCGTGAAAACGTCGACGGCCTGCGCCGTTCCTTTTTCCGTGAATGCGCCCAGCAGATCCGCAAAAACAATATCGCCCCCACTCTGCATATCGACCTGGAGATCAAACTTTCCGACGTGAACATCCGTCTGGTCGATGAAATGGATTTGTTGCGTCCGGTCGGGCAGGGGAATCCGGAGCCGAAGTTTTTGGCGCGGGGGGTGAAGGCGGCCGGGAGCATTCAGTTCATGGGTGCGCAGCGCCAGCATTTTCACTTCAATGTTGCGCAGGGGGGGATGGCTTATCGGGCGGTGGTGTTCAATAATCTGGCGCTTTTGCCGGTTTTGGAGTCGGCTGGGCGGCGGTTGTTGGATATTGTTTTTACGCCGGCCCTGAATACCTTTTATTCGCCGCCGCGCTTGGAATTGCGGATTGAGGATGTGCGGTTGGCGGAGAGGTAGGGGGAGAAAATGGATAAGAACCCTGTTGTTTACATAATGTCCAGCGGGCGTAATGGAACGTTGTATGTTGGCGTTACCTCGAACATATTGCAAAGGGTCTCACAGCACAAGAATGGCGAGTACGAGGGCTTTTCAAAGAAATACGGCACGAAAACGCTGGTATGGTACGAAAATCAATTCGATATGGCAGGTGCGATTGCTTTTGAAAAAAAGCTGAAAAAGTATTCGCGACGCGGTAAACTCGCCTTGATCGAAGCCATGAATCCGGAGTGGCGGGACCTCTACCCGGATCTATTGGGGTGACATATTTATTTGAGTCTCCGTTTTGGCTATTGAATACGTCAGCGGTACGTGTCGCCTCACCCTGTTACGACACAAACCTCCCCCCACCGTCATCCCGGCGTCTATACATCGAACCGGGGTGTAAACAACGGCGTGCCGGGACCCAGTGGAGCAAGCGGCTGCTACGTTATTTCATCATCAACGGTTTAATGTTGGGTTGTGGTGAAAAAGTTTCGAAGCCGAAGTTTTCCCACTGGGTCCCGGCACGCCGTTGTTTACACCCCGGTTCGATGTATAGACGCCGGGATGACGGTGGGGGGAGGTTTGCTTCGTGACAGGTGCGAAGACACGCTCCACCGCCGTGTTTGTTTCACAGCAGAACTAGAAGTAATACCCCGCCGTAGCCATCAACCGATGCCCCTTATAGCCATCCTTCCCCACCAAATCATACTTCAAACCAATCCCGAAATTCTGACAATTATACTCCGCCCCGACCCCAAGACGATAACTTGAACCGGGATTCTCCTGACTCGTCACCTCCGCTCCAGCCGACCCCACCCCCCCCGCACCAGGAACCAATCCGAGATAGCCAATCGACCCCTGCATGCCGTCCCGACGGAAATTGTAAGCCCAGCCGGCCACGCCGCTGAACCGAATCTTGGCGTTGTTGCTCAAGAGACAATCGTACTGGGCGCCGATTTCCAGAGGCGCATACAGAACGTGATTGCGGGTGTCCGACACCCGGTTGGTGGCGATGCCGCCGAGGAAATCGTCGTGGGCACTGTTTTCCGCCCCGGCGTAGGTCAGGCCGATGGTGGGGGTGATGATGAAGTTGTCCCAGTGGAAATCCTTCCCTATGGCCGCGTTCACCCCGATGGTGCCGGTGCGGAAATGCGATTCGCCCCAGGAACGGCCGAAAACGGTCGGGTCGTCGCGAAGCTCCGCGAGATCGTTGACGGAATAGGTGTAGGAACCGGACAAGGTGCCGAAGAATCCGTTGTCGCAACTGAGCGTCCCGTAGGCGCTGGCGGTGAAGCTTTCGATTTGCGAATTGTGTTCGTAGGCGCCGGAGTCGATGTAGTCGGACTGTTGATAGGAACCGGCCAGACCCAGCACGATGTTGGGGGCGGCAATCCAGTCCAGGCCCAGGCTGGCGCCGTAACCTTCGTTTTCATAGCCGGAGAAACCCTGGCGGCCGTCGGACTTCTGCTTCACCAGAAATCCGTTGGCCCAAACCCGGTGAATGGGGATGTTGCCGCATTCGTCGCAGGGTTCGCCGGGGACGTGGAGGAAACCGCACTGTTGGGAACGGAGGCGGTTGTGAAGTTGCGAGCCCATGCGGACTGCGGTTTCGATGGCGACGTCGGTGACGCCGTAGAGATAGGCGCCGTTCATGTATTCGAGGGTGTTACGGCTGACGTTGTAGCTTTCCGGATTTGCGAGGGCGGTGAAGAGGCCGACGTTCTTGTCGCCGGATTCCGTGCCGTCGGAAACCAGGTAGCCTTCGTTGACGTCGTAGACCACCGTGCCGAAGGAGTCGTTGATCTGCCGGTCGCCCCAGATGCGGCGGAGATTCGCGATGGCGAGGGGGAGATCCGTCTCGCGATCGTGATCGAGCTGACCTTCGGCGGAATCGACGTAAAGCTCCTTGCCGTCGGGGGTGATCTTGTAGGCGAAGCTGCCGTACATCGAGTTCGAGACCAGATCCCCGTGCGAGATGATGCCTTCGGCCGAACTGGTTTGCATGAGGACGGTGCCGATGGCCGTTTCGGTCGAGCCGTGGACGATCTTGGCGAGGTCGCCGGTGAGGGAGATGGTGCCGTAGGCGCCGATGACGATGGGGGAATTCGAGTCGAGAATGGCGGCGGTGGTTTTCGTGCCGTATTGGATGCCGGCGGTGAAGGTGCCGTTCAGGTCGATTTCCGACCAATTGTCGGCGTGGATGGTGGCGGTGTTGGCGGTCAGTTTGCCGCCGAAGCCGACGATTAGCCGGTTCGCGGAGCTGCCGGCACTGACCTGGTTGTCCAGGTGCGCGGCGGCGTAATCGGCGACGACGGCGCCGCCGGCGTTGACAAACATGTTCTGGGAACCGGTGTTGTAGATCCGGCCGCCGGCAGTAAGACTGGTCGGGACGCTGTCGTACAGCTGGTTGGTGCCGAGGGCGAGGAGACCGTCGACGGACAGGCTCTTCACTTGGAAACCGCCCGGCGTGGTGGCGGGAGTGAGGGTGCCGCCGGCGACGTTCAGTTCGGCCGAATAGTTGATGTGCGCATCCAGGGTCGAGGCGTCGATATTGCCGTGGGCGCGGTTGGCGATGCCGTTGACGGCGAGGCGGCCGGTGCCGCCGGTGGAACGGTCGACCAGTTTCAAGCCGGTTCCGCCCGAGGCGGCGGCGAGGAGATTGTGCCCCATGAGGGTGAGGTTGCCGGGAGTCGTGCCGGAGCCGAGGTTGACGGTGGCGCCGGCGGTGGTGACCAGGCCGCCGTAGTTTTCCAGGGTCAGGCCGGACTGGTAGGTGACGGCGCCGTTGACGGTTTGGATGACGGCCGAGGTGGCCTTGGCGTCGCCGATGACGGCGGGGCCTTTCACGGTGAAGCCGTTGCCGGCGATTTCGACGTCGCCGAGGGTTTGCCGGTACTGGTTGACGGCGAGGGTTTTGGTGGCGTCGATGTTGACGGGATAGGCGAGGTCGGCGAGGGCGATAGTCAGGTTGGAGGTGGACATGTCCAGGGCGCCGGAGCTGGCGTCGAGGGTGAGATTGGGGTTCCCCTTGCTGACGACGATGTCGGCGTAGTTGACCGTGAAGCCGCCGGAGCCGGCCTTGACGGTTCCGCCGTCGATTTCCATGAGCGCGAGGGAGTCGGCGTCGGCCCCCAGCTGGATGGCGGTGGCGGCGGCGTCGCCTTCGAGCGTGCCCTGGATTCGCATGCCGCCCTTGTATTGATTCTTGGTCCCTTTGACGAGATAGCGCCCGGGGTTCAGGCTCGAACCGGCGACGGTGGTTTGGCCGGTGACGGTGGTGACGAGATTGGCGGCGTCTTCGACATTTCCGTTGACGAAGAGGCTGGCGGCGACGTTCAGGTCGCCCTGGGAATTTTGGTCGAGGGTGGCGCCCTGGTTGAGGGTGAGGGAACCGAGGTTCAGGGTGGAGCCGCCGATGACGGCGAGGGTGCCGTAGCCGGTGGCGGTGCCGGAGGCGGAGTTCGCGCCGACGGAGACGTTCGAATAGGTGCCGGGGTCGGTGAGGTACTGGAGGACGTTCAGGACGGTGCCGCTTCCGTTGACGGCGAGGCGGGCTCCGCCGGCGGCGGCTGCGTTGAGGTTCAGGGTGCCGTTCAGGGCGAGGTTGTCGGTCTTGTTGGCGGCGCCGGCGGTGGCGTTGATGAGGCCGCTCGCCAGGGTGACGTCGCCGGTGCCGAAGCCGGCGTTGGCGCCGTTCAGGTTCAGGGTGAAGGCGCCGGTGGCGGAGCCGAGGGTGCCGTCGTTCACCACGCCGGTTTCGAAGGTGGTGTATTGGTTGGCGTTCACGGTGACTGCGCCGCCGCTGGCGGTGAAGCCGCCGGTGTTGAAGGAATTTTTGTCGGCGTTGGAGGGGCTGGCGTTCAGGGTGATGGTGCCGCCGGCGGCGAAGTTGGTGGTGCCGCCGATGATCGCGTGGACGCCGAGGGAACCGGTGGTGGCGGCGCCGGAGGCGACGATGAAGGTGGAGCCGGCGACGGAGGTGAGATTGGCGAGTTTGAAGTCGAAGCCTTTCCCTTGGCTGCCGATGGTGATGGTGCCATTGGGGAGGGTGGAACTTTCGTTTTTGTCGTAGGTGGTCCCGGTGCCGCTGTAGAAGGGGCTGTTGGTAGTGGCGGGGGAGCCGCTGAAGTCGGTTTTATCGAGATCGGTGGCGGCGCGGGCGGAGCCGGTCGCGATCGTGAAGGCTATGGCGAGGGCGATGGCGTGGGCGCCGAAGGCAGAGTGATTTTTCCGCATGGTGGGTTCCTCTTGGGAAGATGCCGATGAGACCGAAGCCGGCAATGGTCCGACAGAGGTAATTTCCCCAAACGGCGGGATCGTTTCGGGGAATTTTCGGGTGGGAGGAATTAATTGCGTGATGAGTGGCTTTTAATCAGGGCGCATCTCAACTCTATTACGTCAATCCGCATCCTGTTACCCTGGACACCACCCCACACGTCATTCCGGCGCCATAAACATTGAACCGGGGGGAAGCGTAGCTCGCCGGAATCCAGGCCGATAAACCGCCGCTCCGTGGTTCCACTAAACTCCCTATGAGTGTCGGAACTTACACATCCGCAAGACAAGGAGCAAACGCCACTGTAGCAATTGTCTATCGGCCTGGATTCC
>JAVBRG010000078.1:0-9684 GCA_031548195.1 Planctomycetota bacterium | reverse complement strand
CCTTCCGCCACCGGTTGGGTAGGGGGGAACTTTTTTCCGGAGAAAAAAAAGTTCCCCCCTCCCCAAACCCCACCCTCTTCAAAAAATCTCACCCGCGCTGGCGCGTAATGCGTGGCGGCTTTCTACCGAAGCCCGCCCACGCCCGGGACTCGAATACGCGGCGCTGCCGCATCATGACGGCAGGTTGTTTGAACAACAATCCCATCACAAAACCTGTTCCGTCCGTTCAATTATATCGTCCTGGGTCGTCCGCGACAGCACATTGAAGAACGCACTATAACCCGCCACCCGCACGATAAGATCACGGTGTTTCTCGGGGGTCTTCTGCGCTTCGCGGAGAACCTCCCGCGACACCACATTGTACTGCACGTGGAACCCCTTCAACCTATTGAAAAACGTCCGGAGCAACGCGATCAATTTGTCGCGATCCCCCGCCTCCGCCAACATCCCCGGATTGACCTTCTGGTTAAGCAAAACCCCACCGGTTATCCGCCCCGTGTCCAATTTCGCTACCGACCTGAACACCGCCGTCGGACCATTCACATCCGAACCGTGCGAAGGGGAACACCCCTCGGCCAGCGGCTCACCGGCCTTGCGGCCGTCCGGCGTGGCCATGGTCCCCGCCCCCTGCGGCACATTCGCGGAAATCGACGAGGTTCCGCCAAAATAGCCGCCGCCAATCGGACCCCGGCCGTAACGCGTATTATGGTATTTCGGCAATTCATCCAAATAGACATCGTAGGCCTGACGAATAAGACTGTCGACATAATCGTCGTCGTTGCCGTACTTCGGCGCGGCCAGTAATTTCCGGCGAATCTCCAGCCCTTCCGGACCCTCGAAATTGTCCTGCAACGCCTGCCACAGACCCCCGGGCGTCATGCTCCGATCCTCGAAAACACACTTCTTGATCGCCGCCAACGAATCCGCCAAATTAGCAATCCCCACCTGCAAATCGGAAATGAAATCGTAGACCGCCCCACCCTCTTTCAAATTTAAACCCCGCTCGATACAGTCGTCGCACAGGGCCGAAAGCAGCACGTCCGCCGTGTCCTTCTCCAGGACCGTGTCGGCACAGGAGTCGATGATGACGCAATGCCGCGCAAACTCGCGAATGATGCGGTTCCAGGCCTCCATCACCTGCCCGAAGGAGGTCATGTCCCGGAAATGCCCGACCCCCTGACAGAGACGTTTGCCGCTGGCCGGGTCGACGCCGTCATTCAAGGCGATGAGGAGGGACTTCGGGAAATTCAGAAAACTCATCCCGGTCACCCGGTAGCCCCAGCGCCCCGGCACCGCGCACTCCACACAGCCGATGGCGCTGTAGTTGTACGCGTCCTCCTTCGCCACGCCAATCCGCATAAACGAGGGAATGATGATCTCGTCGTTATTGAAAGCCGGCATGCCGAAGCCCAGCCGCACCACTTCGATGCACTCCCGCATGAACGCCTCGTCAAGCCCCGCGTGATAACGCACGGTCAGGTTCGGCTGCGGCAGGCGGGTTTGGGCGACTGAACGAAGGATCAGATAGGTGAGTGGATTCACGGCGTCCCGGCTGTCCGGGGTTTGTCCGCCGACGGTGGCGTTCTGGTACAGGGGGCTGCCGGCCGAAAATTTGGTGTGGCTCCAACTGCGGATTTTATTGACCGTCTGCGTCTTCAGCCACAGATTGACCAAAAGTTCGCAAGCGGAATCGGGGGTGACCCGGCCGGAGCGCAAATCCTTTTCGTAATACGGATATAGGAACTGGTCAATCCGGCCGTAGGAAAGGGAATGCCCGTTCGATTCTATTTGCAGCGCCACATGCACCAGCCAGACCGACTGCACGGCTTCGTGGAAGGTCTCGGCCGGGCCGGCCGGAACTTTCCGGAGAATCCGGGCCATCTCCAGGAGTTCCGCCTTCCGGGCCGGATTATCCTCGAATTCGGCGGTCTTTTCGGCAAGTTCGGCGTAACGGTTCGCGAACGCCATCGTCGCCTCGGCGACCATGACGACCGCCCGGTAAAAGTACGATTTGGCCAGATTGGCGCTCTCGGTCAGGTCCAGGGCGGCCAGCTTCGCCTCGGCCCGCGCCTTGACGTCCCGGAGTCCCTTTTGCAGGAGGTATTCGTACTTCGCCGCCACGTGGGCGTCGCCGGAGGTAATATTCCCCTCCGCCTTGATGATCCCGAGATCATAGAATAGCTTGCTCTCGGCCGGCATGGCGGCGAGGCCGCGATCCTTCACCGTATTGTTTTTCCAAAACGGGGCGATGTCCCTGAGAACCTGCTTGTTCCCCTCGCTAATCAGAAAACGATCCCCGTCCCGCTTGGCGAATTCGTCCAGTTCCGCGACCACCCAATCCATGGCGTATTCAGGGAAGATCGGCGCCGCCCGGTTGGCCGAAGCCTGATTACCGGCCAGAAGCGTTTCCGGCTCGATGTAAATATGCATGCCTTCCAGCACATTCCTGAGCATCAACGCCCGCCGCAACACCATCGGCTGCTGCAAATTGTCCCGATAAGTGGCGGTGGTTATTTTCGCCCGCTCCACGCATACCGTCGACGGCGTGTCGAGGATGCGATCGCGGAAAACCCGCATTCTGGGGGTGAGTTCGCCGAAATGACTGGTCATGGCCGGGTCTCCTGTATAGTTCTGGCTGGACGTTTTCTTTCGCCCTCCTTATTTGTAGTATACACCCCGGTTTTCAATTAGTCAATAATTTACTTTCAAATGAAAGCATAAAAGTTTTCATCCCTTTTGCCCTTCGCGACGCAAGGCCCGTTCTTTTAGCCAGCTGTAACTCACCGGCAGGACGAACATGGTTATCAGCACCACCGCCATGCCGCCGAAGGACGGTATCGCCATTGGTATCATGATTTCCGACCCCTTGCCGCCGCTGGTCAAGACCGGCAACAGGGCCAGCAGGGTCGTCGCGTTGGTCATCAGGCAGGGCCGCACCCGGCGGAGCCCCGCCTCCAATACCGCCGCGCGGACCGTCGCGACTTCGCCCGGTTCATGGCGGCCGAACGACTGCTCCAGGTACGTCGCCATCACCACGCCGTCATCGGTGGCGATGCCGAACAGGGCCAGGAAGCCCACCCACACCGCGACGCTCAGGTTGTAGGCGCGAACGTGCAAAAGCTCCCGTAGATCCACCCCGAGAATCTCCCGGCCCATGAACCAGCCCTGGCTGTACAGCCACAGCAAAATCATCCCGCCGGCCAGGGCTATCGGCACTCCCGAGAACAAGAGGAGGCTAATCGGCACCTTGCGGAATTGCAGGTAGATGATGAGGAAAATCGCCAACAATGCAACCGGGACAATCACCATGAAAACCCGTTCGCTGCGCACCTGGTTTTCGTAGGTGCCGGTAAAGGAATAGGAGACGCCCGGCGCGGGGATGAATTCGCCCCGCTCGCGGAGACGCTGGAGGTAATCCCGCGCCGCCTCGACCGCCTCGACTTCGCTCGCGCCGGCTTTTCGGTCAAACACCACGTAGGTGACCAGCCGCGAACCTTCCGAGGCAATCATCTCGGGGCCCTGGGTGAACCGGACCGTCGCCACTTCCTCCAGCGGCACCGAGCCGCCGGAGGGCATCGGCACGGGTAGTGAAGCCAGCGCTTCCGGGCTTTCGCGGTTCGCCTTGAGGATGCGCGGCCGCACCGGCACCCGCTGGCGTTCCTCGTAGACATAGTTCGCGGTCATCGAGCCGGCGATGGCCGTTTCCAGAAAATGCTCGAAATCCTTGACCACCATCCCCCGCTTGGCAAGCTCGTAACGGTTCGGGATTATCTCGTAATAGGGCCGGCCCAGATTCCGATCCGCCGCCACCGCCCCGGCGTTGACCAGGGGCGCCCGGCGGAGAAAACGCTCGATGTCGTCGGCGGTCTTCTGAATGGCGACCAGATTGTCGCCCTGGATTTTCACCCCCATGGGCGCGCGGATGCCGGTCTGGAGCATCACCATCCGCGCCTCGATGGGATACAATTTCGGCGCCCCGGTTATCCCCGGTATCGCCCCGGCTTTTTCAATCTCACGCCACAGATCGTTCACCGTGGCGAGGCGGGGACGCCATTGCCGGAAGGGCCGGCCGGAAGGGTCGGGGATGAGGTTTCCCGCCTCGTCCCGGAAAAAACGCCCCTTTACCGGGATTTCCTTGCCGTCGTCCAGAACCGGATTGCCGCCGGCGTCACGGAAAATATCTTCGGCTCCGGGATCGAATTTGTAGGTCAGAATGCCGCCGACCCGATCCTGCAGGTATTCGGGATGGTAATTGATGATCGTCTCGAACATCGACACCGGCGCCGGATCCAAGGCCGATTCCACCCGGCCGAATTTACCGACCACGTCGTAAACTTCCGGTATGGCGGCGAAACGCCGGTCCTGCCGGATGATGAGATCCTCGACTTCCCGCACCGCCGCGTGGGGCATGACCGTCGGCATATAGAGGAAGGTCCCCTCGTCGAAAGAGGGCATGAACTCCTTGCCGAGTCCCGGGAAAAGCGCGGAAAGCTTCTGCCAGTTTTCCGAGGCGCGCAGCGTTTCGGCCGGGCGAATCCCGGCGAGCTCCGCCGCCTTCGGCACAAACGCAAACACCCGGGCAAAACCGATCCAGGCCAATAAACCCCAGAGGCAGAGAAGCACCGGCACGCACATGAAGAGGATTTTATGCCGGAGACACCAGGCGAGCACGGCGGGATATATGTAGATGAAGAGTTCCATGGCGGCATAAGCGCCAAGCAGCAGCGCCCAGGTGAAAATCACGTTGTGCCAATGGGAAACGGCCAGTCCCAAAGGCATCCAGTCCAGGGCGAGGATGTAACCGAAGAGGAGCCCGGCGGCCAGGGAGAGGGCGAAGGAAATGGTCGGCGCCGCCTTCTCCGACAGGAGCGGCCGGACGAGGAACCATAAGCCCAGGACCGCCAGGGCGCCGGCGGCGAGGGGATAGGCGTAATGGAAGCAGACGGCGGCGAGTAGAAAAGCCAGCAGAGCCTTTGTCAGTCTGGAGACGAAGGCGCCTTTGGCCCGATCCCGGTAAAGGAAGTGCATGAGGGCGGGGAGAATCGTCAGGGTCAGGATAATCGCGGCGGCGAGGCAGAAGGTTTTCGTGTAGGCGAGGGGTTTGAAGAGCTTTCCCTCCGGTCCCGTCAGGGCGAACACCGGCAGGAAGCCGACGATGGTGGTCGCCACGGCGGTGAGCACGGCGCCGCCTACTTCAGTGGTGCCGGTCAGGACGGCGTCATAGGCCGGGTCGGGGATTACCTTGGGATCGGGAGATGAGGTCTGGTGCCGCTTCAACCGGGCGAGGATGTTTTCCGAAAGAATGATGCCCATGTCGGAAATGGTGCCGATGGCGATGGCGATGCCGGATAGGGAGACCAAGTTCGCGTCGACCTTGAACTGCCGCATCAGGATGAAGCAGACCAGCACGGCCAGAGGCATCAGTAGGGACACGACAAAACCGGCGCGGAGGTTCATCAGCATGAAGACGATGACGACGATGGTGATGAGGATTTGCTGCCGCAGGGCGGAAGAGAGGGTGTGGAGCGTCTCGCCAATCAACTGCGAACGGTCGTAGAAAGGGACGATTTTGACTTTGCTGATTTCACCGCCGGGCAAGGTTTTTTCCGGCAGGGACGGGGCGAGGAGGGCGATATTCCTTTTCAATTCCTCGATGGCTTTGAGGGGATTCTCGCCGTAACGGGCGACGGCGACGCCGCCGATGGCGAGTTTGCCGTAGCGGTCCAGCCCGCCGGCGTGACCGCCGAGAGCCATGACCACCTCCGCCACGTCGGCGACGCGCACGGCGCCGGGTCCGTTCGGATCGTCCGGGGGAACGGTTTTGATGATGGCGTTCCTGACGTCGTCGGGGCTGCGGAAACCGCCCATGGCGCGGATGAAATATTCGACGCCGTTTATTTCGAAAGTCCCGACGCCGAGATCCTCGCCGGCGTTTTCGAGGGCTTTGAAAATGTTCGCCATGGTGACCTGGTGGCGGCGCATCTTATCGGGGTCGACTTCGACCCGGTATTCACAGGCGCCGTGGCCGGCGGGGGCGACTTCGGCGATGCCGGGCGTGGCGGCGAGGGCGGGGCGAACCATATTGTCGAGAATACCGCGCAGTTCGGTCAATTCCCAGCCGTCGACGCGGCGGCCGCTGTGCGGGTCGACGCCTTCGAGGGTGAACCAGAAAACCTGGCCGAGAGGCGAGGCGTCGGGGCCGAGGGCGGGAGTGGCGTCTTTGGGGAGGAGTCCGGGCGGGAGGCTGGCGAGCTGTTCGAGGATGCGGGCGCGGGCTTCGTGGAAAGCCATTTTTTCGTCGAAAATGACGTATACCGAACACATGCCGCTCATCGAGGAGGCGCGAACGGTTTTGACGCCGGAGACGGCGAGCATCGCGTTTGCGAGAGGTTTGGTCAGGTGAAGTTCGACATCGGCGGCGGAGCGCCCCATCCAGTCGACGAAGACGATTTGCTGGTTTTCGCCGACGTCGGGTATGGCGTCGACCGGCACGGGATCGCGTTCGAGCGAGGGGTGGTTCCAGGCGAAGGGGGCGTAGTAGACGCCGGCGGCGATAAGTAGCGCGGCGAGAAGGAAGGTGATGATTTTATATTGCACGAAGAACGCGAGGGCGCGGGAGAAGAAGGAAGGGGTTTGCATATTGTTATCCGAAGCAAGAAGGATGAGAATGTCCAGAACGGCTTAGGCGATTTAACCGCCAATCGCCACTTTGTAAAATCGTTTTTACCTGAATTTCAAGGGTTTTTGCTTTTAAACCGAGGACACTTTGAATTTAGGGCTACCCTTTAGTAAACCAAGGGTCGTATTGCCCTGTTACGCAGCACCCTTCCCCACACGTCATTCCGGCGCCGCCAGCTTTGAACCGGGGGGAAACGTAACTCGCCGGAATCCAGGCCTATAAACCGTCGCTGGGTGGTTTCGCCAAACACCCTATTGGTGTCAGAACTTACACTTCCGTAAGACAAGGAGCAAACGCCACTGTAGCACCGGTATATTTTTAGAGGTGCCCTTATACAAAATGGCGATTGCTGGTTCAATCGCCACTTGGCAAAACATCAGATTTCAACCACCGGCACTCAGGGTTCGATGCGCTCCACCTGCCAGCCGCACTCGGGCATTTCCAGTCCATGATAGGGATTGTCGACCTTGTCTTGCGGCTGCAACCAATAAGCGCCGGCGCCGCCGAAAGCCATGGGACAGAAAATCAGGTTGAGACTGGACTTGGGCGCCCCGTATTTGCGGGCCAACAATACCATGTCGGCGGTGACCTTTTCGAAAGCGTCCCGCTTTTCGTCAAGCCCCCGGGATGACGACAATAACCCCGTCTCCCTGATAAGCCGCCGCCGTAATTCCGAAAAATCGCCGACGCCGACAGAACCGTGGTCGGAGAGGGTCGTCTCGCCCGCCTTCGCCTCGACCGACCGCAACAAAAATTCGGCCGGCTTTTCACTTGCCGCCGCGTCATCCTGTGCCAAAGCCGCCCGCACCAGTTCGTAGTCCTTGAACCAATCGTCCAGGGGAACGCCTTTGGCGCGCAAGTCGAGGGAGATCCGTTCGGCCGGCTGATAAGGCTCCCGTACCTCCTCGGCCGGGACCAGCGCCAGATTTTCCTTCGGCAAATTGACCAGGCTGATTTTACCCTGAATCTGCAAAGCCGAATCCAAACGGAACGCTCCTCGCGACACCACCGCCTCGCCCTCGTGCAAGCCGGCACGCACCACGGCGCTATCGCCCCGCATTACGCCGAGTTCGATTTCCCGCAAGGTAAAGGACAGGGTCTCGCCCTCATCCGCTTCGATAAAAACAAAAGCCCGGCCCACATTCCGCAAAACCGCGGTGGCCGGCACGAGCACCGCAGCATCCGCCTTTTCGGCTGCCGCTTCGGCGGGGCCTTTTTCAGAAATGTCGAAACGGTCGAAACCCGCTGGTTGCGTCGGGTTCTTCTCGACAATGACCGATTCAATCTCCGCCGCCTGAACGGCGGCGCGGGAGAGGATGATTTCGAACCGCCCGCCGCTGCCGGCCTCGTTTTCGAGGGGAATCAGATCCATGAAGCATTTGGGGCATTTCCCGGGTGCCGGCAAAATGAACTGCGGGCACATGGAACAGGTCCATTTGCCGGTCGCGGAGACTTCGCCCCCCGCGTTGCCGCGGGAGTGTCCGGCGGCGAGGAAAACGACGCCGGCCAGAAAAATGCCGCCCAGCATAATGGCGAAAATCGTTGTCGCGCCGGCTCGGCGCGGGGATTCAGGGAGGATGTTATCCATGATTGGTGAACCTGCGAGTTTGACAAAATCGCCATTCGCACCGCCGAATGGAGATTTCGAAAAAAATCCGGAAAACCAGGCGAAGATGCTTTTTACCAAGGGGCAGCTCTAAAAATAGCATTTTTAGAGCTGCCCCAAGTGACGATTGGCGGTTCAATTGTCACTTGGCAAAACTTCAATTGAATCTCGCGAAAGGGCGAGAACCGATATTGCCGGGTCTATTGTCCGGCCAACTGGCGCATTTTTTCGGCAGCGCCCCGGAAATTATTTTTAATTCGCGGTTGACAGGGCCGGCAGCAATAGTAAATTCGTTTCCCGGCTTGTTGCACAAAGGGATAATTCGGGCCCACCGGCCGTTCCATGCTGGGACAAAGCCAGACCATGGGATTTGCGGCCTCGCGGTTGCGGGCCAGGGCGTTGAAGGCGGCGGCTGGATTGGCGCGAACCTGTTCCGTTTCGGCCGGCCCGGCGGTAAGGACGCGGAAGCCCTCGACATCGGCGTAATTCGAGCCGTCGACCGCCTTTCCGGAAATGGGGCAGCGGGTTTGCGCCGGCTGGTTTTCTCCCGCCCGGGCTACAAACAGTTGCGAACCAATAGCGGTAAAAGTGCACAAAATGATCGCGAACCAAGCCAATGCGGCAGTTCTCATAAGTTCTCCTGGTTTTATCGAAATATAATGCGTGGACAAGGGTCATTTGTCCCATTTCCACAACCTTCATTCTATAACAAAGGGCAAGCTGTTCAATATTTTTTATCCTGGTTTCATTAATCCGGAGAGATCCCGGACGTTTTGATGAAAACCACCCGTCGGCGGCACAGTCTCCCCAGCCGAACAACTTTTAGCCAGCGGTAAATTTCCCAGATCTTGAAAATAAGCGGGAATCTGGTAGAGTATAATATAGGTTCAAGCGGCATGGGTTCCCACAGCCGTTGCTTTCTGGACATTCGCACCCAGACGCAATTTACCAAAAATGCCCATTTCACAGGCCGTTTTGAATGTCGAAGCGAATAACAACCGACCGATGATTTATAACCACCAGTCATTGTTTGAGTTATAACAAGACAGCTGTGGTTCGGTATATAAAAATCCAATCCTCAAGCGCCCGTAGCTCAGTTGGATAGAGCGCCGGTTTCCTAAACCGGAGGTCGTGAGTTCGAATCTCGCCGGGTGTACCACCTTCTTAGCCCCTGTAACCCCTTGTGGGACAGGGGCTTTATTATTCCCTGTCTCCACGTCAAAAGGGCGAATTTCCCCCTTCATACCGTCCGTATAACTCTATGCGGACAGCCCTTTACGTATCAACACTTTAGAACAACAGTATCGAGATTTGGGTCAGTTTTCCGCCTTCAGAAAACACCGGCGGGCGGGTCTCCCTTCTTTTCCCCGCCCGCGTCCATATGAATACACATAATCCC
>JAVBRG010000177.1:0-14478 GCA_031548195.1 Planctomycetota bacterium | reverse complement strand
TAACTCTACAACGCGACATTTGCGGGAACCGCATCCGCAAATGCCGCATGAAGTTAGGGTTATCGGCTACTCAAGGGGCGGTGGCGAAAAACCACTCGCAATTCCCTTTACCATGCAACCTTTTGATCACACGACTGTTGTGGGGGCGGTTCCCACAACAGTCGCGTAGTAGACCTAATCCCACCCGTCATTCCGGCGTCGCAAGCGTTCAACCGGGGTGGGGCAGAACTCGCCGGTATCCAGGCCGATAAACCGTCGCTCGGTGGTTTCACTAAACACCCTGTCAGTGTCGGAACTTACACATCCGTAAGACAAGGAGCAAACGCCACTGTAGCGATTGTCTATCGGCCTGGATTCCGGCGAGCTACGCTTCCCCCCGGTTCAATGTTATGGCGCCGGAATGACGTGTGGGGTGTTTGTCAGGCGTAACAGGATGCGGATTGACGTAACGGAGTTGACATGCGCCCGTAAGGATCCGTCACTATTTGGAGAAGATTTCCAAAAAGGAAAATCACCATTTCGAAACGTGATTAGTATCTACCAGACAGGAGAAGCGATGAGCTCCGATTACCTATCCATTAACGACCCCTACCATATCGCCGCAACCGCCGCCGCCGCCCTTCACTCGGCACACGCTCTGCACGGCGCCCACACCGCAAACCCGCCGGAGACCAGCCCGATGGACAATAATCCCGACGCCCAAGCCGCCAGTCTCGACCAAATGCTAGCCCAGCAACCAGCAGCTTCAATATCGGCGTCGGCTCCGGCTACGGCAACTCCGAAGGCAGCGGCCTCGGCGGCGTCCCCGGCTTCGGCCGGCGCGACCGCCCAGGGCGCAACCCCGCCTAAAACTGCGGCGGAAATCGCCAAGGAAGCGGAGCTGCTTGAATACCTGAACGAAACGCCCGACAGCCTCGCCGCCCACGCCGAAATCGAAGGCGCCCCTTTCGGATCCGTGCCGGCCATGAACAATCCCGCCGCCGGCATCACCTCGAACACCGGCCCCGCCGCCTCCGGATTCGCGCCGCCTCAACCCGCGCCCTCGACAATCCAGCCATCGGAACAGGAGATCAAATCCGCCTATCTCGACGTCGAACTCATGAAGGACCAGGCGCTAATCAACGCCGGCGTCCTGTCACCCGGCCCGACCTCCATCGGCACGGAACTGAGGGATATCCTGGAATCGGAAATGGAATTGGCCGCCGAACAGGATGCGGCCCAGGTGACCCCCCAGCAGCCTGTGCACCATATCAATTATCAGGCGTAGGGTAGGCAGTCTGCGTTTTAACAAAAACGGAAAAATCGAAACGAAAAAATCGAGCGGATGGCCCGCTCGATTTTTTCGTGGAACCGCTTTCGACCCTGCACCAGCCTCACGGCTTGTATTCCGCCTCCGGATTCTCGGCCACCTTCTGCAAGCGGTTGTAGAAGCTCTTGATCGCCTGCACCATTTCCTCGACTTCCACGCTCTTCGCCTCCGCCGCCACCTGGTCCAATACCTTCAGGCCCAAATCGATGCGCCCGACCGCCTTGTACGCTTCGGCCAGGTTCAGACCGGCCTGAGGCTTCGCGTCCGATTCCATCGCGTAGGCTTTTCGCGCGGCGGTTATGGCCAGCTGCGGATTGCGGGCGGCGGGATGGCCCTGATCGATGGCGATCATCGACAGGATAACCAGCCCTTCGGCATCGTCCTGGACGCCTTTGTACCATTTGTCAAGGAGGTCCTTGACTTCGAAGGGATCGGCCTCGCCCAGCTCCGTCAGGATGCGGTAGTGGATTTGGTAATACTGGCTGTTGTCGGGTTCAAGCCCTTCCAGCTTGTCGAGGTTGTCCAGCACCTTGGAGAAATTCTGGCTGGCGAACGCTTCCTGAAGTTCGTCGCGAAGGGTACGGACCTTCTGGGCCTTTTCTCCGGAGAGCTGGCCGGATATAACCTGGTTCACCCGTTTTTCCAAGTTGTCCAGGGGGTTCCCAATCCACACCAGGGCGCCGGATTTATCGAACAGGAAAGCGTGGGGAATGGTGGTGCGGTTGTCCGCCGCCATGTAACTGATGGTGGAACCGCCGTCCTTGTCGACAAAGGAGGAGTATTCCATGGGATGCTTTTCCAGGAACGGCCGGACCTCGGCTTCCTCGTCATTGGTGAAGGACACGATTTTCAGCCCTTGGCCGGCATACTTTTTCTGGATTTCGTTCAGGAGGGGGATGGAACGGACGCAGGGGGGACAGGTCACGCCCCAAACTTCCACGAGATAAAAGGTCTGGTCATCCACTTTGGTGGGGTCGACGGGAGAACCGGTAATCCATTTGCCGACCGTGAGAGCCGGGGCGGGGTCGCCAAGGTCGAGAGCCGGCGCGGTTACGGCCAAGGCAATAAAAAGCAAAGCTGCGCACAGAATCTTATTCACATATTCTCCTAGCGGTAGACGACGATAAACTGGGAAGTTTCGGGAATCGCTAATTATCAAGAGTCGATTTTCTCTTGTCAACTGAAGTTTCGCAAAAGTTATCCGGGACCCGAGTAAAAGATTTGCATGGCGCATCCCGGGCTCGCGGTCAGGGGCAGAGTGCGGCTCGCATGCTCACGGCCGCAACTGAAATAAATGTCCCGAACTGCTATAAATGTCCCGTTTCTAGGCTTCCCCTCCGAGTTCGCGAATCATCGCCGGCAAAACTTCCAGGGCGTCCCCGACAATCCCGTAGGTCGCGACCGTGAAAATCGGCGCGTCCTTATCCTTGTTGATGGCGATAATCCGGTCGGCCGAAGACATCCCGACCAAATGCTGCACCGCCCCCTGAATGCCGCAGGCGATGTACAATTTCGGCTGCACGGTTTTCCCGGTTTGCCCGACCTGGTGGCTGTAAGGCATCCAGCCGGCGTCGACGGCCGCGCGGGATGAACCGACCGCCCCGCCGAGGAGCTTCGCCAGTTTTTCGACGAGAACGAAGTTCTCCGGCTTCTGGAGGCCGCGGCCGCCGGAGACGATGATGTCGGCGTCGACCAGATTGACGGTGGAGGTGATTTCCGGCAACCAATCCAGGCGCCTGGTGCGGGAGAGGAGAAGCTTGCCGTCGGCGTTCAATTTTTCGACCTTGCCGCCCCGGCCGCCGGTTTTCTCCGCCGCTTTCATGACTTTGTGGCGGACGGTGGACATCTGCGGACGGTGTTTGGCGCAGAGAATGCTGGCCATGATGTTGCCGCCGAAGGCGGGACGGGTCTGAAGGAGCAGGCGCTCGGGGGTGATGTCGAGGCCGGTGCAGTCGGCGGTCAGACCGGTATGGACCTCGACCGCCACGCGGGCCAGGAAGGAGCGGCCGATGGCGGTGGCGCCGGCCAGGAAAATCTCCGGCTTCTTCTTGGCGATGAGGTCGGCGACGACCCGGGCGTAGGGCTCGCTGGCGTAATGCTTCAACTCCGGATCGTCCACCTGAATGACGTGGTCGACCGGATACAGGAGAAGTTCCCGGGCCGCTTCGTCCATCTGGTGGCCGAGGACCAGGACGGTCAGGGGGACGCCGAGATTGTCGGCGAGTTCGCGGCCTTTGCCGATGAGTTCGTGGACGACCCCTTGGATTACCCCGTCGATTTGTTCGCCGAAGACCCAGACGCCTTGATAGTCCTCGATGTTTATGGCGGCCTTTTTCTCGGCTTTGGTCATGGTGATGGCGCCGAATTTGCAACTGGGGAGGCAGGCGCCGCAGAAGGTGCAGGCGTCATTCACCACCGCCAATTTCCCCTGCATGGCCAGGGCATTGAAGGGGCAGGCCTTGATGCAGGCCTGGCAGCCCACGCATTTTTCCGGATTGATGATGAGAGCGTTTTCGGACATGTTCGATCCTCTTTCAGCAAATCTGCATTTCCTTGATTTTTCCGACCAGAATTTTCGCCGCCTCCGCCGCCGTTTCGGCCTGGATGATTTCGCCGCCCCCGCGTCGCGGCGGCGAGAAGGTGCGGTTGACGGCGGTGGGAGAGCCCTTGAGGCCCACTTTCTCGGGGTCGGCGCCGATGTCCGCTTCCGACCAGGTGGTGATGGTCGCCTTCTTCGCCTTCATTTTCCCCTTGAGGGACGGCAGGCGCGGCTCGTTGATTTCCTTGACCACGGTGAGGACGGCCGGAAGCTGCACCTCCAAAACTTCCTTCCCCGTTTCCATCAGGCACTCGACGACGGCGCGGCCTTTACCGATTTCACGTATTTTCGAGACGTAGCAGGCCTGCGGCCAATCAAGGTGGCAGGAGATGCCGGGGCCGACCTGGGCGGTGTCGCCGTCGATGGCCTGTTTGCCGCAGAGGACCACGTCGGGTTCGATTTTTTTCATGGCGAGGGCCAAAGTGAGGCTGGTGGCCCAGGTGTCCCCGCCGGCGAAGGCGCGGCCGCAGACGAGAACCACATCGTCGGCCCCGAGGGAAATGGCTTCGCGCAAAGCCGATTCGGCCTGGGGCGGCCCCATGGTGACGACGGTGACCTTGCCGCCCCCGAGGCGTTCGCGAATACGCACCCCTTCCTCAATCGCATAGGCGTCGAAGGGATTGATGATGGAGGCGACGCCCTGACGGACCAGGGTGTTGGTGACCGGATCGATCCGCACTTCGGTCGTTTCCGGCACTTGTTTGATGCAGACGACGATGTTCACGGTTTTACTCCTCGGCTGGAATATATGCAAAACTTCGGTTCAATCCTTTTTTATCGATTCGTTCGGTATGAAGAACGATTGGGACGGCCTGTAGGCCGCCCCAATCGGTAATAATGCGAAAGACCATTATAGGGGGAAAAACCGCGCGGTAAAGCGTTAATCCCCGCCGCAACGCAATTAACCCTTCGCCGCCTCCTTGATGAGGGCCAGGGCGATTTCATCCCGTTGAATCTGGTTCGTGCCCTCGTAAATCTGGGTGATTTTGGCGTCCCGGGCGTACTTCTCAATCGGGTATTCCTTGGTATAGCCGACGCCGCCAAAAACCTGGATCGCGTCAATCGTCACCTTCATCGCCGTATCCGACGCGAAACACTTCGACATCGCCGAAGCCCCGGTCGGACGCTTGGCGCCGGAGTCAATCCAGCGGGCGGTAGCGTATACGAGAGCGCGGGCGGCCTCGATTTGCATGGCCATGTCCGCCAGCATCCACTGGAGGCCCTGATTGGCGATAATCGGCCGGCCGAATTGTTTCCGCTGCCGGGCGTAATCGACCGCCAAATCCAGGGCGCCCTGGGCAATCCCCAAAGCCTGGGAACCGACCCCGGGCCGGGAATTGTCGAAAGTCTTCATGGCGGTCATGAAACCGGTCCCCTCGCGGCCGAGACGGTTCGCGGCCGGAACCCGGCAGTCCTGGAAGATCAGCTCCCGCGTGCAGGAGGCGCGGATGCCCATCTTGTCCTCTTTCTTGCCGAAGGTGAAGCCGGGCATGCCCTTTTCCAATACAAAACAGGAGCAGCCCCGCGCGCCTTTTTTCCGGTCGGTCATGGCAAAGACCGAATAGATGTCAGCTTCACCGCCGTTCGAAATGAACAGCTTCGAACCGTTCAGGATGTAGTCGTCGCCGTCCTTCACCGCCGTGGTGCGCATCGAGGCGGCGTCGGAGCCGGCGTCGGACTCGGTGATGCCGAAGGCGGCCAGGGTGCCGGCGGCGATACGGGTCAGCCAGCGCTTCTTCTGTTCGTCGTCGCCGGAAATCATGATGGGGAGGGTCCCGAGGGCGGTCGCGGCGAAGGACAGGGAAATGCCGCCGCACCAGCGGGACAGCTCTTCCGTCACCAGGCACATGTTCATGATGCCGGTCTCGCCGGCGCAACCGCCGTATTCGTCGGGGATGTAGACGCCGGTCAAATCGGCGTCGGCGATGGCCTTGAAAACGTCGGTTGGGAAAGTCTGTTCCTCATCGTATTTGGCGCGCACGGGGACGATTTTCTTTTCGCCGATTTCCCGGGCGGTGTCCACCATCATCTGCTGTTCTTCGGTGAGGAAGTAATCTATCATTGCCATGGAAGCTCCTGCGGTTAAATGTGAAAATCACCCGTCGTACCGGCCCAGGCACAAGGTCGCGTTGTGGCCGCCGAAACCGAGATTGTTCGAAAGGATGTAGCGGATGTCCTTCTTTTTCGGCTGATTGGGGGTGATGTCGATGTCGCACTCGGGGTCGGGGGTGTGGAAATTGATGGTCGGCGGCACCACCCCCTGGGTGATGGCCATGGCGGAGAAAACCGCCTCGACCGCGCCGGCGGCGCCCAAGAGATGCCCGGTGTGGCCTTTGGTCGAACTCACCGCCAGGTTCGGCAGGTGGCTGCCGAAAACTTTACGGATGGCCTGGGCTTCGGTGCGATCGTTGAAGGGGGTCGAGGTCCCGTGGGCATTGATGTAGTCGATGTCCTCGGGCTTCAGACCGGAGTTTTCAATCGCGATGGAAAGGGAACGCACCGCGCCGTCGCCGCTGGGGTCGGGGGCGGTGATGTGATAGGCGTCGTCGGAGAAACCGTAACCGAGAATTTCGGCGATGATTTTCGCGCCGCGTTTTTTGGCGTGCTCCGCTTCCTCCAGGACCAGGGTCGCCGCGCCCTCCCCCAGGACGAAGCCGTCCCGATCCTTGTCGAAGGGTCGGGAGGCGGTTTTCGGATCGTCGTTACGGGTCGACAACGCACCCATGTTGATGAACGCCCCGAGACCGAGAATGGAAATGCCCGCTTCGGAGCCGCCGGTCAACATCACGTCGGCTTCACCCCATTGAATGTGCCGGAGCGCCAGGCCGATGGCATGGGTGGAACTGGCGCAAGCGGTGACGGTGGAGTAGTTCGGACCCTTCAGGTGCAAGTCGATGGCAAGCTGACCCGGCGCGTCGTTAATCATCAGGAGGGGAATGGTGAAGGGGCTGATTCGCTTCGGTCCCTTTTGTTTGTACCGTTCATACTGCTCTTCGATGGAACGGATGCCGCCGATACCCGAGGCGTAGACGACGCCGGCGCGCTCGGGGACAAAAGTCCCGGGTTCCAGTCCGGCCATTTTCGCCGCCATTTTCGAAGCGCCCATGGCCATGTGGACGAAGCGGTCGGTGTGTTTCGTTTCCTTGGCGTCCATCCACCGGGTCGGGTCGTAGTTCTTGACCTCGTGGGCGAAATGAACGGCAAAGAGCGAGTGGTCTAGAAGGGTGATTTCACCGACTCCGGAAACGCCGTCCAGAATGTTTTTCCAGGCGGTTTCCAGATCGTTGCCGACAGGGGTGACACAACCCATTCCGGTAATGACGACTCGGCGCTTGCGGGCGTCGGGCATCTTAGGGTGTCCTTTCTCGAGTTTTGCAGAAGCTTTCCCGTGCGCCATGCAAACCGCCGAATGGCGCACGGGATAAACACCAACCCCGGCATTACGGGGGAAAGCGATTTTCATCAAGCGGCGTTCGCGCGGTTCATCCGCCGTTTGACAAAAGTTCAGCCGCTTATTTATTGATTTTGCCGGCGACAAAATCCACCGCCGCGTTGATGGTGCGGATGCTCTGTTCGTCCTCGGGAATTTCCAGGTCGAATTCGTCCTCGAATTCCATAATCAATTCGGCGATGTCAAGGGAGTCGGCGCCGAGATCTTCGACAAAGGCCGAGTCGTCCTTAACCTGGTCACGGCTGACTTGCAGTTGGTCGCAGGTGATGTCAATGATCTTTTCCTTGATTTCGTCGCGGCTCATGCTCATGTCTAACCCTTTTCTCGTTGTGTTTTCTTAACTGGCGGATGCGCCGCGGGGCACTATTCCGCCGCCATTTAAATGTATCCGCTCCCCCGTTTTCAGCGAGGCCGCCTCATGTCCCGGGTTCGCGAAAGAAAAACGAAAACCGACCCATTCATTCTCGATCAGGTATATCAAATGGAATTACCGGGAAAACACAAGCATTTTTTTTCGTATGCCGAAGAAAGTGGAAAAGCCCGGGGGCGGGGTCATTAAAAATGTAAAGCCCTGAGCCCTTCCCGCGCTTCGCGGCCGGCGCCGTAAGCCTCCGCCGCCAGATCTTCCAAACGCTGGCCGCATTCCTCCCGGTTTTGCCGGTCAATCCAGCTTTCCGGACTGGGCCCGAAGTGGGTCAGCATCGAGCCAATCCGCACGAATTCGCCGGCACTGCGCGGATCGGGTTTGGGAACGGGAAGGTCGCGGATCATTTCCGCCCGGAGCCGTCCGTCCGGACTGGAGGCGAGCCGATTGCAGTAGAAATCCACCAGACGGCTGTTCAGGAGACAGGCGATATACCCGGCACTCACTCCGTCGCGGGGTACCAGGGCGTAAACATCGGCGCCGGCCGGCAAACGGCTCCGGTCCACGGCGGCCAGAAGCGGCGGGCCGTAACGCGGAAGCAAAACTTTTTCCGGCACGGCATATTCGGCCGGCGCCGGCATGCGGAACAGGTGAAGGCGATTCCACAGGAGATATTCCACCGGCTTTCCCACTTGAAAGCGGCCGATGATGGCGGCGGTGGCCACGGGCCGCCATTCCTTGTCCGGCGGAGCGTGGCGGCGGGACCAGGGCCGCCGGGGAGTGGCGCCGGCGTGGAGGTCGGCGAGGTCGCGGAGGCGCACCAGGCGGGGATTGTCGAGAAACAGGCTTGCCAGGGCCGGGGGAATGTCTTCGACGCGGTGGTCAAGGGTGAATGCATTTTCGCCTTCGAGGCAACGGGCGATTTTCTTTTCGGCGAGGGGCCGGGGCGAACCTTTTTTCATAAAGTCGCTGGCGCCGGCTTCGAGCAGGGCTTCGACCTCGGCGCATTTCCCCGAGCGGGACACCGCCAGAATGGGAAAGTCCTTTCCCCAAACCTTCCGGATCAGGGGCGACAATTCCCGCATGGTCGGGGCGGAAGGGGTGTCGAGGTCGGCGATGAGCAGCGCCGGCCGCGGCCGCCCGAAGGATCGGGGCGTGAAATTTTCCCAGGCCTGGGCTATCGGGCGGTAGCCCATGTCCATGAGGAGATTGACCAGTTCCAGGCCGTATTTTCTTTCGTGGCCGAGGAGTAGGATATTATCGGACATGCGGTGGGGCTCCCGATTGCGGCCGTGGTGATTGGTTAAGGGTACGCCAATCCTTTGTTATCGGCCGCTTGGGGGGGAAGGCTGCAGCTATTCCGATCCTGGTTTGACGGCATGCCGCTGTTAATGCTTGAAGTATATGGCAAAGGGATATATAGTAAATGTAACCATGGAGAAGGGGATGATAAAGACATTCGGGGACAAGGTCACCAAAACCATATATGAGGGTGGAAGACCGAAGGGATATTCCCTTGACCAGATTCGGAAAATCAGAATCCGACTCAACCAGATAGCGATTGCAACGTCTTTACCGGAACTCCGCGTACCGCCTTCAAACAATCTGGAAGCAATCAAATCGGTGCCTGGATTATTCAGCATTCGGGTGAATCAGCAATACCGGATAGTATTTCGTTGGTCCGATTCCGGTGCCGAAGAGGTCCGGTTTTGCGACTACAAGCATTGAGCAGGGAGCACCGCATGAACAAACTGGAACCTGATTACAAAAACATGAAAACCCCTTTGCCCACTGCCGGCGAAATGTTGGTTGAAGGTTTTCTCGAACCCATGGGAATAAGCCAATCCGCCTTCGCCCGCCATATCGGAGTCGATCCTTGCGTTATTTCCGCCATCGTCGTCGGACGGCGCAGTTTGACTTTGGACATGGCGTTCAAATGGGCGGCGGCTCTAGGCACCACTCCCCAAATGTGGCTTAACGCCCAGTTGCTTCACGACCTGAGCAAAGCCTATCTGGAAAAACGCGACCAAAAAATAGCCGGAAAAATTAAAATCATGGAGCCGGTCGGGGCGTGAAATGGAGCGCTCCCCTCACTCCCGCGTCAACCGAAGCGAATTCGCCACCGCCAATAGCGCCACCCCCACATCGGCAAACACCGCCGACCACATCCCGCTTATGCCCAGGACTCCCAGAATCATCACCACGGTCTTCACGGTCAAGGCCAGGACAATGTTCTCGCCCGCCACCCGGCGGGTCCTGCCGGCAATTCTGAACAGGGCCGGCAAATGCGCCGGCGAATCGTCCAGAATCACCGCATCCGCCGCCTCCACCGCCGCCGCCGAACCCAAAGCGCCCATCGCCACCCCCACCCCCGACACCGCCAGGACCGGCGCATCATTCACCCCGTCCCCGACAAAAACCGCGTCGCCGTTCGGGGCGATTTCACGGAACGCCGACACTTTCTCGTCCGGCAGCAAATCCGCCTTGAAGCCGTCAATCCCCGCCTGCTCCGCCACCGCCGCCGCCGTTTCCTTGCGGTCCCCGGTAAGCATGAACAAGCGCGCCGCGAATTTGTCCTTGAGCTCGTGGAGCGCTTTAATACTGTCCTTTTTCAATTGATCCGCAAAAGTGAGACAGCCCTGATACTGGCCGTTCAAAGCCACATAAACCGCCACATCATTACGGGACGTCTCCTCGAAAGACACCTGGTGATCGCGAAGCAGCTTCGCATTCCCCACCAGAATCTCCCCGCTCTTCGCCGTCGCCACAATCCCCTTTCCCGCCACGTCGCGAATTTCGACCCCGTCCTGAAATTTCCCCCCCTCCCCCGCCGCCGCCACAATCGCCTTGGCCAGGGGATGGTTCGAACGGGTCTCGGCCATGGCGGCGTGACGCAGCACCACCTCGGGGTCGACGCCCGGCGCCGGCTCGATATGGGACAGGGACAGCTTACCTTCGGTGAGAGTGCCGGTTTTGTCGAAAATTACCGTCCTCACTTTCGCCAGGGCGTCGAAGACCTGCCCTCCCTTGACCAGCATGCCGTGCCGCGAAGCCATGCCTATGCCGGCGAAGAACGCCAGCGGCACCGACAACAGAAGGGCGCAGGGGCACGACACCACCAGCAGGACCAGCCCCCGGTAAATCCACACGTCCCATTCCCGGGCGAAAAACAGCGGCGGAACCAGCATGACCAGGGCGGCGGCGGCAACCACCGCCGGAGTGTAATAACGCGCGAAAGTGGTGATGAAGCGTTCGGTTTTCGATTTCATGCCGACGGCATGCTCGACCATGGACAGGATTTTTCCGA
Source organism: Planctomycetota bacterium (assembly GCA_031548195.1). Lineage (GTDB taxonomy): Bacteria > Planctomycetota > SZUA-567 > SZUA-567 > SZUA-567 > JAJBSZ01. The sequence goes on along the minus strand of JAVBRG010000177.1, from coordinate 3,448 downwards.
TCATCGAATCGGCGGCGACGGCGGTGGTTTTCAGGACCAGGTCGCCGTCCAGGCAAATCGCCCCGGAATAAGCCTTGCCTCCGGCGGCGACCTTTACCGGTACCGATTCGCCGGTGAGGGAGGACATGTCCAGATTGGCGCTGCCGGAAATAATCTCGCCGTCCAGGGGCACCTTGTCGCCCGGTTTAACCAGGACGGTCGAACCGACCGGAACCTCCTCCGGCGGCATCTGGCAGATTTCACCGCCTTTTCTCACCGTGGCGGTCTGGGGTTTGGAAGCCAGCAGGGAGCGGATGGAACGCCGGGACTTGCCGCTAGCCAAATCCTGCACCGCTTCGCCGATGGAGTAGAAAAGCATCACCCCCACCGCTTCGGCCATTTCGCCGATGCCGATGGCGACCAGGGTGGCGAGGCTCATCAGGGTGAATTCATTGAAGAATTCGCCTCTCCGGACGGACTGCAGGGCCTCCTTCAGAACCGGCAGACCGCAAAGGAAATAGGCGGAGAGCATGAAAGCGTAAAAAGGCGCGTGACCGTAATGATCATTCAGCCAGTTTTTTCCGAGCAGGCCGGCAAGAAAAATCAAACCCGGGATGATGACCCGGTAGGTCCAGGAGAAACCCGCCACGTCGTCGGGGCAGGCTGCATCCTGGATCACTTTTATGGGGGCGTGACAGGCGCAGGCGGCCTCCTTTTCGGAATGGTGACCGCAGCAGGAGTCGGGGTGGGCAGGGTGGGATTCCGGTTTTTGCTCGGACGCCGTAACGGCGACCGCTTGCGGCGCGAGAGCGGAATCGAAAATGGAAGAGGTTTCCGGCATGACTGACTCCTGGGCAAGGAACCGATGTGTTGCCAATTCAGGAAAACTTCCCTATGGCGTGAATCCCCGGCACATGCCGGTAAAGCTTGTGGTCGTGGCTGGCCGCCACCGCTTCGGGCGCGGCTTCGATGCCTTTGGCGATGATTTCCTGCAACAGCTTCCGATCGGTGTTTATCTGGTTCGTCTCCGCCAGGGCACCGATCAACCAGGCCAGGGCCGGCCCGGCGAGGTGAAAATGCGGCGAATCCTCCCCGACCAGCCGGTAATAGACGAATTTGCCGTCCTTGACACTTTCGATAAGCCGAGCCTGCTTGAGAATCGACAAATGTTTCGAAGTGGTCGAGGGCGAGAGGTCCAGGAGCTCCGTAAGGGTACAGACGCATAGTTCCTTGCCCCTCAGGGCCATGATAATCCGCAGGCGATTTTCATCCGCCAAAGCTTTGATGATGGTGATGGTGTCGAACATGGGCGGAATCTCCGAAAGATGCGCCGCATTCATTATTTCATTTCGTCATATATCGAATTATACCATGCGTTCTTTAACAGTCAACTAATTTTTCACAAACTTTTCCTACAGACAGCCGGAGTCCGGCGCCGATTCAGGAATTTACACCCCCTTAATCAGGAAATGGCTGATGCAATTTTCGAGGGAATAAAATACAATACGCTTAAAGAAAATTTGTTTTGGTCAGGGCGTTTTCGGACGCCCGCTGGTTTTTGAATCCGCATTATTGAAGGAAAAAAGGAGAATCCGCATGAAGAAAGGACTGCTGGCCATCGGCGTCGTGGCCATGGCACTAGTCATGGCCGTCCCCGCCATTGCGCACGCCATTCAGGCTGAAGTACGCCTGGCGCCGGTGGGACGCACCCTGCCGCCGCCGCCCCTCGCCAGGCATCAAGGCTGGCTCACCATCTCGAACCGCGATTGGCAGGACTACACCCTCACCCTCGGCAAGGAACGCCTCTTCCTCACCAAAGGCGCTTATGGCCAGAACTACTCCGGCGGTATCGTCATCCCCTCCGCCGGCAGCATCACCATCGCGGTGGAGAAGGATAATTACCGCCTGTACGGCAATTCGGACGACCGCCTCAAAGTACGCGTGCGCGAAGGCCGCACCACCACGGTATCGCTGGAACCCTTCGGCTATGTCGGGAACACCGGCCTGATGGCGGTGGTGAACGATGGGGACAGGGTCAGAAACGAAGTGATTTTCGACAATTACGCCCCGCCGGTGGTCGTCGCCCAACCCACGCCGGTGGTGGTTGCGCCCCAGCCGGTGGTGATACGCCGCCGTCCCCCGCCCCCGCCCCCGCCGGTGATTATCAATCGCCCCCCGGTGGTGATTACCCCGGCCCCGGTTCCGGTCGTCCGCCGTCCCCCGCCCCCGCCCCCTCCGCGCCATAACGATGGCTGGGGCTTTACTTTCGGCTTCAACAAAAACTGATATCCGACCTGCTCCCGAGCCTGATTATGCCAATCGGGCTTTCGGGAGCGTCCCGTTTTTTGGGGCCTTTTTGTTCAGCAACCATTTTACGCAACGAAAGGACGACTATAATGAAGAAAGCCGCGTTCATCCTGACGTTCATCCTGCTGGCCGGCATGGGGTATGCCGCCGCCATGGACACCGTCCCCAACCGGATTTCCTTCGCGACCCCGGGCGAATGGGTCAGCTATCGCCTACCGAACGGCTACATCCAGAAATTCACCGTCTCAAAACGCTTCGGCGAAGGTCCCGACGCGATGGTGGAAATCACCGTGGACAACATTTACGACGGCGAAGTGATCAATACCAAGAAAATCACCCACAAGGCCGGCGACCCCTTCATCGTGCCGGAAACGCCGAACAAACCCGGAACCGTGGTCGCGCTGCGGGATGAAACAATCCACCTGAACGGCAAACTCATTCCGGTGAGCGTGGTGGAAATCCTCCGTTACGGCGAAACGCCGGATGACTCCGGCAGCACCGAATGGTGGTCCAGCGCGGAAATACCGGTGTTCGGCATCATCAAGAAGGTCGAGGACGGCGAGACCCAGTGGGAACTCCATAAACACGGAGAAGCCCCCGACGCCCAGAAAGACAAGGACAACGCCAAGCCGGCCGACGCCAAGAAGGCGGGTTGATCAAAGCCGGTGACAGGCGACATTTTCCGCTATACGCAACGGGACGGGAATGCCGGGCATTCCCGTCCCATTTTATACCGAACACGTATTGGAATTGTGAGGATGTGTATCGTCCTGTCAGATGTCAGCAACGGTGGCGTAACGGATTTTCATGGCAGGTACGGTCTTTCGCTTGGGGGTTAGAGGAATTCCTGAAGTATTCCGGGATAATCACTTAATTATAGCATAGGTTTAGCATTACCTCTACAACGCGACATTTGCGGGAACCGCATCCGCAAATGCCGCATGAAGTTAGGGTTATCGGCTACTCAAGGGGCGGTGGCGAAAAACCACTCGCAATTCCCTTTACCATGCAACCTTTTGATCACACGGCTGTTGTGGAGGCGGTTCCCACAACAGTCGCGTAGTAGAATTACTTCAGGATTTTCTCTGGAGGTGAATTGACCGTTCTGGGGGGCAAGCCCCCCACGCCCCCCTCTGATTTCAAAATCCGCTTGGCGGCCCCG
>JAVBRG010000030.1:0-13967 GCA_031548195.1 Planctomycetota bacterium | reverse complement strand
TGTGGTTGAAAAGGGTCCGGGTATTTACTCTATAAATACCACAGCACAACTGCTGCCTAAAACGCTGCTCATCACTTCCCCAGCGGCGCCATTTTCATCGCCAATAGCGCCGCCTCCACCATGTCGTCCGCCGTCGCCCCCCGCGACAAATCGTGCATCGGACGCTTCAAGCCCTGAATCATCGGGCCGAGGGCGGTGTAGCCGCCCAAACGCTGGGCAATCTTGTAGCCGATGTTGCCGGCGGCCAGATTGGGGAAGACAAACACATTCGCCTCGCCCCCCAATGGACTGCCCGGCGCCTTCTGCTTCGCGACCCCCGGGACGATGGCGGCGTCGAACTGCAGTTCGCCGTCGACCAGCAACTGGGGGGCGCGCTTTTTTACCAGTTCCGTGGCGGTTTCTACCGCCTCCACCGCCGGATGTTTAGCGCTCCCCTTGGTGGAAAAGGACAACATGGCGACCCGGGGCGTCTCACCGGTGACATTCTGAAAACTGGCGGCGGCGGCCAGCGCGATGTCAGCCAGCTGCTCCGGCGTCGGCTCCGGCACCACCCCGCAGTCCGAGAACCCCAGCACCTTGCCGGCGCCGTCCGGCGGAATCATGAAAAATATCGAGGACAAGGTCTTGTTGCCTTCGGACAGGCCGATTATCCGCAAGGCCGCCCGCAGCACCGACGAGGTGGCGGAGACGTTCCCGCCGATGCAATAATCGGCCTCGTTCTCGACCAGCAGCATGGCGCCGAAGTACAGGGGGTCCAGAAGCTGCTGGCGGGCGTCGTCCTCGGACAACTCGGGCTTCGCTTGCCGGCGTTTGGCGACGAAACGCTCCAGCAGGGGCGAATTCGCCGGATCGATCAACGTCACCCCGCCCAGCCGGAGACGGTTTTCCAGGCAGAAATTCCGCATGGCGAAAGGATTCGCCAAAAGAATCGGCGTGCCGAAACCTTCCGCCGCCACTCGCAAAGCGGCCTCGACCGAACGGCGGTCCAGACTGTCGGGGAAAACGATTCTGGCCGGGTGCGCTTTGGCCCAGGCGGCGGCGCTCTCAAGCAAATTCATGCCTATGACTTTCCGTTAGGGTTTTATCCGTCCGGTCGGAATAGCCTTGCCCTGTTCCGCCAGGTAAGTGAGCAGCATCAGCACGTAAGCGGCGCTGGACAGCCGGTTCAAACCTTCCATGATGTCCGGCCGGGTCACGGTGTAGTCGCGGGCTATATAAACGTCGGCGGCGGCCAATTCGGCCTCGCGAATCATGGCGCGGAGGAGATTGAGGCTGGCGACCCGTTTCCCGATTCCCAGTTCCGGCAACAGGTGGTCGTGGCCAAGGTATTTCAAGGGATTATGCGACACCGCGTGAATCGCCCCGGCGTCCATGCCGCCCATGGAAATGGGGGCGAGGGGCTCGCCGGTCACTTCCGCCTTGAGAACGTTGCCCAGGGCCGAACGCACTTCCCCCAGCCAGCCGGCCAGGGTAGCGAAGCGGCCTTCGGGGTCGAACCGCTCCTGCAGGAGGACCGCTTGGGCGATGGCGGTGTCAAGTTTGCCGCGGAGCTTCAGGCGGAGGTCGTTCTTCGCCACCAGGGTGTCCCGGTTGAGGTGGGTCATGGTGTCGGGTTTGTCGCCAACGATTTGCCGGCACAACTGACAGCGGGCGTCGTAGCGTTCGCTGCTGCCGGTCAGGGGATTGATGCGTTTTTTGCCTGTATCACCGCTTGCACCGCTGACTTGCGAAACATCCTCGCCGGGATGGTCCTCGACCACACGCCCTTCCGCATCGGTGTACTTGACCACGATGCGCCGCTCGGAAAGGAGCCCCTCCGCCGCCGGGGTCAGGCGTGACCCGACGGGAAGCTGAATCTCCTCGTCGTGTTCCAGGCCATAGCGTTCCCGCAACCAGGTTTCCGTAATGTACGTGCCCATAAACGGCTCCCCTAGGCGTTGGCCCAATTGGCGGGATAGGCTACATAAAGGAATTTCACCTTGGTGGGAGTGCCAAACTCGATACTGGAATTTTTCGGAATGAAGATGACGTCCCCGGCTTTGCCGACAGTGGTCTCGCCGTTACAGCGGATGTGCAGTTCGCCTTCGATCACGTAGTCGATTTCGTCGTAGGTCAGGGTCCAGGGGAAGAAGCATTTTTCCCAGGCCATGAACCCGGCCCCCATGGAACTGCCGTCGGCGTCCGTTATCACGTCCACTATGCCGACCCGGTTTTCCTTGCCCGCGCCTTCGAAAATGCCCATTTTGACGCTTTTGCCGGCGACTCCCTTAATCCCCGACTTGCCGCCATCGCCGCAACAGCATGCGCCGCCGCCCGCCGCCTGTTCCTTGACGGCCTTACGCACCAACTGTTCCACGACGTTCTCGGAGACGCTTCCCGCCGGCAATTGGGCCATGATAGCCGCCCGGATGAAGGCTAGTTCCTTTTCGGTCGGGGCCGGGTTGACGGGAGAAGCCGGAGTGGCGGGCGCTGGCGCGGATGCGGAGGGTTTTGGGGGGGGATTGGGTTTGGCCGCACGGGCCGGGGCGGAAGTGTCAATCAATTCCAGTCCAACCTCTTCCGCCACCGTGCGCGCTTCGGGGGTGATGATGCAGTCGGGCGGATTGTATTCCAAACGTTGGTTGCCCGCTTGGCGCTCACGCCTTACAATTGACGCGGTTATCAGACGTTTCATGATGATACGCTCCTATGATAGACCCTAACACCTCTCATGATGCGCCAATAGATAGCTCCGTAAAGGGAGGACACTATCGGGATCCTTGGCCGAGACGCGGAAAATCGGTCCGTCGAAGCCGTTGTTGCGGAGCAGTCGCTCCGTCCCGTCCGGATCGCCTTCCGCCCGGTCGGTTTTACTGACCACCCCGACCAGCCGCTTGCCGGCATAGACATTCAGGAGGCCCGGCGGGAGCCGGAATTCCGGCTCGTCGCAGGGATGGACGTATACCAGGGTGTCGACATCCGAGGAGGTGTTGATCAGGGCGTTGAAGAGCCGGGGATGGCTGAAGAATTCGCCCGGGGTGTCGATGCCCCCGGCCTCGAATTCCAGCGCCTGGGTTTTACGCACTTCATCGTCACGGCCGAACAGCAGGTTGAACAAGGTGGATTTGCCCGCCTCGATGGGGCCGACCAGCATGAATCGGGGTTTTTCCGCCATATTATTTGGTACGTTTCGTCTAGGTACGCGTTATCGCGCACGGCGTATAACCGAGCAGGGTTTGCAGGGTGAAAACAATCTTGTTCAGGGACTCTTCGACCGATCCGACCGAACCATAGATGACCAGGGCTCCGGAGAAGCGGTCCAGAAAGCCGATTTGGATATCCGCCGCCTTGGTGGCGATGTCGCCGGCGATCATGGCGGTTTCACCAGGGGTGAGGGTCATGATGCCGATGGCTTCGGCTTCGGGGACGCCGATTTTCTTGGCCAGCTCCACCGTGGGGTGGGCGATCAGGTGCGCCAGGGTGACTTGCTTGCCGGGAACGAATTCCTGGATGATGCGTTCTTTGTCGGTCACTGGCGTTGCCCTTTCAATTCTCGCGCCCGAAACGGCTGGCTGATGCGTTACAGTAGCCAAGGGGGAATCGAAAAAACGGCATTGTGTTTAACAGCCCGGCATGGTGCATGTGGAGGGAAATACACCTACTTTTTCATTTTACGCCCGAACCGCAAAATTGTCAACAAATTGACCCATAATAATTTCCGCCCCGCCCGCCGGCGGCAAGGTCGATTACTTCAGGGCACCTCTAAAAATAGCATTTATAGAGCTGCCCTTCACGCGTTCCACCTGATCCTACTTCTTCGGCGGCACCTTGTCCTTCCAGAACTTCAGGGATCCCGGGTGAACCTTGCTTTGGCCCGCCACGGCGAAGCGGGGCGAGAGGTGCTGGATGTCCTGGGAAATTTTCGCCAGGTCGTCCTTGTGGGTCCAGAGGATCTCGTTGATGCGGAAGACCAGGTCTTCCGGTATGATGCTTTGCACTACCAGCGAGCTGTAGTCGCCGAGGGTCAGGACGTCTTCCGACACGCTTTTATAGTCTCCTTTTTCGATGACGTAGGTGATGGTCATGAATTGGTGGGTCATGAGGTCGAGCATAGCCTCGTCCACCGGCAGGAGAATGGCGTCCAGTTTTTTCTCTTCCAGGGCTGGTATGAGGTAGGTGCCGGGGCCGGCGGTGTAGGCGCAGACGTCGAGTTCTTCGGCGAGGAACTGGCGGGTGATTTCGGCGTAGCTGTTGAAGGCGATTTGCCAGCCCTGTTCCTTCAGTTGATTGTAGCTGGTGCGATAGGCGCTTTTCAGCAGCATGTTGAAGATGAACTCGGATCCGGTCCCCTTCGGCAGGGTCGAGAAGCGGATTTCGCCGGTGATTTTCAGCAGGTCGCCCAGGGTTTTCAGATTGTGCTTGACCGCCACGTCCTTTCTGACGATGAGGTAAAGCACCTGAGGATAGAGATTGGCCAAGAGAACGGCGTTGTCGAGGTTCACTTCCGGCAATTCCTTTTCGCCGGCGCCGGCCGCGCCCATGAATGAATAAAGGGTGAAGCCGACGTCGGCCTTCCCTTCGCCCACCAGGCGCAAATTGTCGACCCCGCCGCCGACTTCCTTCCAGGCCTTGATGCCGGACTCGCGGAGGAGCTTTTCCAAACCCGCGCCCAAGGCGTCCCATTGCCCGCCTTTGGGGCCGGTCAGGATGTGCAGGGTGTCGGGCCAGCCCAATTTTTCCCCCTCCGGCAAGCCGGCCGCCTCGCCGCAACGGGCCGCGCCGGCGGTTATGCCGACAACGCAGAAAAGCAAGAATACGCGTAAATAATTTTGCATGTCTGTCCTCCCAGTCTATGTTCAAGCATCCTTTCGAAATAATCGACTGAAGTTTTGCAAGTGACGATTTTACCGCCAATCGTCACTTTGCAAAAACTGTTTTCGCCTAACTTTCCGGGGTTTTTGATTTTACATAATCGCCGATCGGCGGTTTGAATGGTGATTTTGCAAAAGTCCATAATTAATATAGTATAACCCATGTTCCGTGCTATCGCAAGCCGGGATCCCCGGTCTCCGACCCGATGCCTGGCCTCAAACTCGCCGCATTAAGCCGTATTAACTGGACTTTTGCAAAATCACCATTCAAACCGCCGAATGGCGATTTTGTAAAATCAAAAACCCTTGAAATTCGAGCAAAAACGATTTTTGCAAAGTGGCGATTGGCGGTTTAATCGCCACTTTGCAAAAGTTCAGGTATTAATATGCAATCAACCTTGCCTTGCGGTTCCCGTAAATCCCGGTCATAGGAATGATTACTACGCGATCGCTTGAAAACATGGTGTAATTCTTGCATGTCGCGCCAAAATCGGCTATGGTATAGGGACTTTGCCGATCGCGGTTTCGCCCAATGAAAATTTTCCCTCAGGTACATGTCCGAATTTGCCCGGGGCTTCGGCAATTTCGTAAACTGCCCATGGATTAATGATAATTGATTGGAGCGCGCATGACCTCGAAAATGCACAATAAGCAGGCCCATGACGCCGAATCAGCGGCGGGTCGCGGCATTTCGGTCGGGCGGGGAGTGGCGGCGCGCCTGTTTTTGGCTTTTTCGGTACTGACCTTGATGACCGCCCTGGTCGCCCTGGTCGGCGACAACGGACTCCGGGACTCCCGCCGCACTCTCGCGACTTCGCGGGACTCCTTCGACCAGGTGTCCCTACTTTTGGACAACGCCACCGTCTCCCTCGCCGACGCCGGCGCCAGCATCGACAAAGCCAACGCCACCATCGACAGCACCGTCGCCACCATGATGGAAACCAGCAATCGCGTCAACAACCTGAATTCCGTGGATCTCCCCGCCGTGATCGCCATCGGCACCATCCGTGAAGCCCTGACCGCCGTCGCGGTCGGCGAACGCACCCTCCTCATGCGCCAGCTCTACGACATGGACATCCGACAGCACCAGCGCGTGACCATCGCCACCGCCTTCAGCCGGGCCAATGCCGCCCTGGCCGGCCTGGAATCGGAACTCGGTCAGGAAAAACGCGACGCCTGGCGGGAATTCCGCGAATCCTGGACCGCCTGGGCCTCGGTCCACGAGCGGCTGATGGGGGAATTCGACAAAATCGATGAAATGCTCCGCCGCCGGGTGCGGGGCGGCTTCGAGTTCGAGGATGTCGCCAAGAACGCTTTCGATCTGGCCTTCGGCGATGTCCAGACCGCCCGCGACACCGTCAACCAGAAGCTGGACGCGGTCGTGACCATGATCAGCGACTCGGCCCGCGACTCCGCCGGCGTCGCCAGCGCCGACACCAAAAACGCCACCGCCGACGCCGTCGCCGCCAAGGAGGGCATGGCCGGCGCCACCCAGCGCCTCGACGACTTCAAGGAACAGATGGGCAATGTCAACGCCCGGGTAAAGGAAACGGCCAATGCCACCAAGACCTCCATCGCCAATGTCGAGCGGGCGCTATTGGTGTTTCTGGCCTGTTCCCTGGTCGGCTTCCTGGTCTCCATCGTGTTCGCGCTGCGGGAGACCCGCTACCTGTCCCGCCCCATCCGGGACGCCGCCAAGCAAATGGGCCTCCTGGCCCGGGGCGAAATCGATCAGGACATCATGCACGCCCACGTCGAGCGCCGCGACGAAATCGGCGCCTTGGCGCGTTCGGTCGGCGACATGCTCCATTCCCAGCGGGAAGAGGTGGGGATTGCCGGAGAAATGGCGTCGGGGGATTTTTCCGGATCGGTGACGCTCCGGAGCGGCGAGGACCGCTTGGGCCGGGCGCTGTCGGAGATGATGCGCATCACCCACGACGCCCTGGTGCGGGTCAACCGTCACGTGGAACAGGTGACCGAGGGGGCCGAGGCAATCTCGGCGGCGAGCGAGTCCCTGTCTGCCGGTTCCATCGAGTCGGCGACCGCCCTGGTCGAGATTTCCTCAAACACCACCCAAATCGGGGAGCAAACCCACCGGAACGCCAAAAACGCCTCCCGCGCCAATGAATTCGCCATCGCCAGCCGCGAGGTGGCCGAGCGCGGCTACGCGGCGGTGCAGGAGATGGTGGCGTCGATGAGCGAAATCCAGACCTCGAGCGCGCAAATCGCGCAAATCGTCAAGCTGATTGACGACATCGCCTTCCAGACCAATCTTCTCGCGCTGAACGCGGCGGTGGAGGCGGCCCGGGCCGGCCGGCAGGGGAAAGGTTTCTCGGTGGTGGCGGAGGAGGTGCGTAACCTCGCCTCCCGCAGCGCCAAGGCGGCCCGCGACACCGCCACCCTGGTTGCGGATACGGTGAAACGGGTTGAGAACGGCGCCGCCATCGCCCTCCGCACCGACGTCGCCTTCAAGGAAATTTTGGAAAACGCCCAGCAAACCACCCAGCTTTACGGCGAAATCGCCTCCGCCAGCCAGGAGCAATCGAAAAGCATCGACCAGATTGTCTCCAGTCTGGCCCAGATTGACCGTTCGACCCAGCAGAACTCCCGCTACGCCACCCAGACGGCCGAGGAAGCGCGTGCCCTTTCCCGCCAGACCGGTGAATTGCGGCGGATGATGACCCGCTTCCAGCTGCAGGGCGCCCGGCGCCGTCAGGGGCAATACGCGCCTGGCGGAACGCTGGGCGGTGGCCACGGCCCCCAGAGGCTGATCACCCTGTCGGATCACAAGGCCTATGCCGACTGAACCAGGGGGATCGTAAGTTTGGCCCGTATAATAACTTGACAGCGGAGCGAAGTGGAGTTACTGTCTCACTGTTGCCTTTCACTACTGGGCACCTCTAAAAATTTTCTCATAATAACCTTATGTGTAACGCATATCCGAACCCGGTTTCGTCGACCTTCTCTACACGTCATTCAGGCTCTAACAACACGCTCTGACAAGTTATACCGAACGCCTATTCTCCAAAATCGTCGTTCGGCGGCTTGAATGACGATTTGGCAATACTTCCGTGTATTCACACTACTTCGCAGAAGGGAGGTGTCGGATGGTTGAGGCAAAGCGCCACACCGGAGGGGCGAAACTCGAGTACTTGATGGTGGGGGGAGGTCCCGGCGCGTTCATCGGCGCCGTGCACAAGGCCGCCTGCGATTTGCTGGGGCAGGCCAGGCTGGTCGGCGGCTGCTTCTCCCAATCTTTCGAGAAGAGCCAGACCCAGGGAAAATTGTGGGGAATCGATCCGGAGAGGGTTTACAGGAGCTACGCGGAAATGCTGCAAAGCGAGGCCGCCCGCAAGGACAAACCCGATTTCGTGGTCATCGTCACCCCCAACAGCACCCACCATCCCGTCGCCAAACTCGCCCTCCAAAACGGCTTTCACGTCGCCTGCGACAAACCGCTCTGCCTCACCGCCGCCGAGGCCGACGAACTCGCCAAACTGGCCAAAGAAAAGAACCTCGAATTCCTGGTCACCTACACCTATCTCGGCTACCCCCTGGTCCGGCAGGCCCGGGAAATGGTCAAGCGGGGGGATCTGGGGGAACTCCGCCTGGTTGCGGCCGAATATCTCCAGGACTGGCTGTCCGAGGACGCCAAAGGCAGCAAGCAGGCCGATTGGCGCACCGACCCGGCCCAGAGCGGCGTCGCCGGCTGTCTCGGGGACATCGGCACCCACGCGGAAAGTCTGGCGCATTACCTCACCGGCCAGTCCATTTCCAGCCTCTCCGGCCGGCTGAACACTTTCGTGCCCGGCCGCAAATTGGACGACAACGCTTTTGTCTGGTACAAAACCAAGGCCGGCATCGAGGGGAGCATTTGGGCGAGCCAGGTGGCGGTCGGCCGCGAGAACGGTCTGTCCATCCGGATTTACGGCACCAAGGCCGCCCTGGAATGGCATCAGGAAAACCCCAACCGCTTGATGTTCTTCCCCAAGGGCGGGACGGAACAGGTCCTCACCCGGGGGCAGGGCTATCTGCATCCCCACGCCGGACGTTACACTCACCTCCCCACCGGCCATCCCGAAGGCTTGTTCGAAGCGTTCGCGAATCTTTACGACGGTTTCGTCTCCTCGATTCTGGCCCGGCGCGAGGGCAGGGAACCGGGCGAGTTCGACTGGTATCCGTCGGTTTTGGACGGCGCCCGGGGCGTGAAATTCGTGCACGCGACGGTGGCGTCGGCGGCGAAGGGCGGGGCGTGGATAGAGACCGATTTTTAATTGGGAAAACGAAATTCACCACAGCGGCACAGAGGACCGCAACCGCATATTACTTAATTTTTGTGGTTACAGTTGTGGTTCTCTGTGTCCTCTGTGCCGCTGTGGTTAAAATGTCAATTAGGAGAAAGCAAATGGCAAAGCGTCCGGTAACCCTTTTCACCGGCCAATGGGCCGATTTACCGTTTGAAACGATCTGTCAGAAAGCCGCCGGCTTCGGCTATGACGGCCTGGAACTGGCCACTTGGGGCGATCACTGCGAAGTCGCCAAAGCCGCCGCCGATCCCGGCTACGCCAAAGGGCGGCGGGAAATTCTCGCCAGGCATAAGCTGGACTGCTGGGCGATCAGCGCGCACCTGTCGGGACAGTGCGTGACCTCTCTTTACGACCCGCGTTACGACGGCTTCATGCCGGCGTCGATGAAGGGTAATTCGGCCGACATGCAGAAATGGGCGGCGGAAGAGGTGAAAGCGACCGCCCGCGCCGCGAAGAACCTCGGGGTCAAGATCGTCACCGGCTTTGTCGGGAGCCCCATTTGGAACTACTGGTATTCCTTCCCCCAGACCTCCCAGAAGCAGGTCGACGACGCCTTCAGGGAAGTGGTCGAGAAGTGGACGCCGATTCTCGACGTCTTCGATCAATGCGGGGTCAAGTTCGCCCTGGAAGTGCACCCCACGGAAATCGCCTTCGACTTCTACTCGACCGAAAAACTCCTGAAAGCCTTCAATTACCGCGAAACGTTCGGCCTGAATTTCGACCCCAGCCACCTGGTCTGGCAAGGGGTGAACCCGGCCCTGTTCGTGCGGGAATTCGCCGGCCGGATTTACCACGTCCACGTCAAGGACGCCCAGGTGAACCTGGACGGCCGGGCCGGGATTTTGGGCAGCCACATCGAATTCGGCGACATGCGCCGGGGCTGGAACTTCGTCTCGCCCGGGCACGGCAACGTCAAATTCGACCCCATCGTCAGGGAACTGAACGCGGCGAAGTACGCGGGCCCGATGTCGGTGGAATGGGAAGACAGCGGCATGGACCGGGAATTCGGGGCGAGGGAAGCCTGCGAATTCGTGCGCAAATTCGATTACCCGCCTTCCGACGTGGCTTTCGACGAAGCCCTGAAGAAAGACTGAACCATGGGTTCCGAAGAACGTCCGGTCCTCAGCGTCAGAAACGTTTCGAAAGACTTCTCCGGGGTGCGGGTCCTGGACTCGGTATCCGTGGACGTGTGCCCCGGCGAAGTTTTCGGCGTCATCGGCGAAAACGGGGCCGGCAAATCGACCCTCATGAAAATCATCGGCGGGGTCTACACCCCGACCGCCGGCGAGGTCTGGATTGGCTCCGAAAAGGTCGCGGAGTTCGCCCCCCAGGCGGCCCGGGCCCGGGGCGTGACCCTGATTCCCCAGGAGTTCAATCTGGTCGGGGATCTGACCGTTTTCGAAAACATGTTTCTGGGGCAGGAGCCTTGCGGCCGCTTCGGCCTCCTCGACAAGCGCAGCATGCGCCAGCGCTCGCAGGCGCTTCTCGAACATCTCCGCGCCGGCCACATCAATCCCTCCGCCCGCCTCGACACCCTTTCCGCCGCCGAGCGGCAAATGGTGGAAATAGCCAAAGCCCTGGTCAACGCCGACTCCAAAGTCATCATCATGGACGAACCGACCACGGTCCTGAACCAGGCGGAAGTGGAGATTCTCTTCGGCATCATCCGCGAACTGAAGAGCCGGGGCGGGGCGGTCATGTACATTTCCCACAAGCTCCGCGAAGTGAAGGCGATTTGCGATCGGGTGATGGTGCTGCGTGACGGGCAGTTCATCCTTCTTGACGACACCAGGAACCTCACCGAACACCAGATGGCCTCCAGCATGGTCGGCCGTGAACTCACCCAGGTCTTCCCCCCCAAAGCGACGCCGGGGCAGGAAGCCGCGCTCAAGGTCGAGGGCCTGAGGGTCGAGGGTCTCCTCAGGAACATTTCCTTCGAGGTCCGGAAAGGCGAGGTCTTCGGTCTCGCCGGCCTCATGGGGGCGGGTCGCACCGAAACGGCCGAGGCGGTCATGGGGCTCTTAAGGCGGGACGGCGGCCTGGTTGAAGCGGACGGCAAACGCATTTCCTCCGGTAAACCCCTCGAAGCGGTCGAGGCGGGGGTCGCCTATTTGTCGGAGGACCGGCAGGGGAAGGGGATTCTCACCAAGGCGGACATTGTCGAAAACACCTGCCTGTCGAGTTTGGGGAAATATGTCGGACGCTGTTTTATCAGTAATTCCCAGCGCCGCCGGGCGTCGGAAGGTTATGTCGGGGATTTCTCCATCCGCGCCGCCGATTTGTCGGCGAACCTGGAATTTTTCTCGGGGGGTAATCAACAAAAAGTGTCCCTGGCCAAATGCCTCGACACTTCCCCCAAAGTCATCATCTTCGACGAACCCACCCGCGGCATCGACATCAAGGCCAAATCCGACATCTACACCTTCATCCAGCGGCTGGCCCGGGACGGCCTCGCCTGCATCCTCATCTCCAGCGAACTCGAGGAGCTGATCGGCCTCTGCCACCGGGTCGCGGTCCTGCACGAAGGCGAAATCACCGGCATCCTCGAAGGGGACGCCATCAACGAGGAGGAAATAATGCTTTACGCCACCAGGCTGAAAAGTGCCGGACCCCGGCAGCCCCGCGCCGCCGGTCCCGGCGGGGAGGGCAGCCAATGATTCCCCGGCGCTCGCGGCTGAACCTCGCGGCGCTGGCGCCGTACCTGGCCCTCGCCGCCATGATTGTCATTGCCTCCCTGACGTCGGAGCATTTTTTCCAAATCCGCAATCTCCTCAATATCACCCGGCAGGTCTCCTACACCGGCATCATCGCCCTGGGGATGACCTTCGTGATTATCGCCGGCGGCATCGACCTTTCGGTCGGCAGCGCGGTGGCGTTTTTCGGCGGAGTGATGATCCTGGCCATGAACCACTGTTTCGCCGCCCTCGCCCCCGGTTCGCAAGCGGCCTGTTTCCTTTTCGCCCTGGTTTGCGGCTTGGGCCTGGGGCTGGCTGGCGGCCTCGCTTCGGGTTTTCTCATAACCCGTTTCAATATCGCTCCCTTCATCGCCACCCTGGGCTTCATGGGCATGTACCGTTCCCTTGCCCTTTATATCGGCGACGGCGGCGAATTTCGCGTCTCCGGCCCCATCAGCCTGTTCTCCCGTTTCGGCACCGGATCCTTCCTGGGCGTGCCCGTTCCATCCATCATCTTCCTGCTGCTGGCGGTCATCTTCGGGGTCGTCCTCAATTGGACCCGCTTCGGCCGCTATGTCTGCGCGGTGGGGTCGAACGAGAAAGTGGCCGCTTACGCCGCCGTCAAGGTCGGGCGGGTCCGCACCCTCACCTACGTCATCTGCGGCCTGACCGTGGCGACTTCGGCGTTCCTTTTGGGGGGACGGATGAACTCGATCAATTCGACCAATGCCGGCAGTCTCTACGAACTCGACGCCATCGCGGCGGTGGTCATCGGCGGCACCTCGATGTCCGGCGGCAGCGGTTCGATGGCGGGGACGGTGGTGGGGGCGCTTATGCTCGGCATCATCAACAATATGCTCAATATGTGGGGCGTTTCCGCGTACCTGCAAGGCACGGTGAAGGCATTGGTGATTGTCCTAGCCGTCCTGGTGCAGCGGCCGGAAGCGCAGGATATGGTCAAGAACGCGTTTCGTGCCATTTTCGGCGGCAAGAACTGAGGTTTACTTTTAATGAGGAGGAAGAACATGAAGCGTTTTGCTTTGGCGGTAGTGATGTGCCTGGCGGTCGGCTTCGCGGTTCAGGCCGGAGAAAAGGTGAAGATTGGCGTCTCCATCCCGACGGCCGACCACGGCTGGACCGGCGGTATCGTCTGGTGGGCGCAGAAGGCGGCGAAGGATCTGGCGGTGAAATTCCCCAATGCCGAGTTTCTGGTGGTGACGGCGGACGCTCCCGCCAAGCAGATTTCCGACATCGAGGACCTGGTGGTGAAGGGAATCAAGGCGCTGGTGGTTCTCCCCCACGAACCGGCCCCCCTGACCCCGACCCTCAACAAACTGAAGGATCAGGGCCTGTACATGGTCGTCGTCGACCGCACCATTCCGGAACTCAAGAACGACATCTACGTCGCCGGCGACAATCCCGGCCTCGGCCGCCTCAGCGGTGAATTCCTCGCGAAGGAGATGGGGTCCGCCCCCTGCCAAATCGTGGTCATGACCGGCATTCCCTGCGACGTCGACACCCTCCGCGTCAATGCCTTCAACGAAGTCATGAAGAAGCACCCGAACATCAAGATTCTTGACACCCAGCCGGCCAATTGGTCGACCCAGAAGGGTCTGGAGCTGATGGAAAATTATCTCCAGAAATTCCCCAAAATCGACGCCGTGTGGTGTCAGGACGACGACGTTCTGAAGGGCGTGATGCAGGCCTACAAGGAATCGGGCCGGAGCGACGTCAAGCTGGTCCTGGGCGGCGCGGGTTCGAAGGATATCGTCAAGATGATCATGGACAAGGATCCCCTGGTTCGCGGCACCGTCACCTATCACCCCAAGATGATTTACGACGGCATCGTCATGGCGGCCGAACACATGATTAACGGCAAGACTTACGACAAGAACACCATTCTCCCGGCCGAATTGGTGACCCGCGAGAACGCCAAGGACTTCTACTATCCCGACAGCATTTTCTAATTGCCCCCGGGCGATACAGGTAAATTTTAGAGCGGTTCTAATAATTATATGGCATTTTGAGCACTGCTATTTTGCCCTCAATCGAGGCACGAGGAGCGCGCATCCCCTACGGGCTGTAAGCGACGAGTAACGAAGAGTGAGGGCAAAAGAGCGGTGCTCAAAATGTCA
>JAVBRG010000155.1:0-26200 GCA_031548195.1 Planctomycetota bacterium | reverse complement strand
TCTCTATGGCTCTGTGGCGAATAAACATTTTCACAACATGGGTATTTACATGACGCAGGTTGAGTAAAATTATTACTTTTCAATCACCCGTCATCCCGGCGTCTATACATCAAACCGGGGTGAAGACGGTGGAGTGCCGGGACCCAGACAGGAGCGCGTTTGCTCCTCAGGTCCTGAGCCAAAAACATCACGGTCAGAAGAGTTTTACTGGAGGTTTTGCTTAGCAGGGGTTTATCCATCTGGGTCTCGGCACTCCACCGTCTTCACCCCGGTTTCATGTATAGACGCCGGGATGACGGGTGATTGAAAAGTAATAATTTCACTCAACCTGCGTCATGTAAATACCCATGTTCACAATTTCAAGTTGTCGGCGGTATAGCAGCCCGTCACCCCTCCTTGAACCACTCCACCCGGGCCGTCCCGTTCTCCAAAATCCCGTAGCCGCCGTCCAACCAGGACGGCAGGACCAGCATCCGGCATTTCCGCCCCGCCACATCCCCCTCCCGCTCGTAATTGGTGTGAATATGGCCGCAAAGGAGCAAATCCGCCCCGGTCGCCAATTCCCGCCACACCGCCGCGTCGTCCAGCAGTTCCTCGGGCTTTTTACTGGTCGTCCGCACCTCGACCCGGCCCTGTTGCCGACTGAACACCTGGTCCAGCAGGGTCCACGGCAGGTAACGCAGGGAATTGCGGCCAATCGGCCCCTGAAGCAGCCAGCGGAGCAGCATGAACTTGTAGTCGCCCCGGCACAGGCCGTCCCCGTGCACGCAGGAAACGTTCTTGCCGTTTTGGTAAAAGCGGAACTTGAGGCCGTGGGGCTCGATGCCGAAGTCGGCCAGGCGGGAGACGGTGAAGCCGCGCTTGAGATTGAGGAAACCGGGGAAACGCGTGGCCGGGTCGAAGCCCAGGCCGCCGCCGACCGCGAAATCCCGGTTTCCGGAAACGTGGTGTATTTCCAGACCCCGATCCGCCGCCGTCTTGAACAGGGCCAACGAGGTATAATAATCCCCCACCACGTGTCCGCGGCGCTCGAACCAAAAATTGAAGGCGTCCCCCAATAAAATCAGCCCCCCGGCCTTGCCGTCGAGAAAGGCGAGGAAGCGGGCCAGACGCTCGTTGTCCAACACCGCTTGGCGGCGCGCGGCCTCGGTGGGGGCGTCCAGGGGCTTGAGGTGCATATCGGCTAGTAAAAAGATGCGTTCCGGCGCATTCATAGGCAATCCTGTTTTTTATGGCAAAAAGTATACATTGCGATTATGGTATGTATGAGGTCCCGGTCAAGGCTTTTGCCGCGAGAGGGAGATGCCGACAGCGGCGGGAACTTGTGGAACGAGTTTTGGACCAAAGGACACCGAGAACAAAGAGATCACCAAGAAAAGCGGTTTTATTACCGAATCGGAAGGAACCAGCCCAATGAGCAGCGATAACGCCACGAATCAGGAAAACACCAGCCAAAGCGTCCCCGCCGTCGACCCGAACCTCCTCCCCGAAGGGGTGACCTACTGCAATTTCGCCGATTTTTCGAAAATCCGCCTCACGGTCGCCGAAATCGTCGCGGCCGAACCCCACCCCAAAGCCGACAAGCTCATCAAGCTGCAGATCCGCCTGGGTGAACGCCAGAAACAAATCTGCGCCGGCATCCGCGCCTATTACTCGCCGGAACAACTGGTCGGCCGGCGCATCATCGTCGTCGACAACCTCGAACCCCGCACCCTCAGGGGGGAAACATCCAACGGCATGCTCCTCGCCGCCCACGGCCCGGATGGGTGCATCTCCCTGGTGACGGTGGACAACCCCTCCTTCCCCACCGGCGGCGCGGTGTCGTGATGGCCAAACTGCGTGGACTTGGGCGCGGTCTCGAGAGCTTGATACCGGCGGCGCCGGTCAGCGAACGCGACCCGGCTTTAAAAGAGGCTGAGGACGGGGTCTGGGAACTCCGGGTGGAACGCATCACCCCCAACCGCTGGCAGCCCCGGCGCGATTTCGATCCGGAAAAACTGCACGAACTGGCCCGCTCCATCGAGGCGCACGGTCTGATAAATCCGTTGGTGGTCAGGAAGAGAAGCGACGGCAGCTACGAATTGATCGCCGGCGAACGGCGGCTCAGGGCCATCCGGGACATTCTCGAAAGGGAAACGGCCCCGGTCCGCATGATGCGGGCCGAGGACGCGAAAATGCGCGAACTCGCCCTGGTCGAAAACCTGCAACGGGACGACCTGAACCCCATCGAGGAGGCCCTCGCCTACCAGGAACTCCACAAGGACCTCGGCCTCACCCACGAAGCCATCGCCGAACGTTTGCAGATATCCCGGCCGAAGTTCACGAACACCCTCCGCCTACTCGAACTCCCCGAAGAGGTCAAGCAATTGGTGGCCAAGGGTGACCTCGCGGCCGGCAGCGCCCGGGCCTTGTTGGGTCTGCCGAATCCGGTCGCCCAGCTCCGCCTCGCCAAGCGGGCGGTGGCGGAAGGTTTGTCGACCCGCAAAGTCGAGCAATTGGTCGCCGACACCCAAAAGGAAAAAACCCGGCCGCCGGAACGGACCGTTCCCCCGCACGTGGCGGATTTGGAGGACCGCCTCCGCCGGCATTTCGGCACCAAGGTGACGGTGGACGACGACAAAGGGAAGGGGAGGATAATCATCGACTATTATTCGGTGGACGATGCCCAACGGCTTCTCGAAAAAATGGGTCTGCCGCCGGAGTGAGAGGGAAATGGACAATCACGTTCTCGTCGCCTTCGCCTTTACCCTGATTGCCGGCCTTTCGACCGGCATCGGCAGCGCCTTGGCCTTTTTGGCGGACCGGACCAACACCAAATTCCTGGCCGCGTCCCTGGGTTTTTCCGCCGGGGTGATGATTTATGTATCGTTCGTCGAACTGCTGGCGAAGGCGGTGGCGGATTTGGGCAGGGAACTGGATTCGGTCGCCAAGGGCAATTGGGCCGGAATCATGGCCTTTTTCGGGGGCATGGCCCTGATTGCGATAATCGACAAATTGGTGCCGGAAGTGGAAAACCCCCACGAGGCGCACCGCATCGAGGAAATGCACCCGGACCGGGCGAACGACGCGGAAGCGGTCAGGCGGGACGCGGAAAACCTCGCCCGGCAGGCCGGCCGCGAACACGCCTCAGGGGAAGGGGTGGTGTTCGTGAACCGGCAGCAGTTGATGCGCACCGGCACCTTGACCGCCCTGGTCATCGGCATTCATAATTTCCCGGAAGGCCTGGCGACCTTCATGTCGACCTTGAACGATCCCGGGATCGGTTTTTCCATCATGGTCGCGATTGCCATTCACAACAGTCCCGAGGGGATCGCCGTGTCGGTGCCGCTCTTCTACGCCACCGGCAACCGGCGGAAAGCCTTTACCTGGTCCTTCTTGTCCGGCCTCACCGAACCTTTGGGGGCGCTGGTGGGCTACCTGGTGTTGCGCCCCTTCCTGTCGGTGACCCTGGAAGCGCTGGTATTGGCAGGAGTTGCCGGCATCATGGTTTTCATTTCCCTCGACGAACTCCTGCCCTCGGCGGAACGTTACGGCGAACACCACCTGTCGATTTACGGGGCGGTGGGCGGAATGTTCATGATGGCGATGAGTTTGTTGCTCTTGACTTAGCGCATTTGGATTAATTACTGGAAATGGGTAGACATTTCGGTACAATAACCGCGTCGAGTGGGACCTAAAAACCACCAGCCGAACCTGACAACCAAGGACTGCCATGACGCCCTCCGAACCCAACATCCACATAGTATTCCGGGGCGTCCGGGGCAGCCACCCCATGCCCGGCCCCACCACCCTCAAGTTCGGCGGCAACACCAGTTGCCAGGAGGTGCGTATCGGCGGCCGGCTTATCGTGCTCGACGCCGGCACCGGCATCATCAGCCTGGGGGTCGACCTGGCTGGCAAACCGCAAAACATGGCTATTTTCTTTTCCCACAACCATCACGACCACATCGGCGGCATTCTCTATTTCCGCCCCGCCTACAGCTCCAAGACGACCCTGCACATTTTCGGCCCGGCCGACAATCCCGGCACCATCCTGGACGCCCTGGAGGACATCTCCTCCCCCGCCGCGCATCCGGTGCAACTGGCCCGCATGGGGATGAATTATTCCTGCACCGTCCTGGACGGCGGCGAAGTGGTGGTCTGGCCGAAGGACGCCCCGGCACCGCGCTTGGCCCGCCCCGACGAGGCGATCCCTCGTGACGCGGTGGTGGTGCGGGTGTTCAAGAATCCTCTGCATCCGGTGGTCGGGGTGCTCAATTTTCGCCTGGAGTACAACGGCAAGTCCTATGTGTACGCGACTGACGTGGAAGGTGACGAGGAAAAAGGCGATCCGGCTTTAGCGGAATTCGCCAAGGGGGCGGATTTACTGGCCCACGACGGCCAGTACACGTCGCAGGAATATGCCTCTTTTCACAAGGGCTGGGGCCACAGCACGGTCAAGATGGCGGTCTTGACCGCCAAAATGGCCGGCATTCCCCGTTTGGCGATTATCCACCACGAACCGACGCACCCCGACGCCAAGCTGGAGGAAATGGAGCGTGAGGCGGAGGGGCTTTTTCCCGGTGTTTTCTTCGCCCGCGAAGGCCAGAGCGTGGATATTTAGGGTTTGGTTCGGCGGTGATTTCCAGGGTTGACCGAGAATATGCTTGACATTTTCGGCAAAATCTGTATCTTGTAACCTTCCCGTGCCAAGGGGTTGAATTAAAAGTGGGTTGATTTAAAATTACCGGCGGTGAAATTTGCTGTGCCAAGACGAACCCAACTCCCGGCGCAGTGGATGAAGTGGACAAAATGTTATCAGCATCGGGCCGTGGCTCAGCTTGGTAGAGCGCTTGTCTGGGGGACAAGAGATCGGTGGTTCAAATCCACTCGGCCCGACCAATATTACCAAGGCCGCAACCTTATACGGTTGCGGCCTTATTGTTTGATATGTTTGAACTTATGGTGACGGCAGGGGCACTTCATATCGTATCTGTCCGGTAGTCCCCACCTCGTATCGTGCCCTTGGGCAAGGCGAAGCTTCGCAGGTAATATCGAATATATTGTCAAGAAGCTTCAACGCAGACCAAGGGCACGAAAACGGAAAAGCACTAGTATATTTAGGCTTTACGGGGCACTAGTACCATCTCCATTCATTTCTTCAAATAACGGTCGATCGCCGCCGCCGCCTTCTTCCCCGCCCCCATCGCCTCAATCACCGTCGCCGCCCCGGTGACAATGTCCCCGCCGGCAAAAACCCCGGGGACATTCGTCATCATCCCCTCATCCACCGGAATATTCCCCCGTTTGTCCAATTTCAATTCGGGGAATGATTTCGTCAACACCGGATTGGGTCCGTTGCCGATCGCCACAATCAGCTGATCGCAGGGGACGATATGCTCCGAACCCTTCACTTCCACCGGACGCCGCCGGCCGCTGGCGTCGGGTTCGCCCAGCTCCATCTTGAGGCACTTCAAGCCGTTCACCCAGCCCTTGTCGTCACCCAAAACCTCGATCGGCGCCGTCAATTCCAGCAGCTTCACCCCTTCCTCCAGCGCGTGATGCACCTCCTCGATACGCGCCGGCAATTCCTTTTTTGTCCGCCGGTAAACCAAAGTCACCGAATTCGCGCCGAGGCGAAGCATCGAACGCGCCGCGTCCATCGCAACGTTCCCGCCGCCGCAGACGCAGACGTTCTTCCCGACCAGCACCGGCGTGTCGTAGTCGGGGAATTGGTAGGCTTTCATCAAATTGATGCGGGTGAGGATTTCGTTGGAGGAGTAGACGCCGTTCAGGTTTTCGCCGGGGATGTTCAGGAACCAGGGGAGGCCGGCGCCGGAACCGATGAATACGGCGTCGAAGCCGTTGCGGAGCAGATCGTTCACCGTCACCGTGGGCCCGACCGGGAAATTGACCTTGAACTCGACCCCCAGCGCCTGCAGGTAATCGCACTCGCGGCGGACAATCACTTTGGGGAGGCGGAATTCGGGGATGCCGTAGGCGAGGACGCCGCCGGGGGCGTGCAGGGCTTCGAAAATCACCGCCTTGTGGCCCATCAGCGCCAAATCGGCCCCGGCCGTCAGGCCGGCCGGGCCGGCGCCGATAATCGCGACCTTCTTGCCGCTTTGCGGCGGAAGCTCCGGTAGGTCCGGGGTGCCCATGGAAGCCTCGGCGTCGGCGGCGAAACGCTCCAGCCGGCCGATGGCCACCGGGTCACCCTTGATTCCCAGAACGCACTTCGCCTCGCACTGCGTTTCCTGGGGGCAAACCCGGCCGCAGACGGCGGGGAGATTGTTCGTCTCCTTGAGAATCCGGGCGGCGGCGAGGAAGCGGCCGTCGGCGATTTCCTTGATGAATTGGGGAATCTTGACGTTCACCGGGCAGCCGTCGACGCAAAGCGGTTTCTTGCACTGCAAGCAGCGCATCGCTTCCGCGCGGGCCATTTCGGCGCTGTATCCCAAAGCCACCTCGTTGAAGTTTCCGGCCCGTTCCTTGGGATCCTGTTCCGGCATGGCGGTGCGGTCCTTCGCCTTGGCCACCGGCTTGTGATCGACAGTCTTGTGGAGATTGAAGGAGTTCTGCTCCTTGTCGCGGTAGGCGGACATCCGCGTGAGGAGGAGGGGCCAATTGACCAGGTGGGCGTCGAATTCGGGGCCGTCGACACAGGTGAATTTGGTGGCGCCGCCGACCTCGACCCGGCAGCAGCCGCACATGCCGGTGCCGTCGACCATGATCGAATTCAGGCTGACGATGGTGGGGATTTTCGCGGCGCGGGTGACTTCGGTGACGGCCCGCATCATCACCGGGGGACCGATGGCGATGACCCGGTCGATTTTTTAGCCGGCGGCGATCAGGCGCTGCAGGGGAGCGGTGACCAGACCTTTTTCCCCGACCGATCCGTCGTCGGTCGTTTCGAAGAACGTGTCGGAAGTCGCCTTCATGCGGTCTTCCCAGAAGAGGAGATTACGCGAGCGCGCGCCGATAATTGACACCACCTTGTTCCCCGCATCCTTCATGGCGCGCTGTATGGGGAAGACCGGGGCAATCCCCAAGCCGCCGGAAACGAGGACCACGGTGCCGAAATTTTCGATTTCCGAGGCGTGGCCGAGGGGGCCGACGATGTCGCGGAATTTGTCGCCGGCGCGGAATTCGTTCAGTTTATGGCTGGCCAGGCCGACGATTTGCATGACCAGGGTGAGGACGGCCGTTTTCGGGTCGAAGTCGGCGATGGTGAGGGGAACGCGTTCCCCGTGTTCGTCGCCCCTGACGATGACGAATTGCCCCGGCCGGGCCGAGCGGGCGACGACCGGGCAGTGGATTTGGAATTCGACGACCACGTCGGAATGTTCGATTTTTTTGAGGATGAGGTTTTGCTTGGGATCGTCGTTGAACAGGGCGGAAAAGGTATTTTCCGGAGTGCCGTGGCAGGCGTGGATCGGTGTTTCCGTGCGCATTGGATCTCCTTCGGTTGTACTCGAGCGGGCTTCTGGGTAAAACAGCGGTAAAGGTTTATGTTTGTCGCTACAATACACCATTCCCTTTTTTTCAACAAGCGTTCATCGGCGGTGATTACGGATTTATTGACTGTTTTGTGGCAATGCCGCGAGAGACGGCAAATTTTCGCTATTTTTGCCTTGGTTCGGTACATTATCTTACACTTATCGGAGAATACGATGCGTAGTCGTCCTTTGGGTCAATCGGGAATCGAGGCGTCGGTGGTGGCATTGGGAACGTTCGCCATGGGCGGTTGGTTGTGGGGAGGGTCGGAGGAGGCAGAGTCGCTGGAGGCGGTGCACGCCGCCGTGGATCAGGGGATGACGTTCATCGACACCGCCCCGATGTACGGAATGGGCAGGGCGGAGGAACTGTTGGGGAAGGTGTTGCAGGGAGGTTTGCGGCGGAAGGTGGTGTTGGCCAGTAAATGCGGTTTGGTTTGGGACGGGAGCCCCGGGGGAGTGTTTCATTTCAATTCCGACGACTCCGGCAAATTGCCCGATTCGGAGCCGAACCCGAAGTACCGGGTGTTCAGGAATTGCCGGCCGGAAGTGCTGCGTAAAGGGGTCGAGGACAGCCTGAAGCTGCTCAGGACCGACTACATCGACCTGTTGCAAACGCATTGGCAGGACGCGAGCACTCCCATTGAAGAAACGATGGGCGAACTCATGAAGCTGAAGCGCGAAGGGAAAATCCTGGCGATTGGCTGCTCGAACGCGACGCCGGAGGAAATGGACCGCTACCGCTTGGCGGGTGAACTGGCTTCGGATCAGGAAAAATACAGCATGCTCGAAGCAAATATGGAGAAGACGAACCTGCCCTATTGCGCCGAGAAGAAGATCGCCTTTCTCGCTTACGCGCCTTTGGCGAAGGGCCTCCTGACCGGGGCGGTGGGGCCGGAGCGGCAGTTCGGACCCGGGGACGACCGGAACAAGTCGCCGCTATTCAGCCTGGAGAACCGTCGGAAAGTGGCGGACTTTTTAAACCGAATCCGGCCGGTGGCGGACGACTACCGGATAACGGTGGGGCAATTGGTGGTGGCGTGGACTTTGGCGCAGCCGGGCTGTTCGCATGTTTTGTTGGGGGCGAGGAAGGTGAAGCATGTACTGGAAAACGCAAAGGCGGGTGAAGTGGTTCTCGACAGTGCGGCGGTGGCGAGGGTGAGCGAGTGTTTGGCGATATTACGGTAGGAATTCGGCGGCAGTCCACGAGCCCCATAATTACGGCTCCTCACCTTGGTGCAGGCGAGGAGCCGGATTATCCGTTTGGTTGCACCGTAGGTTAAGCTTTCGCTTCGGCTGCTGCCGTGAAGAGGGCGCGGTGCACGATACCGGCCACGATGGCGCCGCCGATGGGGGCGATCCAGAAGAGCCAGAGCTGGCTCATGTAGGCGGGGCCGGCGAAAATGGCCTGGCTGAGACTGCGGGCCGGGTTTACCGAGGTGTTGGTGACGGGAATACTAATCAGGTGGATTAGGGTGAGGCAGAGGCCGATGGCGATGGGGGCGAAGCCGGCCGGGGCGCGGGTATCGGTGGAGCCGAGAATCACCAGCAGGAACATGAAGGTCATGACCGCTTCGGTGATGAAGGCGGAGTTCATGGAGAACTTGTCCGGAGACAAATCGCCGAAGCCATTGGCGGCGAAACCGCCGATGGGGTAGCCGGACTGGGTCATGATTTGGAAAATGACCCACGCCGCCAAGGCGGCGCCGAAGCATTGGGCTATGATATAGGGCACGACCTTGGCCCAGGAAAAGCGGCCGGCGGTGGCGAGGCCGATGGTGACGGCCGGATTCAGGTGGCAGCCGGAAATGTGGCCGATGGCGAAGGCCATGGTCAGGACGGTGAGGCCGAAGGCCAGGGAAACGCCCGTGAAGCCGATGTGTTTGGCGGCGAACACGGCCGCGCCGCAGCCGCCCATTACCAGCCAGAAGGTGCCGAATATTTCAGCAACAAATGCCCGCATGATCTCTCTCCATTACTCCCATAAGGTTAAAAAATGATACCTAAACGTAGACCCGCACGGGTCAACAAAATCCGGGGTTCGAGTGAAAGGTGGGGGACGGTCTGGAATTGCACTGAAATAAGAATGGCGCGCAAAACCTCGGCGCAATCCCGAGTTCGCTCATATGGTTATTAAACGGAAAAGCGTCATATTGTCAAACCGTTTTCCCGATCCGCGCCAGCAAACCTAAGCGATGCAGAGCGATTCAACTTTTTTCCCGCCGAAAAAAACCTCGCTCGCCGCCGCTAGCACCGCCTCCCGCGTTTCCGGCATCGGCCGGTGAACGGTACAGCCCGCCGCCCGTTCGTGGCCGCCCCCCCCGAACAGGGTCGCCACGTCCAAAGCGCAGACGGGGGAACGGGTGCGGAAGCTCACCTTGACCTGGAATAGGCCATCCTTCGGCGGCATCTCGTAGAAGAACACCGCCGCTTCAACTCCTTCAATGTCCCGCAGGAGATTAATCAGGTTCGCCCGTTCCTCCGGCCCGGTCTCGGCCTGGGCAAAGTCCTCGCGGGTCAGCCAAGAGGTGGCCAGACGGCCCTGGTGCAGAACTTCCAGCCGATTCAGGACCATGCCCTGCAAACGCCGCTCCGCCAGACTGGCCGACTGGTACAATTCAGTCGCCGCCGCCGCCGGATTGGCGCCGGCCTTGATGCATTCCCAAGCCGCCTCCAGGGCTTCGGCCGAAGTGTTTTCGTAGGAAAAACGCCCGGTGTCGGTGACCAGGGCGGTCCAGACGGCTTGGGCGGCGGCCGGGGACATGGGCTGCATCAGGTAACGGTGGAAGTAGGCGATCATTTCCCCGGTGGAACTGGCTTTGGGGTTTTGCCAAATCGCTTCGCCCAGGCCTTCGCCGGTGGTGTGGTGGTCAATCGTGAAGGTGGCGAGCTTGCCGAGGGCACCCCGCGCCACATCTTCCAGCCGCGATTCCTCGCCGCAATCGAGGACCCCGAGGCAGTCATAGTCCAGCCACCAGTTTGCAGCCGGGTTCCGTTCGACTGGCGCGTTTGCGACCAGGAAAGCCAGATGTTTGGGAATGGGGGAGGAGATGACGGCTTTGGCGGGGGAACCAAGCTCATTCAGAAAATGCGCCAGACCGACACTGGAACCGAGAGCGTCCCCGTCGGGGCGGTCGTGGCAGACCAGGGCGAAACGCTGGCCATGGTGATCCTGAATGAACTTTGCTAGATCGGCGATGGACATCTTGGACCTTTATCAAATGGTTCGCAGCGAAATGGTGAAAACTCCCTCTCACGGCATTTCCAGCCGGCCGCCGCGCGGGATGACAATCCCGCCCTGGCGCTCCCGCTCGTATTCCCGCGCCTGCTGAAGCAGCTCCTCCACTCCGGCCTTGATTGCCGTGGGGAAGGCTTCACAGGCTTCGCGCAGGGTCTTCGCCTTGATTTCGCATTGCACCGGTATCGGACCGTGCGGGGTCATGATCTGCGCCGTCCCCATGAACAGGGGAGTCCGCGCCGAATCGTCGGCGCCGTCCGCCGTCACCGGCCACAAGCATTGAATCGACCCCAAGCCCATATCGGTATAGGTCTCGGAACGGTACAGATTGTTCAGATTGACTTTATCGTTTCCGGAAAGCAATTCATCGTCGGCCATGGCATTCCTCGGTCTATAAAAAACCGGCAAGCCCGAACCTGCCGGTCGATAATGGGGCGTCCCAAAGAAAGCAACCAAACTTTCCGGGACGCCTTGAAGGGAGTTTTATGTATTGGCGGCTGGAGAAAACTTCGGCGTCACCCCAGATCCGGCAGCACTGCGTCTTCCACCAGCTCCAAATCATCCGCTGCCTCGCCCTCCCGGGGGGACAACGCAAACACCCCCGCCAAACCCAGCGTTCGCAGCCGTTCGTAAGTGGAGGATTTAAGCCGGATTTTAAGCTTCTTGCCGGCCTTGTCAGTGACGCTCTTCGCCTCGCACAACATTCCCACCATCATGCTGGGCATCGACACCGCGTCAGAAATGTCCAGGACCACTTCCTGGTCCGGAACATCCGCCGCCAGACTGGACACAATGTTCATCAATTCCATGCCGGCCCGGGATTGGTAGCGCGGATCGAAACGGGGCGTAAGTTTGAGGACATTGCCGCTCACCTTGAACCGCACCATGGATGAATTGTCCATACTCCACCTCTCGCCTAAGAGCCAAACCGGCTGGCGGCGGGACTGTACGGTCAGTCCTTTTTCGCCTCGGCCGTCTCGGCCGCTTTCACCTGCTTGACCCAGCGCTTGCGGCCGCGCACCTTGATGCGCTTGAAGCCGGCTTCCTCGCGGTTTTTCACCTTCTGGGCTTTTTTCTTCTGGATATAGCGGATCTTGTACTCCATTTCCCTCTCCTGTCCTTATCTCATACTGTCATTGAACACTGGTCAGACACCTAACCGGAACAAGAACATTCACTCGGTACAACCGTTTGCCAATAATTTCAGGTATACCGCACTCTCAGGAATTTTTCAAACGATTCCTGAAATATTCGCCGATTCCCGCCATCGGCACCCGCGCCTGGTCCATCGAATCCCGTTCCCGCACCGTCACGCTGCCGTTCTGCAGGGTCTCCGTGTCCACGGTCACGCACCAGGGCGTGCCGACCTCGTCCATCCGCCGGTACCGCCGGCCGATGGCGCCGGATTCGTCGTAGAAGGCGTTCACCCCTTCCTTCAAAAGGTCCTGCAAGATACCCTCCGCCTTCTCCGGCATGCCGTCCTTCTTGACCAGCGGGAACACCGCGACCTTGATGGGCGCTAGACGCGGGTGGAAGTGGAGCACGGTGCGCACATCGTTCTTCTCCGCGTCGACGACCTCTTCCGCGAAAGCGTCGCAGAGGAAGGCGAGGGTCGCCCGGTCGGCGCCGGCGGCGGGTTCGATGACGTAGGGGGTGAAGCGGCGTTTCGCTTCGGTCTCGAAGTAGGACAAATCCTTCCCCGAGTGTTCCGAGTGCTTTTTCAAGTCGTAGTCGGTCCGGTTCGCAATCCCTTCCAGTTCGCCCCATTCGCCTTCGCCCTGCGGATTTTCGAAGGGGTAGAAATATTCGACGTCCACGCAAGCCTTGGCGTAATGCGCGAGTTCCGCCTTTTCGTGGTGGCGGAGACGCAATTTGTCCCCCTTCATGCCGAGGGATTTGTACCAGTCAAGCCGGGTCTTCATCCAGTAGTCGTACCACTGGTCGTCGCTGCCGGGTTCGACGAAAAACTCCAGTTCCATCTGCTCGAACTCGCAGGTGCGGAAGGTGAGGTTCGAGGTGGTGATTTCGTTGCGGTACGATTTGCCGCACTGGGCGATGCCGAAAGGCGGTTTCATACGGCTGGAATTGAGGACGTTCAGGAAATTCACGAACATCCCCTGGGCTGTTTCCGGACGGAGATAAACTGCCGAAGAGCCGATGATTCCGGCCAATTTCTCCTTCCGTGCCGCCGGGTCCATTTTCGCCAGATCGTCTACGGCATTGAGGATTTCCTGCATCGGGTCGACCGGTCCCAGGGAGGTCCGGAACATCAGGTTGAACTGGCGTTCGTCGGAGAGGTCCCCCGAACCGCAGACCGGGCAGACGTAGCCCTTCGCGGGAACCGTGCCCTCCAGCTTTTTGCCGTCTTTGCGGCCGCCTTCGCGATAGACGATCTTGTCGCCCGGGTTCGCGCGGGGCGCCTTGTCGGCGCGGAAGCGTTCCTTGCAGTTCTTGCAGTCGACCAGGGGGTCGGCGAAGCCGGCCAGGTGGCCGGAGGCGCGCCAGACGTCCGGGTGCATGATAATCGAACAGTCGAGGCCGACGACGTCCTGCCTTTTGGTCACGACGTCCTCCCACCAGGCGTTTTTGACGTTCCTTTTCAGTTCGACCCCCAAGGGACCGTAGTCGTAGCAGGCCTTGAGACCGCCGTAGATTTCCGAGGACTGGAAGACGAAGCCCCGGCGCTTGGCGAGGCTGACGATTTTCTGCATGGTGCTTTCGGCCATTGTATTCCCCAGTAAGTATGATTGGTTTATCGTTCCCGCAATTTCCTGAGAATCTCGATGCCTTGACGGATGGTCGCGTCCTTCGCCGAGTAGGCGATGCGGAAGTGGGTGTCACGTTCCGAGAAACAGCCGCCCGGGATGACCAGGAGATTGTTCTTCAGGCATTCCTCGACAAATTCCGTGCCGGTGCCCCACGGGGTTTTCGTGAAAATGTAGAAGGCGCCGCCCGGTTTCACCACTTCGTAGCCGGCGTCCTTCAGCCCGTTGTATATGAGATCCCGCTTGTTCTTGTACTCGGCCATGAAGTCGTCCATCCTGAAGTCGATGGCGTCGGCACAGGCGAGCTGCATCGGGGTCGGGGCGCAGACGAAGGAGAACTGCTGGAATTTGGTCATGGCCTGGATCAGTTCCGCCGGACCCACCGCCCAGCCGATGCGCCAGCCGGTCATGGCGTGGCTTTTCGAAAAGCCGCCCAGGGACAGGGTGTGGTCGGGGGCGTAGTCGCGGATGCGGGCCAGGGGGCCGTCGTAGGTGTAATATTCGTAGATGTCGTCGGCGAAGGCGATGAGGTCGTGTTTGACGACGATTTTCGCCAGGTCCTGCAGTTCGGTTTTGCCGTAAACGACACCGGTCGGGTTCGAGGGGGAGCCGATGATAATCGCCTTGGTGCGGGGGGTGATCAGGCGTTCTATTTTCTCCGGGTCCAATTTCCAATCCGGATAGGTGTCGTACATGACCGGTTTGGCGTCGAACATCAGGGCGAGCTGTTTATACATGACAAAATAGGGATCGGGCACGAGGATTTCGTCGCCGGGGTTCAGGAGGGCCATGTAAGCGAGGAGGAGGCCGCCGGAAACGGCGTTGGTGACCAGGATTTCCTCCTGTTTTCGACCCTTGAAATGGGTGGCGAGAAGCTTGTTCCTGAGTTCGTGACCGCCTTGGGTAGGGGTGTAGCAGTTCCTGCCGCAGCGTATGGCTTCGATGGCTTTTTCTTTGAGGGGGTCGGGGACGTCGAAGTCGGGTTGGCCTATGGAGAGGTTTACCGGGTTTTTCAGGTTGGCGGCCAGGTCGAAGATGCGGCGGATGCCGGAGGCTTCGGTACGGGAGACGCGGGAGGCGAGTTCTTTCATGGCTGATCTTCTTGCTAGTGGAATAAATGACCATAATGCCAAAGGCACGGATATATCCGTGCCCTTGGCCTAAACCAATGACGAACCAATAATGTCCCGGGGGATTATTTCTTGGCCGCCTCTTCCTCCTCCTCGGTCTTTTTCTTCTTTTTCTTCAATGCCACCTTGATGGAACGTACCTTGGGCATGCCGAAAAGGCCGTCGTCGGCCGAATTCCAGCGCCCGGCGGCTTCAAGCTTCTCCAGCCGTTCCAGGCGGGATAGGACGTTGCGGTGTTTGGCGGCGTTGCTGCTGGTGTGGAAAGACGAATGGATGCTCACGCTGAAAATCTCCTCGAAAACTGAACGCTATCATACAGACAAACCGGGGGCTTGCCCCCGAAAAAACGCATGCCTTACCGGGCTGTTACCCCTGGTTCGCCGCCGGCGCCTTGATTATCGCCCCGGCGTTCAGTGGCACCTCCAGTTTGGCCGCGACCTCCTCCTGCGCCGCCTTGAGAATATAATAAAACTCCCGCTGCGGCGCCATGGTGCTGAAATGGATGTAACCTTTGACTATCACCAAACCCACTTCGGCCAAAAGCTGACGGAACTCGCTGCTGGCCCGGTCCTGCATCAGGCCGAACATCGTCGTCCCCGGGTTAATCACCTCGATTCTACCGGAAAACCCCGCGTTCGTCGCGTCCTTTTCGGTGGCCATCGAGAAAATCGGCTTGGCCGATACGATTAAATAAACCTTCTTGCCCAGGTCGGCCAAAGTCTCGGCCAACGGCTTGTCCAAAACCACTTCGCCGGCCCGGTGCGCCACCAGCATCACCGACTCCGCCCGCTCCGCCGCCTGGATAAGCGCCTTGCTGTCGTCGCGGGTCGGTTTGGCCAGAAAAGACTGCACCACGTTATCCTGAATGTCGCCCCTGCCCAAACCGGTATAATTCGTCATCACTCCGGCGTAGGAAATCCTCAGTGCCCGTTCGAGGGGGGAAGCCCCCGGCGGCGGATGAT
Source organism: Planctomycetota bacterium (assembly GCA_031548195.1). GTDB lineage: Bacteria > Planctomycetota > SZUA-567 > SZUA-567 > SZUA-567 > JAJBSZ01. The sequence goes on along the minus strand of JAVBRG010000155.1, from coordinate 10,630 downwards.
CCTCCAGATACTTGAGAATCCCCAAAGCCGCCTTGGCGCCCCGGGCTTTTTCATTCTCGTAAGGGTCGCGCACGCCCAAAGCCCGGCAGGCGATTTCCCAGCCGTTCAGGTAAACGTCGGCCGGGTGATTGCCGAGATCCCCTTCGTCGGCAATTTCGCCCATCACCTTCAGGAGCACCTTGCGATGAATGAAATCCTCGTCCGACACCACCTTGGCGGTGGCGATGATCATGCTTAGTGCATCCGGCACACAATCCGGTATTGGTTTCATTTTTACTGACACTTTACAAAAACAAACGCCATAAAACACTCGGCAAACCGCTCAATAAACCGCCACACCCAATTCGCGTATCGGGGCAATCCGGCAGCCGATATAAGGTCGGGGCTGGCGGGAGAGGTTTATCCCCTCCATCACGTTGTAAATCTGCAGAAGCCGGTTCAACTCCTGGTCCGTAACGCTCTGGCCCAGACCCACCGCCAATATGTAATGCGGATCCGCCCCCTGGGTCCGGAAAATGAAACCGGGGATTTCCCGCCCGATTTCCTTTCTCCCCCTCGCCAGCGCTTCCGCCAGTTCCAATTCCAGACGTTCCGGCAGTTCATCCGTCGCCGGCTCGATGCGAATCACCAGCGTGTAATCCGTCTCCGGCGGCCGGAAAGCGGCCCGGGGCGGAGGCGTGAGATTGCGGATGCCCACCCGGTTCGGGTCGGCCGTTTCGATGTCCGCAATTCCTGCCAGCCCGGCCGGGCGTTCCTCCTGCCCGCGTTTGTAGCCGATAAAATACGAACTCCCGACCAACGCCAGAATAACGGTAAAGCAAATCAACGCCGTGTCAAGCGCAAACACCACTTCCCGTGGCGATTTCACCCTCGGCTCCGGCGCCGGCTCCGGAAATTCCTGCGCCGGCGGGGCGGCGGAGCGTTCCTGGCGCCGGGGCGGCGGGGCGGCTTTCGGCTCCATTTTGCCGCTGTCGAAGCGCTTTCCGCCAAACCAGCCCGGCGCCGGCGGCAGCGGCTGGGAGGCGGGTATATTGAAGGAACTGTGGGGATTGTACGGATTGGCCGAAGTCGCGGGATACGATGCGGTCGCGCCCAGGTTGTTTCCGACAATTGTCTCACCGCCGCCGGGCGGGAGGGCGTTTACCGTTCCTGCCGGGGGAAGGGCCGCCTCGGGGGCGGGGTTTTGCCGATTGTTGACATCCGCCGTTACATCCGGTTCCGTCGGCGTGACGGCCGCGCCCGGTTCGGCGGATTCAATAGGGACGTTCTCTTTCGTCTCAGGCTCGGCGGTTTTTTGGTCGATATTTTCCGTAGCGGGCCGCCAAGTCGGCCGGTTGGCCGGCGGCGGTTCCGTTTCCGCCGAACCGGCGCGCGCCTTCAGGTTTACGTGGGCGCTGACGGCGTCGTCGACGATCAGCCCCGGCGCGTCGGTTACCTCGGGTTCCGGCATGTTCGCTTGGCGGGCTGGCTTTGCTTCCACGCCAATGGGAGGTTTCCCTTTGGCGCGTTTCGCGGCGAGGATTTCATAAAGCTCTAGTTTTCTGCCTTCTTTTGCCATATTGGCAAAACTCCGCGTGCTGCCGGCGCCATAGGGCGGTGGCGTCCGCGCCCAGGCGCGGAATCCCGTACCCAATACCTTCCCCCTGCCTTCATCATGAAAGCAGGCGATGTATATTTCATCGTATTCGCCCCGGTGGCGCATGTCAAGGCGCTAGCGAATCAGTCGGGGCGATTGTTTCCCAAGCCGATTCCCTTCAATCTCCGCCTCCGGCGCATGAGAGGGCGTTTATGCAGGCAGTTTACCAAACCGCTTTTACCGGTCATTTCGCCGCGGCTGTGCAGGCGTACTTGAGTTATGTTAAAGTGGAATGCGGGCTTTCCGACAACACTTTGCTAAGCTACAACCGGGATTTACGCGCGTTTTGGACTTATATCGGCGAGGACCGCGAGTTGTCGGAGGTGACTGGCGGGGACATCGCCGATTACATCGGCTGGATGGCCGACAACCGGGAGTTGGTGCCGAAAAGCCGGGCGCGGATGTTCGTGAGTTTACGCTGCTTTTTCCGTTTTTGCCTGAACGAGAAATTTATCGCCCACGATCCGTCCCAGTATTCGGATTGTCCCAAAATCTGGCGGCATCTGCCGCACGATTTGTCGCCCGGCGAGATTAGCCGCCTGCTGGAGGCGGAGAATGGCGACGACGATTTGTCGATTCGCAACCGGGCGATCCTGGAGGTGTTTTACGCGACCGGGGCCCGGGTGAGCGAGGTGTGCGATTTGCAGCTGGGCGCGGTGGATTTGCCGGAACGCACCTTGCGTCTTTTCGGCAAGGGCTCGAAAGAACGGATGACCCCGCTGGGGGAAGAGGCGGTGAAGGCTTTGGAACGTTATTTGACCGGTTCCCGCGGCAAGTTGATTGGCGGGCGGAAGGGCCGGGCCGGGGGGTGGCTGTTCATTTCGCGTTTGGGCGGCAGGCTGGTGCGGGAGAGCGTGTTTCGGGTGGTCAAGGCCGCCGCCCTGAAGGCGGGGATTGGGAAAAACGTCTACCCCCACTTGTTGCGGCATTCTTTCGCGACGCATATGCTGGAAGGGGGGGCGAACTTGCGGGTGGTGCAGATTTTACTGGGGCATGCGTCACTGGACACGACGGAAATCTATACCCATGTGCACCGGCCGCATTTAGTCAAGGCTTATGAGGCGTTTCATCCGCGGGCGTAGCGGCTCTGCCCGGCCGGCGGCTCATCGATATTCCGCGGCAATCTCCCGGTTCCAGCGCTCCAGCAGGCGGCCTTTGTTCGCCGCGTCCCAATCGTCATCCTGATCGACCAGGTTAAGTGATTGGAAGAAGCCCTTGGGGTTTTGGCTGTCCGCCAGGGGGATTATCTCCCAGGCGTCGAAGATGTCCTGGGCCTCCGGCGAGGATATCATCCAGTCGTAAAGTTTTTTCGCGGCCTCGGGATTGGGGCCGTCCTTAATCAGGGACATCGAGGCCGTCTCATAGCCCGCGCCGTCATTGGGGATGACGACGCCGATATTGGCGCCCTGATTCTGGAGACCCAGCTGATCGTGGCGGTAGCCGATGGCGACGGGAATATCCCCGTTGGCGCAGGCCTTGGTCGGAGCGGATCCGGATTTGGTGAAATAATCAACGTTGGCGGCGAGAAGCTTCATGAACGCGAAGGCTTTATCTTCGTTGTGGCTGAAGAGGCGGATGATATTGGTGAGCATGTTGTAGGCGGTGCCGGAAGTGGCGGGGTGGGCGACGCGAAGGTGGAGTCTATATTCGGGCTTGACCAGTTCCTCCCATGCTTCGGGAATTTCCAGTTTCAATTTTGTCAATAGATCGCGGTTGTAGCAAAAGGCGAGGGGGGCTACATATAGGCCAATCCAGTAATTCTCCCGGTCGCGGAATTTTTCCGGAATGTTTGTGGCGTTCGGTGAGGCATATGGTGCGGTCAGCCCCTGGTTTTTCAGGGCGATGTGCATGGTGCCGACGCCGCCGACCCAGATGGCCGCCCGGGGGGCGGATTTTTCCGTTTCAATGCGTTGAACCGCTTCACCTCCGGAGAGGCGGACCCATTCGACCTTTATGCCGGTGTCTTTTTCGAAAGCGGTGAAAAGTTCTTCCGCGATTTCTTCCTCGGTTCCGGCGTAGGCTTTGAGGACTTCGCCCGCATAGGCGCTGGATAGTAAGCAAACGGCCGACAATAGGCATGCCGCGAATAATGGAAAACGCATGTTCGTTGTCTCCTTTGCCAGGAAAACTTGCCTTCGTATAGGCGCGCAAGTCCCCTTTTCCCACCTGCAGCGTTTACTGATGCGGTTCCCGCAAATGCTGCGTTGAAGAGCTACATCATACCTGAAGCGGCTGCCCGGGTCAATGCGTACCGGGGTCTTTCCGTTTGATAAATCCGCACCACGGCGTGCGGTTTTTTTCGCTCGCCCTGTTCAAATTTAATCCTTCTTGCTGGATATGTGGAGTGGTTACCGCAAAGCTGGAATTGACGAATTAATGGTAACCCAAAAGCAACATTAATACCCATCCCTCAGTAAGGCGCACACCTCGACTACCCAAATTCCCGGCAGGCCGCTTGTGAACAAAAAAAAGCAAAAAAAATTTGCATAACCATTGGACAAACTCGGTAAAAGAGTATTAAAATGGGTTTAACGTGGAATAAAAATCAACTTCTGCCGTAAGCGATTAATTTTCTTACTTTGTAAGGAACCAGCAATGGGCAAATTGGCTCTCAAGTGGCGAATCATGCTGCCGGTCGGCATTGTACTCGTTATTGGCATCTCCCTCATGGTGGCGCTAATCGCCATCACCTACTCCCGCTCCATGACCAATGTGGTCAACCTGAGCATGGAAGCGACCGCCTACCGCTACTCGAACCGCATCAAGGCCGATTTGGAGCTGTCCCTCGGCGCCGTGCAAACCATGGCTTCGGTGTTCGAAAACGCCGCCGGAACAACCAGGGCCGACCGGGATAATTTCGTCTCCGTTTTGGGGCAAATTGTTCTGGAAAACCGCAGCCTGTTCAGCGCCTGGGTCCTTTTCGAAGAAAACGCCTTCGACGGCAGGGACAAGGAATTCGCCGGCACCGGCATTTCCACCGACGCCACCGGACGCTTTCTGCCTTACGTTTACATGGACGGAAACAGGACCAAATGTGAGCCGCTGGTTGATTATGACACCCCGGGGGCGGGGGATTTCTACCTGGTCCCCAAGGCGAGTAAAAACGAATCCCTGATTAGCCCTTACATTTATTCCGCCGGCGGCAAGGATTTTTACATCTGCACCGTTTCAATGCCCATGCAGGAACAATCCGGAAAACTCCTCGGCATCGTGGGCGGCGACTTGATGATGCAGCCGATCTGCGACTACCTCGACGGCGTCAAGATGTTCAGCACCGGCTACCCCATCCTTCTCGACAACAAAGGGAATTTCGCCTATCACCGCGATAAAAATCTGTGGTCCAAATCGGCGCAAGGCGTCCTCTCCCCGACCGTCCTCGCCGCCTGCATGGAGACCCAGCGCGACGGAAAACCCCGGGTCCTGGATGACTACTCGCCCGTGCGCAAAACCCACGTGATGATGGCTATCGCCCCGGTTATCGTCGGCGACACCGGCATGAATTGGGTGGTGGTCAGCGCCGTTCCCAAGGAGGAAGCCATGGCCGACGTCACCCGGGGGGTGCGGATGATTGTCGGCGTGGGCGTTTTGATGTTGGCGCTGGCGCTCCTGGTTTTGTACCTGCTGGTCAATTCCCTCTCCAAAGTGCTTTCCAAAATCAGCGAAGGCATCTTCGCCACCTCCAATGAAGTGAACAGCGCCTCCACCAGCATCGCCGACGCCAGCAATTCCCTCGCCGAAGGCGCCACCGAACAGGCCTCCAGCCTGGAGGAGACCTCCTCCGCCCTCGAGCAAATGGCTTCCATGACCCGGCAAAATGCCGACAACGCCAAACAAACCAATGTGACCAACAACGAAAGCAACAAATTGATCGGGGAAGGCGCCGATGCGGTCAAGAAGATGTCCCTGGCCATGGGGGAAATCAACGATTCGGCGGAAAAAATCAGCCGCATCATCAAGACCATCGAGGATATCGCCTTCCAAACCAATCTCCTCGCCCTGAATGCCGCCGTGGAGGCGGCAAGGGCGGGGGAATCGGGGAAAGGCTTCGCGGTGGTGGCGGACGAAGTCCGCAATCTCGCCGGACGCTCCGCCCAGGCGGCCCGGGATACCACGGAACTAATCGAGGGAACGGTGACGCGGGTGAAGAACGGTTCGGAAATCGCCGACGAACTGGAAAAAAGCTTCGCCGACATCCAGGGCCATTCCAGCCAGGTCAGTAAACTCATCGAAGCCATTGCCTCCGCCACCAACGAACAGGCGCAGGGGGTGGACCAGGTAAACAATTCGATGGCGCAAATGGACAAGGTGACCCAACGGAACGCCGCGAACGCCGAGGAGACGGCTTCGATAACCAAAGGCTTGAGCGATCAAGCCGAGCATTTGGACGGAATGGTTCGGAACCTCGCGCACCTGATTAACGGCGGAACCAATCATCTTGGCGCCGCGGTCGCGACGCAGGCGACCATCGCCTGGAATCAAGCCGGGAACGCCGCCGGGAAGATTACCCCGCCGGCACGGAAGCTGCTGACGCACCGCCAGGATTGAAACGGCTGTCGGTGGCGCATGGGGGTCGCCTTCCACCGGGTCCTCACGGTTCGGACGCGGGGGCGGTACCGGCGACAAAGGGCAGGCGCAGTTCGACCCGCGCCCCGCTTCCCGATGCGTCCGCGCCGGCATACATTTCCCCGCCGAACTGCCGCACCCTTTCCCGCAAATGCCTGAGGCCGAATCCGCCCCTTTCCGAACCGGAAAAAACTCCCCCGCCCGGCGCCCCGTGCGACGCCGGGCCGGCGAATCCCCGGCCGTCGTCCCTCACCGACAAACACGTCCAGCCATTGTCCCCGCGTGACAATTCCAGCCAGACCCGCTCCGCCTTGGCGTGCTTCTGCACGTTTTGCAGCAGCTCCGCCGCCGCCCGGTAGAGGAATATCGCCTCGGCCTCCGCCAAGCCGGAAAAATCCCCCCTCTGCCTGAATTCGCAGACCAGCGCGTGTTTCCGGCCGAACTCCCCCGCCTGCCACTCCAGCGCCGCCCCCAGGCCCAGTTCGTACAGAATATTCGGGCTCAAGTGAAAAATCAAGCTGCGTAGCTCCCCCACCGATTCCTCCAGTATCCCCCGCACCTCAAAAATCGTCTCGCCCTCGCGCGTCCCCTCCCAACCCTTTTTCAAGCCGCCCAAACGCATATTCGCCAAGGCCAGGTTCTGGCACACCGAATCGTGCAGTTCACCGGCAATCACCCGCCTTTCGCCTTCGCCCGCCTCCTCCAAACGCCGGGACAACGCGCCAATTTCCCGGCGCGCCGCCTCGAGCGATTCCAGCATGCCGTTCACCGACCGCGCCACCTCGCCCACTTCCCCCCGGTAACCCTTCCCCACCCGGTCGCCCATTTCACCGATGCGTTTTATGTCCTCTGCCAAACGCTCCAAATCCCGCACCAGCCACCAGGACAACAGCCACGCCAAAAGGCCGCACACCACCAACCCCAAACCGAACCACAGCCGCGCCGTCTTGAATCCTTCCTCCACCGGCGAAAAAACGTCACGGGAGGAAAACACCCCCGCCACCAGCCAGCCCGCGCCCGGGAGTTCCCGCAACGACAGGAGCGCTTCCGAGCCGTCGGCGAGCCGGATTTCGCTCACGCCCCCCGGGTTAATTTTCCCTTCCGGCAGGGGGTTTTCGAAACGCTCCAGAATGAGCCGGCGGTCGCTGTGGGCGATTACCACGCCGTCCCGGGTGAACACCCCCACTTGCCCCGCCGAACCCACCCCGACCTCGGTTATCAGTTTGAAGAGGCGGTTTTCACCCAGATTCACCAGGCCGGCGAGGACCCCCCGCATCCGACCCTCGGGGGTATGCAGAGGCGCGGTGAAGGCGACCACCGCCGGGCGCCCGCCGGCCGCGACCCCGGGCAGGGGGAGGCGGAACGGCTCCGACGCCACGCCGTTTCCCAGCACGAAAGTTCTTTGGAAAAATTCTTCCTCGGCCAGATTGGTCTCGCCCCAGCCTGTCCGGTCCAAGCTGTCGGCGGAGACCTTGCCCTCCTCGTCGACGGCGATCACCCCGCCGTCGAAGGCGAAAGCCAGCTCCCGGCCGCGTTCACGGAGATGCGCGGCCATGCCCTCGGGATCGCTTCCTGCCAGTTCCGCCGCTTCCCGGGCCAGCAAATCCAGCCGGGCTTTAAGGTCGGCGTCGAGTGAATCTGCCAGATGGCCGATGATTTCCGTCAAATTGGCGGAGACCAAGCCGAAAAGTTTCCTCCTTAATTCCCGCGTGGCCAGAATGCCCGCGACCAGCATGACCACGATCAGGGCGGCGGTGACCGCGAGGGCGAGCCGGGTCGGCAGGGAAAGGAAGCGTTTAGGCGGATTGGCTCCGGAGAGCGGGCGGCGTTTAGTCATGACGGTGTTTGGCCCTATGTCATATGTAGTGTATCCGGGGTTCGCTCGGGGAAGATTTGCCGGGGCGACTTTGTTCACGCTTGCGTCATCTTGGCAATGGAGCTATAATTCGCTGGATTTATGGCCGGCAGGCGCTGGAACCGCGCCGCTATCCGGCAAAAACCGCTTTGCCCCAACAGGTTTCGGCGACGGTATCGACAAGTTTTATTGTACCCGTTTCCCGCCGCAACCGATAAGTATACGGTAAAAATTCAAAGTCGATAATATTAAAGGCGTGACATTCTGGCCCCTTTTTATTTTGGAGGAATTTCCCCATGGCAAAAGTGAAAGTCGGCATCAATGGTTTTGGCCGTATCGGCCGTCTCGTTTTCCGCGCCGCGTTGCACCACGAGAACATCGAAGTGGTGGGCATTAACGATCTGTTCGATGCCGATTACCTGGCCTACATGTTGAAGTACGACACCATCCACGGGCATTTCAAGGGCCAGATTAAGGTTGACGGCAACACCCTCGTCGTCAACGATAAAAAAGTCCGCGTCACCGGCGAAAAAGACCCCGCCGCCCTGAAATGGGGCGATGTCGGCGCCGAAGTCATCGTCGAATCCACCGGTTTCTTCCTCACCAAGGAACTGGCCGGGAAGCATATTCAAGCCGGCGCCAAGAAGGTCATCATGTCCGCCCCCTCGAAGGACGACACCCCCATGTTCGTCATGGGCGTCAACCACAAGAAAATCACCAAGGACACGACCATTCTCTCGAACGCCAGCTGCACCACGAACTGCCTCGCCCCGATTACCAAGGTAATCCACGAGAATTTCGGCATGATCGAAGGCCTCATGACCACCTGCCACTCCGTCACCGCCACCCAGAAGACGGTCGACGGACCCTCGCACAAGGATTGGCGCGGCGGCCGGGCGGCGACCTACAACATCATTCCCTCCTCCACCGGCGCCGCCAAGGCGGTAGGGAAAGTCATCCCGGAACTCAACGGCAAACTGACCGGCATGTCCCTCCGCGTTCCCACCCTCGACGTCTCCGTCGTCGATCTCACCTGCCGGCTGGAAAAAGCCACCACCTACGACGCCATCTGCGAAGCGATGAAGAAGGCTTCGGAAGGGGAACTGAAGGGCATCCTCGGCTACACCGAGGACGAAGTCGTCTCCTCCGATTTCATCGGCGACCCCCGCACCAGCATTTTCGACAAAAAGGCCGGGATTATGCTGAACCCCAATTTCGTCAAGGTGGTCAGCTGGTACGACAACGAATGGGGCTACTCCAACAAGACGGTTGAGATGTGCGAATACATCGGCGGCTTGAAGTAAGCGGTCTCATTGCACCTGAAACGCCATACGGACAGCCCGCGGGCTGTCCGTATTTTTTACCTGCATTCCGGAACCTCACCCCATGTCAATCGCCCCCGCCGGGCAAACCAAACCGCACAAGCCGCAGCCGTCGCATTTTCCCGGATCCACGACCATCGTCCCGTTTTCGGGCCGGAGGGCGCCGTAGCCGGATTCCTCGCACACCATCCGGCATTTTCCGCAATCGAGGCAGGCGGCTTCGTTTATCGTCGCCGTTTTTTTCCGTCCCGCCGCCACTTTTTCATGAGTAGTCAATTTGGGAAGCGCCGCTCCGAGAACCGGCGTCAAATCCCTGAACCCCTTCCTTTCGAGATAGTCGGTCACCTGTTGCATGAGACCGGGAAGAATGTTGTACCCATCCAGCATCACTGCCGTGCAAACCTGCACCGCGTCCGCTCCGGCGGCGAGATATTCCAGGGCGTCCAGGCCGGTCGCGATGCCGCCCATGCCGAGAAACGGCAGGCCGGTGGCGATTTTGCATTGTGCGGTGCAGCGCAGGCCTACCGGTTTCACCGCCGGTCCCGACAATCCGCCGTAGGTCGACAGTCCGTCGACCGAAGGCAGGGGGGAGAGGGTCTGCAAATCGATTCCAGCCAGGCATTGGATGGTGTTTATCCCGGCCAAGCCGTCGGCGCCGGCGTTTTTTACCGCCAGGGCTATGGCGGCGATGTCGGTGACATTGGGGGAAAGTTTTACGAAAACCGGCACCGTGGCCGCTTCCTTGACCCAGCCGGTGATGCGGGCGGAGAGCCCCGCGTCGGTCCCGATAGCCATGCCTAGGCCGCGTTCCGGCATGCCGTGGGGGCAGGAGAAATTCAGCTCCAGGGCGTCCAGGGGTGTGTCTTGCAGCCTCTTGGTCAGGTCGGTCCAGGCCTCTTTAGTGACCGGGGCCATGATGCTGGGGATTACCGCCCGGTCGGGAAATTCCTTTTTCAGGAGGGTGATGCCGTTAAGCCAGTAGGAAAGGGGCTGGCGGCTCAGGAGTTCGAAATTTTCAAAGGCGATGATCTGGCGTTTGCTGTTACGGACCACGGCGAAGCGCGGGCTGGCGTCGCGGAGCGTTTCCGGGTTCGGGGTGATGGTCTTCAGGACCGCCCCTGCCCAGCCGATTTCGAAGGCGTGACGAAGCGACGCGACGCTGGCGGTGGGTGGGCCAGAAGCGAGTAGAAACGGATGCGGCAGTTTGACGCCAGACACTTCACAGGCAAGGTTTGCTCCAGGCATGGGCATTTT
>JAVBRG010000094.1:0-14556 GCA_031548195.1 Planctomycetota bacterium | reverse complement strand
CCGCCGCTACGGCTTCACGCTTTCGGAGTGCCTCTTCCTCGGCTTTCTTCCGCGCCGCTTCTTCATCGGCTAGACGCCGCTGGCGCTCCTCCTCCTCAGCTTTCAGGCGGGCGATTTCGGCGAGGCGGACTTTCTCCGCCTTCTCTGCTTCTTCAGCTTCGCGCCGGGCCTTCTCCGCCGCTTCGGCTTCACGCTTGCGGCGGGCCTCTTCCTCGGCTTTCATCCGCGCCGCTTCTTCCTCGGCCAGACGCCGCTGGCGTTCCTCCTCCTCCGCTTTCAGGCGGGCGATTTCGGTGAGGCGGACTTTCTCCGCCTTCTCTGCTTCTTCAGCTTCACGCCGGGCTTTGTCCGCCGCTTCGGCTTCACGCTTGCGGCGTGCCTCTTCCTCGGCTTTCATCCGCGCCGCTTCTTCCTCGGCTAGACGCCGCTGGCGTTCCTCCTCCTCGCGCGCCTGTCGCCTTGCCGCTTCCGCCCGTTCCGCCTCCTCGGCCGCCCGTCTCGCCAGTGCCTCCGCCGCCGCCTGACGCCGTCGGAAATCCTCCTCCTCCGCCAGGAAACGCCGCTGTTTAGCCTCTTCCGCGGCACGGCGTTCACGCTCCTCCTCGGCTGCCCTTAGGCGTGCCGCTTCCTCAATTTCTCGCCGGCGGCGTTCCTCCGCCTCACGTTCCTGTCGCCTTGCCGCCTCCGCCCATTCCGCCTCCTCGGCCGCCCGCCGCGCTATACCCTCAGCTTCCGCCTGGCGTCGCCGGTAATCCTCCTCCAGGAGCGACTTCCTTTCCGCCTCGGACCGCCGCGCCTGGTCGGACGCCTCCGCCTCCTGACGCAGCCGCGCGGTCTGTTCCGCCTCGTGCCGCGCTTGCACCGCCGCGGCCATATGCCGCTGCCGTTCGCTGTCTTCAACCCGCGCCAAAGTCCGATTCAAATCCGCCGGCAGGAACTCCGCCTCGCGTCGCCCGGTCGCCTCCGCTGCCGGCCGCCGCGCCGGGTAGTCCCCCTCTTCCCCAATCGTCTTCCCCGTCAGCGCCTCGCTCCCGCCGTCTTGAGCGTCAGCGGAACCGTTCTTTCTCGAGCCGGCTTTGGACATGCGCTTGCCGCCATAAAGCCCAAGCAGATCCAGGGAGTTCAATTCCTGTCCCGTCCTGAAACGCCGGTGTTCCCCGCCGGCGTCGCCGGCCGATTCGGTCCGGGATTTGTCTTTACGCTTATGCTCTTTTCTTGAAGCCATGAATAATGACCCTTCGGCTGACCGTGGCGTTTCACCCACCCGCGAACGCCCAATTCACCCCATCTGTGTTTTACCTTGTCTGTAATCATCATGCGACAAAACAAATTTTCGGTCAAGTGTTTAATACTTGACCGAATATCGCTTTAATCGATACATTTGGCTGGATAATTTTGCCGCAAATACCCGCCGGCAATTGCCTCGAACGCTCCAATGCGACGTTTCCGGCGATGTCCCGGCCCTTACTGGTTTTGCTCATTCGCCTTGTCCAGGCGGCGCTGTTTGTCTTCCTTGATTCTTCTTACCACGTCGCTTTCATTGCCGGTTATCGTTATCCGCGGCCGGGATGCCTGCGGCGGCGGCGCCATGGATTTATCGACCTGGTGGTCCGGGCGTTCTGCACCGGATAGATTCAGCCGCTGAATGTTGGCCTCGACCGACTCCCGCGCCTTGGCCAAAGCCGCCTCGCGCAGCTGTTTGTCGGTTTGTTCACGCTGATAGGCGGCATCCTCCAGGCGACGTTGTTCCTCGGCCTCCCGCCGGGCTTTCTCCGCCTCCTTTTCCGCCTGGACCGCCAATTCCTCTTTTCTGCGTTCCTGCCGGTCGATAATCTCCGCCGCCTCCCAGTCGCCCAATTCTACCGCCCGGGTCAGGTAATAACGCCCCGTTTCCTCATCCTGCTTCACCCCCTTGCCGCGTACATACATTTCGCCCAGAAGCCGATTCGCCATGGGGTCCCCCAGCCGCGCCGCCTTGCTCAAGTATTCGTGCGCCTTCTCCGAGTCGGCCGCCACCCCATTTCCTTCGGCGTACATCGTCCCCAATATCGCCAAGGCGATCGGTTCATCCTGGCGCGCCGCCGAAAAGGCCCAATTCCGCGCCTCGGTGTAATCCGGTTTCCCCGTGTAGCCGTGGTACAGGAGCGAAGCCAGCAAAGCCTGGCTCTCGGCGTTGCCGCCTTCCGCCGCCGGCACCAGGTTCTTTTGGGCCTCGGCGTAACTTTTCGTCACGCCCTGTCCGAAGAAGTACATTTTCCCCAGCATCGCCGCGGCGTCCCGATCCCCCAATTCCGCCGCCCGGCGGTAGGCTGCAAAGGCGGCGTGGTAGTCGCTTCCGATTTGCCGGCTGGAATAGTAAATATTACCGAGAATGCGGAACACTTCCGGATCCTCCAAATCCCGGGCGTCGTTCAGGAGGCTCTCGGCCCGGCTGTCGCTTTGTTCTATGCCGTCCCCGGCGTAATACATTTTCCCCAACATCGCGCCGGCTTCCTGAATTCCCCCTTCGGCGGCGGCGGCGAGGAAGGAGGCGGCTTTGGCGGGATTTTTGGTTATGCCGTCTCCACCGTCCCGATAAAACACTCCGGCGCGAAATTGAGCGTCCGAATCGCCGTTTTGCGCGGATTTTTCCAGCCAGTGCAATTCCTGGGCGGGGTCCTTGCCCACCCCCGTGCCGGAATGGTACAGATCAGCCAGCGCCTTCTGCATGGCCGGGTCGCCGTTATCGGCGACGAGGCGCATATAGGGGAGGGCGGCGGCGGGATTTTTCGGCACGCCTTTGCCGTGGTAAAGGGTGTCGGCGAGGAGTCGGGCGGCTTCGAGATTATTTTGGCCGTCGGCGAGGAGGGTGAGCTGCTTCAGGGCGGGTTCGATGTTTCCATCCTGAAGATACTGTTTGGCGCGTTCGAGGCTTGGCTTGTGCCAAAAGCCGGAAACACTGTAGCCGAGCGCGGCGATGACGCCGAGCCCGGCTAGAAAAAGCCCATATTTGCTCAAGGAAACGGCGCCGCGCCTTTGTTTGGTGCGGGTGGAAAACCGGCGTTCGACCCGGTTCTTGAATTGAGCCATTACCAGGCTCCTTTTGTCGTGTGGCGTAATGACTTCCCCAAGTTTTGCGTTGAATCCCGTATTGGCGCAGGAAAAGGCGCTTGGAACGTATGACAAACTCTTTCCAAGCTGTTTACTATGGCAGTTTACCATACGGGTTTATTAAAGGGAAGGGACAAAAGTGCGGTCTGGCAAGGCCGGCGCCCGAGCCTGTCAGGGGGGCGTTGTTTGTAGAAATTAAAAAAGGCGCTCCAAGGAGCGCCCCGGGCAATTTTCTATATCCCCGACGGGGGGCAGGAATTGGTTGCGCAGTACGGTTGCGAACCGGGCGCATCGGAGCCGACCGGCAGGCTTTGGTTCATTTCCGGCGGGGGATAATAATCGGTGGCGGCGGCGGTATCGCAGTAACTCGTGCCGCATGCCGACGAGGAACCGCAACCAGCGAGAATAATCAACGATAACCCCAGCGCCATAGCCAAGAATAGACGCATTAGTCATCTCCTTCAAATTTTTAAACCGGAACGAAAGACGTTCGGATTCCCCTCAATATATACTATGACCACTCCGGATTATGTCCTTCGCGTCTTATGTTAATTTATTTATAGGAAAGTTGACTAGATCGTTAAGGATAAGTTATTGCTTGACATTATGCCGGCATTGTTCATAATCCCGCCCCGATGGGTAAGCAAAACCGCGGCTGCATTTGTCCATTAAATGTAAATGGGGCACTAGGCGCGGGATTGCCGTGGGTTGACGACATTTTTCCAACAACCAGGCCGGAAAAATGGCGCAAGGATTTGTTTAGGAGACGGGTTCTATCATGAGTGAAGCGGATGCGGATAATGCGTCGGGCAAAACGCTTGGCGCGGAGAGTTTGGACATTTTGAACCAATTCGCCCAGCTTAGGGTAACGCGAAGCGCGCTGGAGGAGTCGGTCCGTTTTCACCTGGCCGAGGCGAAAGCGGCTGATTTGGAACGCCTCCGCCAAGTGCTCGCCTATATGCAAAACGACAAACTGACCTTGGGGAAGGCCATTTCCGCCGCCGCCAAAGGGCCTTGGAGCGCCAAGACGACCGCATCCGCCGCCCCAATGGGCAAGGGCGGCGTTAACAAGCCCGCGGCCAAAACCGCCTCCTCCTCCGCCGCCGCTCCGGCCAAAGCCAGAGGCAAAAGCGGCGTGGCGAAAGCCATGGCAAAGGAAACGCCAGAAGCCGAAGCCACCGGGGAGATAGCCCCGGCCAAGAAAACCCGGGCCAAAACCTCCGCCGGAAGCGTCACCAAAAAGGGCCGGAAAAGCGCCGCCGCTTCGGACACCAATGGGTCTGACGCCCCCTTCGACGCCGACGGCGACTTCTCCCCCCCCTTCGACGACGATCCGGATCAAGTCGCGGGAACCCCCGTTTCCGCCGCCAACGGGGACACAGAGGGCAAGAAACCGGCCCGGCGCTTCTACGGCAAGGAAAATCTCCTTATCGTCGAATCCCCCGCCAAGGCGAAAACCATCAAGAAATTCCTCGGCCCCAATTTTATCGTCAAGGCTTCCCTGGGCCACGTCCGGGACATCCCCACCAAGGGGAGGGACCGTTCCGACATCGGGATCGATTTCCAAAACCACTACCAGCCCTATTACGTGCCGATCGACAGCCGGGAGAAGGTGATCAAGGAACTGCGTCAAGCCGCGGATCGGGCCCGCTACGTCTATCTCGCGCCTGACCCGGACAGGGAGGGCGAGGCGATCGCCTGGCACCTGAAGGAAATTCTCGAACTGCCGAAGGACCGGGTCAGCCGGGTGACCTTCAACGCCATTACCAAATCGGCGGTGAATGAAGCGATGGAACACCCGTCGGAAGTCAACATGGACCTGGTCAACGCCCAGCAGGGACGGCGGGTCCTGGATCGGATTGTCGGGTACAAACTTTCCCCGTTCCTGTGGAAGAAGGTGACCAAGGGTTTGTCAGCCGGGCGGGTGCAGTCGGTGGCGGTGCGGCTGGTGGCGGAACGGGAAGCGGAGATTCAGGCCTTCAAGACCACGGAATTCTGGCGGATCAAGGCGCTCCTCTCCTCGCTTGAAGGGAAAAGGGAGGAGTTCCAGGCGGAGCTGGTCGAATGGAAGGGCGGGGAATTCGTCATCCCGGGTTCGGACAAAAAAGCCCCCCGGACCCCGACCGCGCCGGACGAGGCGACAGCCCGGGCCATCGCCCTGGCGCTCGCCAAGGAGAAGTTCCAGGTCGGGGACGTGACCGAACGCGAGGTGAAGGGTCGGCCGTCGCCGCCGTTCATAACTTCCAGCCTGCAGCAGGCGGCGTCGAACCTGCTCCGGCTCGGGGCGCAACGCACCATGCGTATCGCCCAGACCCTTTACGAGGGCGTGGAAATCGAGGGTGAACCGACCGGCCTGATAACTTACATGCGTACCGATTCGACCCGCATCGCGCCGGAGGCGATTGACGAGGTCCGTAAATTCATCGGCGAAAAGTTCCAGCCGCCCTATCTCCCCGACAAGCCGAATTTCTACACCAGCCGCAAAAGCGCCCAGGATGCCCACGAGGCGATTCGCCCGACCAGCGTGTATCTGACGCCGGAACGGGTGAAGGAATTCCTCCAGCCGGAGCAGCACCGGCTTTACGAGCTCATCTGGCGGCGCTTCGTGGCGAGTCAATTGGCCCCGGCCGAGTACCGGATAACCACGGCGCGGATAAACGCGGGCGAGGGGGTTTTCGAGGCAAAGGGACGGCGGGTTCTTTTCGACGGGCACACGGTGGTGTCATTGGCCGCGGCGAAAAGGAAGGAAAAACTGGAAGAGGAAAAAAAGGAGAAGGAGGAGGACGATTCCCGCGACGATTCGGAAGGCAAGGAAAAGCGGGAGGAGGAACAGCTTCTTCCCAAGCTGGAAAAGGGTCAGGGGCTGGATTGCCGCGAGGTGACCCCGACCCAGCACTTCACCCAGCCGCCGGTGCGCTTCACCGAGGCCAGCCTGGTCCGCGAACTCGAAAAGGAGGGCATCGGCCGGCCTTCGACTTACGCGCCGATTGTCCAGACGATTATCGAACGGGATTATGTCCGGCAGGAGAACCGGCGCTTCTACGCGACGCAGCTCGGTTTGGCGGTGACGGAGATTCTCAAGGAGAATTTCCCCGACATCATGGACGTCAAGTTCACCGCCCAAATGGAGTCGGATCTGGACCGGGTCGAAGAGGGCGAGGTGGAGTGGTCGAACCTGGTGGACAGCTTTTATAAACCTTTCGAAGCGCGTTTGAAGGAGGCGATGGTGAATTCCCCGCCCCTCAAAGGCGCGGCGGCGCCGAACGGCGAGAAGTGCCCGAAATGCGGTGCCGACATGGTGATTCGCTATTCGAAGCGGGGCGCTTTCCTCGGCTGTTCGAAGTATCCGGACTGCCCCGGCACGCGGGAGCTGCCGGGCGAGGGCGAGAGCGCCACGGGGGCTGAAGAGGGCGAGGCGGTGGAATGCCCGGAATGCGGCAAGCCGATGGCACGGAAGCGTTCGCGGTTCGGCATGTTTTTGGCGTGCACGGGTTATCCGGAATGCAAATGCACGCGTCCCATCGGGAAAAACGGCGAGGTGGTGGTTTTGCCGGATGTGAAGAGGGATTGCGAAAAATGCGGCAAGCCGATGCTGGTGAAAGCGGGGCGGCGGGGGCCGTTTTTGGCCTGCAGCGGTTATCCCGAGTGCAAGAATACCAAACACCTCGACAAGGAGGGCAAGGTGGTCGAGCTGCCGGAAGTCGAGGCGGTGTGCGACAAATGCGGGGCGCCGATGGTGGTGCGGATGAGCCGGCGGGGACCGTTTTTGGCCTGTTCGGCTTATCCCAAATGCCGGAACGCCAAGCCGCTGCCCAAACCCGAGGAAGAAGCGGCGGAGACAAAGGGGTGAACGGTAACCCCGCCGCCGTTCGCTTTCCCCATCGCCCCTCTCCATGGAAAGGCCCGCCATGCATACCCTCCGCCCCGCCGGCAAAGCCGACAGTTGGTACCCGGGGAATCCGGCCGATTTGAAACAGGAAATCGCCCTTTGTCTCGAAAAAGGCAAACGGGAGTTCGGGAGTAACCTGGGCGGCCTCTCCGGCCCCCCGGTCGCGATGGTCGTGCCGCATGCCGGGCTTTTCTTCTCCGGCGCTTTGGCGGCCCTCGGGTTCGACTTGTTGCGCCGCAATTATCCCCGCGTCGACCGTTTCGTGGTCTTCGGAGCCTGCCACCGTATGCACCTGCGGCGGCCGGCGGTTTGGAACCGTGGCGCCTGGGCCACGCCCCTGGGGCAAATCGCCGTCGACGCGGATCTGGCGACCGCCTTCTGCGAGGAAGGGGTGGGGGACGCCAATCCGGCGGCCCATTTGGACGATAACGCCATCGAACTCCAGACGCCTTTCATCAAAGGCTGGTTTCCGGAGGCGAAGCTGGTGCCGGTGGCAATGGGTTTTTTCGACAATGCCTGGGAAATCGGCGGTTTGGCGGCGGGAATCGCGGCGCGGTTTTCCGGGGTCACCCTCGCCGTCGCCTCGACGGATTTGACGCATTACGGCCGGGTTTTCGGAATTTTTCCGGTGGGGGCCGGCTCCGCCGCCGTGGAGTGGACGCACCGTAACGACGAAAAATTCCTGGATGCACTGATTGCCATGCGCCAGGACGACATTGTCACCGTCGCCGAACGTGATTCCAGCGCCTGCGGGGCGGGGGCCGCCGCCGCCGCCGCCGGCTGGGCGCGGGCGCGCGGTTGCGAACGCGGCAGCTTAATTGGCTATACCACCAGTTACGAGGTTATGCCGCAAGGGGAGGCGGATCATTTGGTGGGGTACGGGGCGGTGGCGTTTGTTGCCAAATGACGGACTGGCGGGTATGATGTTGATATAGGGACGGTTGCTTGCCGGGGGAAGGATATGTTGCGAGTACCGAAAGTTTATTTGGAAACCTCGGTTTTCAATTTTGTGTTTGCCGATGACGCTCCGGAAAAACGGGCGGATACGCTTGTCCTTTTCCGGGAAATACAAGAAGGCAAATATCGGGCTTTCACGTCGCAATATGCGGTTTCAGAACTTCAAAGAGCTTCTCAGCCAAAATGCGATGCTATGCTTGGTTTGATCAAGCGTTATAATATTGGCTACTTATTATCAAACGATGAAGCACAAATTTTGGCTGATATTTATGTCGCCGAAGGCATTGTTCCCGCGAAATATTTGGCTGACGCCTTGCATATCGCCGTCGCGACCGTCAACGATATGGATCTGATTATCAGTTATAATTTTAAGCATATTGTTAAACTGAAAACCATCACCTTGGCGGAAGCAGTTAATTGTCGAGAGGGATATCGGCGAATAGGCATTTATTCCCCGACGGAGGTAATAGAAAATGACGACTGAACCTATGGCAATGCAGGAAATTCATGAGATAAGATTAAGGATTTACGAAGAAACAAAAAATATGACTGTTTCCGAAAAAACCGCTTATTTTCGCCGGAATTCGGAGAAAGCGGAAAAAAAATATGGCCTGACACCAGCGAACTCGCCGGAAAATCGGCTTGCCGGGACCAAATGAACACGCCATATTGCCAGGAATTGCCATTGGGCGACCCTTGCTGAACAGCCCGGCAATGGACTTTGTTATCGGGCTGTGAAGGGTTGCCCAGCATTTCAACCATTCTCCGCCAACCTCTTTTCCGCCGGAATCCACCGGGCCAATACCGCCGCCAATTTCCGCTTCTCAATCGGCTTCGACAAATAGTCGTTCATCCCGGCTTCGAGGAACATTTCCTTCTGTCCATCACCGGCGTTCGCCGTCAAGGCGACCAGGGTCAAATCCGCGTACTTCCCGCCCAGCGACCTGACCGCCGCCGCCGTCTCCAGGCCGTCCATGTCCGGCATCTGGTGGTCCAGGAACACCAGGTCGTAGTCCGTTTCGAAAATGCACTGCAAAGCCTCGCGGCCCGACGTCACCGTGTCGCAACGCACCCCCGACAAGGCCAAAAGGCTCGACGCCACCGACAGATTCACCTCGCTGTCGTCCACCGCCAGCACCCGGGCGTCGGAATTGTAACGGATTTTCTCCTCCCCCAATAGACCCTCCATCCGCGAAACCTCGCCCTGAACTTTCGGTATCCGCACCGTGAAGACCGATCCCTTGCCGTATTCGCTGGCGACGTGAATATCCCCCCGCATCAATTCGGCGAGGTTCTTGCAAATGGACAGCCCCAGGCCGGTGCCGACCAGGTGGCGGTTTTTTTCGGGGTCGACTTGGCTGTAGGGCTGGAAGAGGTGCGGGAGGTCCTCCTTCTTGATGCCGATGCCGCTGTCGGAGACCTGGAAGATGAGGCTGTCGTCCCTGGCGGTGACGGTCAGGCCGACTTTCCCCTTCCGGGTGAACTTGATGGCGTTCGACAGGAGGTTCATGAGAATCTGCCGCAGACGCACTTCGTCGCCGTAGAGGCACTCGGGGGGATCGCCCTTGAGGGTGTAGGTGAATTCCAGATTTTTCGCCTTCGCCAAAAAGCGGGCGATCGAGGCCAGATTGTCAAGAAGGGGGCGGAGGAGGTAATCCGTTTCCATCAGGCCGAGTTTGCCGGATTCCAATTTCGAAAAGTCGAGAATGTCGTTCACGATGGTGAGAAGGGATTGGGAGGAGGTGCGAATCGTCTTCACGTATTCCGTCGCCTTGTCAGCCAATTTTTCCTGGGACAAAGCTTCCGACATCCCGATGATGGCGTTCATCGGGGTGCGGATTTCGTGGGCGATGCCGGCGAAGAAACGGGCTTTCGACTCGGCCGCCTCGGCGATGCGGCGGCGCTCGAAGTCGGAGGAAATGGCGGATAATTTCAGGTGGTGGTTTTGATTGAGCTGCATCAGCATTTGTCGGAGGGAGTCCTCCAGGACGTCGACTTCGTGGCGGGGGCGGCGGTTCGGATCATGGTCGAAGGTGATGCCGAGGTCGCCGCCGGCGATGCGGTCGGCTTTGTGGGTGATATTCTCAATCGGCCGGATGATGGCCCGGGCGGCCAGATAGAGGCTGGCGGCTATCAGGGCGAGGCCGCCGAGACAGGTCAGAAAGATGGTGCGTTGCGAGGCTTCGGCTTTGCTGTAGAGGCGGGAGGTGGGAATGCCGCCGATGAGGAAGAGGCCGGTGGGGGAGTCGAAAACCCGCACGGGGGAGATGTAAACGGAACTTCTCTGTTTCAAAAACGGGGAGGGCGTTTCCACGGACAGGCTGCCGTTATGGCGCAGGGTGTTACGGATTTTTTCCGACACCTCCTGTGGATAACCGGCATCGGGGACAATGCGGCCGATTTCCGAAGGGGTCATGGAATAGAGAATCTTCCCCAGCGAATCCACCAGGATCGCCCGGTAGCCGACCGACTTCAGGTAGTTGTCACCGTCGTAGGGCTGGTTGTGCTTCTGCCAGAAACGGCTGTACAATTCGCTGTAAAGAATGTCCATCCCCACCACGCCGACGGTCCGGCCGTCCTGCTTCACCGGATAGGCGAGGGTGCAGATGAAGTGGTCGCCGCTGCCGTCGCCGTAGTCGTATTGGTCGGAGGGGAGGAAAAGGGGCTTGCCGGTAGTGAGCGGCTGATTGTACCAGGGGGACTGTTCGGGGTCGTCGAGAATGGCGTTGGTTTGGTCGTTGACGGTGGAGACGACCTGGTTGAGGCGGAGAAGGGAAAGTTCGAAGCGGGCGTCCTTCTGAAAAGTCCCCGGTTCGAAAACGAACCAGGCGGAGAGGATAAGGGAATTGTTGTCAATGAGGTAGCGGAGCAGGCGGTCGGCGTTGGCACGGGCCAGGGGGGAGTCGGCGGCCAGCATGGCGAAGCTTTCCGAGGCGACTTCGAGGGAGGAGCCGACGCCGGCGATGGTGGCTTCGATTTGTCCGATGACCGCCGCTTCGGCGGTGGTGGCGCGGCTTTTGGCGGCGGCGGCGGAGTCGGTGAAAACGAGTTGTCTGACGAAAAGGATGATGACGACAAAAATGCAGATCAGCGGCAAGAGACTCCCGAGGAGGATCCGGCTGAGGATGCTGGAAGTCGGCTTTATCATAGGGCACCTGGCAAAATAGGGGTTTTTTCGATAACTGCCCCGTAGCCCTTTCCGGTGGTAGCGTGACGATCGCGGCGGATCGGGCGTAATGCCGTATCGCACCTGTTTCCGGAACAATCCTGTCATGTAGTTGTAGACAACGATTATACCAGAATGATATGGGGTGGCGGTATTTTTTTCAATAGTTTATGTGATTGATGGCTGGAAAATGCAGTTTTGTTAAATACCGGGAAAGGTTACTTTACCTCCGCATCCTCTTCCATATCACCAAAATCCGTCGCCATTTCATCTCCCGGCAGGCTCAGGACCGCCTCCGGTGTCACCACCGGAGTAGACAACCTGACGCTGGCGGCGCCGCGCCGCTGCGAGGCCTTGACGTCTTCGATGACTCTCATGTCCTTCCATTTGCCCTGGCGGTAGCGCCAGTAGAAGATCGAAGCCGAAAAGAAGGTATAGAGGACGATGATTACCCAGAGGGTGTATTGGTCGGCGCCGAAATGGTAGGCGACGATACAGGGGATGGCAAAAAGGAACCAGCCGGTGAAGGCCATGACGTACATGCAGAATTTGGTGTCGCCGGCGCCGCGAATGGCGTTGCCGTAAAGGATGAAGAAGCCGTCGAACAGGCAGAAGACGCCGGCGAAACGCACGAAGTTCACCGCCATCTGGCCGGTGGCGGGGGTCATGGCCCCATCGCGGGAGAAGATGGAGACGAGAAACTGCGGGAAGATTTCGAAAAGTATGCTCATGCCTACCATGTAGGTCATGATGAGCAGGCGCGAGTTTTTCACGGCCCGTTCGGCGAAGGGGATGTCCCGGGCGCCGATGCCGTGGCCGACCAGGATGGAGGCGGCGGAACCGATGCCCAGCATGGGGATGAAGGCGACGCCGTTCATGGTGATGGCGACTCCCGAGGCGGCGGCGACATTGGCGCCGTTGACGATGCCGTAGCGGGCCATGATGACGAGGAAGACGGCGAAGGCGCCGACGTCGAGGAACAGTTGCATGCCGTTGCCGAAACCGAAGCGGAGCATGCGCCAGAGGAGATTGGCGTTGAAGAGGCGTTCGGGCCAGGTGCCGAACAGGCGGCGGTGGTCTCGCCGGAGGAACAGGCAGAGGAAGATGCCGGCTTGCAGGGCGTCGGTGCCGATGGTGGCGAGGCCGGCCCCGACCACGCCGAGGCTGGGGGCGCCGAGCCAGTGGGCGAAACAGTTCAGGGCGGTGCCGAGAAGGGGGAGGGGCCAGGGGCCGTGGTCGAGGTAGGGGCTGCCGGAGGCGCCGAAGATGAGGGCCCAGTTGAAGAGGACATTCAGGAAAATGCTGGCGAAGCCCACGGCGACGACGGTCCAGGTTTTGTTGCGCCCGGTCCAGAAGCACATCAGGGCGGAGTTCAGGAGGGCGAAGACGGCGCCGGAATTGAGGACGAGGAAGTAGCCCTCCTCGAGTCCGGCGAGGGCGTGGGCGTGGCCGAGTTTGTAGAAGATACCCGAGCCAAGGCAGGCGACGACGCTGAGGAACATGCCGGCGGCGAGGCTGAAGAGGATGGCCTGCCAGATGGCGAGGCCGGTGCGGTCGTGGCGCCCGGCGCCGGAGTATTGGGCGACGAAGGCATTGGCGTAATTGGCGACGCCCATGAAGAAGGAAAGCATCATGAAGGCGATGTTGCCGGCGGAAAGGGCGGCGGCGATGCCGTCCTCCGCATACCAGGCGAGCATGAGGCGGTCGGTGAAGAGTTTGAAGGCGAAGGTGCCGGCCGACATGATGAGGGGGAAGGCGACCTGGAAAACTTCGGCGAGGTTCCCGGTGCGTCGCGGGCTCGACAGGGGGGATGGCATAGGGGTCCAGTCTAAAATGATTCGGGAGCGGGCAAACGATTATTCCGGGAACAGTGCGATTCTCACAAATTCGTTCCGCGATCGGCATACCAATTTGGTTGTTACAGTATAGGTTCTGTCGTCAATCAGGTCAATGGTAAGGCAGAGGGGCGCGGAACAGGTGGAAGTGACGGATTTTTTTGAAAATCCCCCGGTTTTTTTTCCCACTTTTACCGGAATTTATTCCGTTTTTCGGCCAAAGTGGCCGCCGGGGTGCCGCTTTATGGAAAAGAGGGGGAGAGGGGGGTGGAGGAAAAAGGGAAAATTGCTAAAATTCCTGAAAGGAACGGCGGGGCGCGGGGAAGTAAAGCCTATACGGCAATGCCGGGGAGGCATCGCGCCAGGGGGCGGCCGCGGGGTGGACCGCGGGGCTGATAGCCGGACCCCCGGCCGACGGACCGGGGCGCCATTTTCATCAAGGGAGTGATTCCATGCGGTCAAGGATATTCATTACGACTCTGCTAGTCGCGGCGACGGCGGCTTTTCTGGCCGGCTGTCAGCGTCAGGAAGACGAATACGCCTATTATGTGGAAGACGAAAACGCCCGGTTGAAACAACTGCTGATCCAGTATGAAAACGATGCCAGAAACAACCAGGTCACGGTGTCGGAAGCAAACGGCAGGGTCGAAAGGGTGAACCTGGAGCTCGAGGCCGCGAACCGGAAAATCGGCGTTTACGAGGGGGAAATCCCGCGTCTACGCGCCCTTGCCACGAACGCCATGGAGGCGGCCCGTTATACCAATCAAGCCGTGGCTGCGGTGCAGCCGCCGGTCATGCCGCCGCCCTCCCGCGCCTTGCCGGAACGCATTGCCCAGCAATTGTCGGCTTTGGCGGAACAGTTCGGCGGGGTGGTGGTGGGGAACCGGCTGGAACTTCCGGGCGACTTCTTCTTCGATTCCGGCAAATATGACTTGAACAATCACGCCCGCTCGGCGGTAAGGCGCATGGCGGAAATCCTCGCCGGCGAACACCTGCCCCTGATGGTGGTCGGCTACACCGACAACGATCCGATTAAGAATCCGTCTCTGCGATCCAAGGGGATTAACGACAATCTGCATTTGTCGCTCTTACGCGCCAAGGCGGTGGTTGACGAACTTCGCAAGGCCGGTTATCCGCCGGAACTCATGTACCCGACCGGCTGGGGCGATTTGAAACCGGTGGCGCCGAACACCGACCGCGCCTCGAAACGCCTGAACCGCCGGGTTGACATCCTTATCGACCCCGCCCAGACCAGCATGTTCGGAGCCAACGGCGCCGTGGCCGGCGGGGACTACACCACCACGACGACGACCACCACCACTTACGACAGCGGCACGACCACCTATGAGCCGATTCAGTCCACCATCACCGGGATTGAACCGATAACCTACAGCTATCAGTAAGACGTTTGCGGGTGAATGAATTTTGTGGACCGCATGGCAAACAGCCCTTCCTTTGTCGGAAGGGCTGTTTGCCATGCTTTGTGGCGGTGCGGATTAACAGCCCGGTAACAAAGTCGCTTGTCGTCGATTTCGGCTTGTAGGTTCGAAAGACGAGGCCAAAAAAATAAGCAAATATGGGCATATTGGCGTTTTTTTTGGCCGAAGTATTTCGGACCT
>JAVBRG010000054.1:0-20149 GCA_031548195.1 Planctomycetota bacterium | reverse complement strand
CGATTTTTGCAAAGTGGCGATAGGCGGTTAAATCGCCACTTTGCAAAAGTTCAGTACCTTAAGGTCCAATACACTCTCACGCGTCCACCAGCGGCTTCGCCAGCTCCGCCCCGATGTTCAAGGCCCGGCGGTTGCCGTCGTGGTGCGGTTTGGCGAAACGCGTCTCCAGGACCCGCTCCAGCGAAAACAGGGACACGACCCCCGTCAAGGTCGCCAGCGCTCCCAGTACGCAAATGTTGAAGGCCAGCGGTTTCCCCATTTCCTGGACGGTCGTTTTGTACATGGGCAGGCCTTTACGCAAGGCGTCGACGTGGACGTCCGGTTGCACCAGGTCCGAGTCGTAGAGGCAGATGCCGCCGGGGCGGATAAGGGGCAGATATTTGTTCATGGCTTCGTTCGTAAGGGCCACCAGGTAGTTCGGCTGCAAAACCTTGGGGAAGTAAATCTCTTCGTCCGAGATGATGACGTCAGAGCGGGTCGAACCGCCCCGCGCCTCCGGTCCGTAGGACTGCGACTGCACGGCCTGCTTACCTTCGAAGAGGCAAGCCGCTTCCGCCAGGATGATGGCCATGGTGATGACCCCCTGCCCGCCGGAACCGGACATCAAGAAACGGTATTTTTCCATGGTTGCTCCCTCTTCGTGCACAAACCGATTTTTTGGCTGTCCGCTATTGTTATAACGCCGACGCATTGAAATTGTGAATTTAACCACAGAGACACAGAGGGCACAGAGAACCACTTTATTATTGGTTGCCAAATAAAATCGTGGTTCTCTGTGCCCTCTGTGTCTCTGTGGTTAAATATACTTTTCACAAATTCACTCCGCTGTCAGTATAGCACTCGTGGAACACGGCTCCGCACCCTCTCCTTCGCGCACCTTCCAAGAACAACATTCCGGCGTAACAAGGATCGAATCGACGGCAAAAAGCAAACAAACCCGTACCCCGAACTACCGGCGTTGGCCGGCCGGTTCGCGAATGTCCAGGGTAGTGATTCCGGATTCTATCGCTTCCGGCGGCAGCGGTTCGCCGTCGTCGCACATTGCCTGGATGTGTTCCCTTAGCCCCGCCAGCAAAGCCTCTCGTGTTTCTGCCAAAGTCTCGCCGGCGGCTATGAAGCCAGGAAAACAGGGGGCATAAGCGTTGAAACCGTTGTCGGTACGGCAAATTTCGTAATAGACCTTCATACCGCCTCTCCTATTTCTTGATTCCAGCTTGTTTCAGCATGGAATTCCATAACCATACATCGACCGACACACTTTCCTTGCCATCCACAGTCACTTTCCCCGGCTTGCTCGGATGCTTGAATTGACGGTGACTGCCACGTTGACTCACCTTAATCCAGCCGTCATTGCGAAGGATTTCAAGCATATCCCGGATTGTACATTTGGTTGACATCTCCCCCTCCCCGATTCCACTTTATATCACCCTTCCGCCTTGGCCCGCGCCACCATCTTGGCGTATTCCTCGCAGTACTCCGGCTTCAGTTCCTCACGGAAAATGCCCCGGGGTATCAGGTCGGGGTTTTCCTTCAGTTTGTCGGACCCCAGGGGGGCGGTGCCGTCGCGGTAGCTTTCCAAAAGTTCCACCGCGCCACCCACCTTGTTCTTGCGGCCGAAGTAGGTGGGGCACTGGGTAAACACCTCCACCACCGACAGCCCCTTGTGTTGAATCGCCTTCTTGAAAATGTTCGCCATCTCCCGCACGTGGAACGCGGTGGTGCGGGCGACAAAGGAGGCGCCGGCCCCGAGCGCCAGTTCCACGATGTTGAAGGCCGGGTCGATGTTCCGGAAGGGCGAGGTGGTGGCGAGAACCCCCTCCCCCGACAAGGGCGAGTACTGCCCGCCGGTCATGCCGTAAATGCGGTTGTTCAGAACCAGGACGGTCAGGTCGATGTTCCGCCGGCAGGCGTGGATGAAATGGTTGCCGCCGATGGCGGTGGCGTCGCCGTCGCCCATGGGAACGATGATGTTGAGGGAAGGCTTCGTAAGCTTAAGCCCTGTCGCGCAGGCGAGGGCGCGGCCGTGCATGGTGTGCATGGTGTGGAAGTCGACGTAACCGGCGATGCGGGCCGAGCAGCCGATGCCGGAGACCATGCAGAGGGAGGACCGGTCGAAGCCCAGATCCCCGACGGTGTGGAGAATGGCGTTCAGGACCATGCCGTGGCCGCAGCCCGGGCACCAGATGTGGGGGAAGAAACGTTCGCGGATGTAGGGTTTGAAGGACATCAGAAGCCCCTCCCTTCGATGGTGCGCATGATGCCGCCGATGTTCGTCGGGGTGACCATCATGCCGTCCATGCGGTTCACCAGGAAGACCCGGTCCGGGTTTTTCACCGCTGTCTTCACTTGTTGCAGGACCTGGCCCATGTTCATCTCGACCATGAAGACGTTGCGGGCCTGGGCGGTTTTTTCCCGGACGATGTGTTTGGGGAAGGGCCAGAGGGTCTGGAGTTCCAAAAGCCCGATGCGGTCCCCCTTGCGCCGGCGCGTTTCGACCAGATGCCGGGCGCTCCGGGCCGACGAACCGTAGGAAATGATGACATGCTCCGCGTCTTCGAGATAATATTCCTTGTAACGCGCCAGCAGGTGGGCGCGGTTTTCAATCTTGTCAATCAGGTGGTGGATAAGCTGGTCGACCTGTTCCTGGTTTTCGGTGGGGAAGCCGAAGATGTCGTGGAAGAGGCCGGTGACGTTGTAGCGGTGGACGCCGCCGAAATCGGAAATGGGCAGGCGTCCGTCTTCCCGCGGCAGATAGGGGTGATAGTTGACCCCGGCCTTGACCGAGGTCCGGAGCCGCTCGACCACTTCCAGACCGCCGGCCGGCGGCACCACCAGCTTTTCCCGCATGTGGCCGACTACTTCGTCAAAAAGGAGGATGACCGGCGTCCGGTACGTTTCCGCTATATTGAAGGCTTCGACGGTGATGGTGAAGACGTCCTGAATGGTCGAGGCGGTCAGGACCACGATGGAGTGGTCGCCGTGCGTGCCCCAGCGGGCCTGGTTGACGTCGCCTTGCGAGACCTTGGTGGGAAGGCCGGTGGAGGGGCCGGCCCGCTGGACGTTCACGATGACGCAGGGGATTTCGGTCATGCAGGCGTAGCCGATGGCTTCCTGCTTCAGCGAGAACCCGGGGCCGGAGGTGGCGGTCATGGCCTTGGCGCCGGCTAGGGAGGCGCCGCAGACCGCGCACATGGCGGCGATTTCATCCTCCATTTGAATAAAGGCGCCGCCGTTTTTCGGCAGCTGTTCGGCGAGATGTTCGGCGATTTCCGTCGAGGGGGTGATGGGGTAGCCGGCGAAAAACCCCAGTCCCGAGTACAAAGCCGCCAGCACACAGGCTTCGTTCCCCTGCACAAACCTGACGTCTCCCTTTTCCTGAATCATGACGCCGCC
This sequence comes from Planctomycetota bacterium, assembly GCA_031548195.1. Taxonomy (GTDB): domain Bacteria; phylum Planctomycetota; class SZUA-567; order SZUA-567; family SZUA-567; genus JAJBSZ01. The sequence continues at coordinate 16,756 of JAVBRG010000054.1, read as the reverse complement.
TCCTTCGCGGGTTTCACCGCCCTTTTCGTGGTGTCCACGCTGATGGCCAGATCGGGGCAATAGAGTTCGCACATGCCGCAGGCGATGCAGAGGTCGCCGTTGCAGACCGCCTTGTCGTTGACCAGTGACTGGGCCTTCCTGGGGCAGAATGCGACGCAGACGCCGCAGCCCTTGCACCAGCGGGTATTGATGGAAACCGCGTCCATGACAAATCTCCTTGGGGGCCTGACCGCATCGGTTTGTAAGCGCCGCGTCAGGATGAAAACACGAAGATAATGAGGGAAGCGGCGCCGGAGGCATTAATAAGATGAGACAGATTACTATATATCCAGCGAGTTTGGTTTTTTTGCAAGTACCCAGCCATATTTAAATGAAAATTCCTGGTTATGGCAAATGTCTTGTACCCCGGTTTTGCAACAACTACCTGACAATTTCCTTGCGCTGAATTTCTTTTTTCGCATAAATTAAACGTTTGTTTGCTTGCAGGCTCGTCTTTCGGTAGCCCGGCTATCAGGCGGTTGGGAGAAAGTGATGCGGCGGTTTTTTAACCGGTATGGCTGGGTGGCGGCGGCCGTGGTGGATGTCGGCGCGCTGCTGTTTTTTTATTATGTCCTGTTGTGGCGGGTTCCGCGTCCGTTCGACGTTTTGGTGGTGATGTTGCTCGGACTGGCGCTACTTACGGCGATACTGGTAAAACAACCTTTTGTCCGCAACGCGATGCTGGTGGTTGCTTCGCTGATGTGCGGGGTGTTTCTTCTGGAGATGGGTCAGAAGTATTTCAACATCATGCGGGACCCGGACATTTCCGTCGATGACGGCCGGGATAGGGGTTCGTACGGCTGGAAAAATTCCGCCGGATATCTCGCGGCCTTGAAGAAAGCCCTGGCCGACGGCGTCTTGAAGCCGGAACAAACCAACCGCTTCGCCGGGGATATTTTCGCTGGCAGGGACACGTCGACCTTGCGGGTGACGCACGAAGCCAGAACGAATGTGATAATTGATACGGCGGGGCTTAAACCGCTCTATAGCCTGAACCGTCCGCTGGGCGTAGAACTCAATCCTGACAACCTGACCCGGATAACCATTCACTCGGCACAAACGGGGGAATTGGTCAGTGACACCCGGAATACGGTGAACGGCTTCGGCGTGAGGGAAACGCCTGGTACGCCCGACGCGGAGGAGGTTTTTCTCTTTGTGGGTTGTTCATATACCTACGGCTATTTCCTGAACGACGACGAGACGGCGGCGTATTACTTTTCCAGGGAACGGGACTTTTCCTCGAAGGTGATTAATTTGGGAATCTGGGGGCTCAGCCCCAACCATGTTCTCCGCGATTTGGAACTCAACCACCACTTGACCCGCCAGAAAGTGCGTCCGGAGCAGGTCAAAGGCGTCTATTATCAGTTAATCGACATCCATTCCAAGCGGGTTCTAACGCCGCATCTATATCCGACCCCGATATACAAGCTGGTGGACGGCCGGCCTGTTTACCAGCGAATTATGGGCAATAGGGACCTGACCGACACCTTGAGCATACTGTTGCAGAGGAGTCGGGTTTACCCACTGCTGGCGCCCCGGGTGCGGGATCTCTTCAACCTGGACTCCGCCAGCAGCGACGAATGGGAAATGCTCCTGTCGGTTCTCGGCGAAATCAACCGGATTTGCCGAGAACGTTACGGCGTCCCCCTGGTGGTGGTATATTGGGACGGCAACAACCGGGTGGTGGAACGGCTGAAAAGGGACGGAATCGAGGTCGTCAGGATCGCCGATGTGTTCGAGGAAGGGGTCGCTTGGAGGGATTTTCCCGTCAAGTACCTCATTTACGACGGACATCCGTCCGCCTACGCCAATTACCGCATCGGCAAATACCTGGCCGATAAGGTCGCCAAGCGAGAGGATCGCCAATGAAGAAGAAATATGCCGACCTCACCACGAAGGACATGTCCGATTCCGGTCAGGCGCTTACCCTGATTCTGCTTCTCGTTTTTTTGTTTGCGGGCGGCAGGGTCTGGTTGTGGGCGGCTCTGGCGGCTTTGGTTCTCAATATGGCGAATCCGCGCATTTACCGACAATTCGCCTATGTTTGGCTGAACCTCTCGCACTATCTCGGCATAGTGGTGTCGCATGTCGTCATGACCTTCGAATTTTTTCTGCTGGTGCTGCCGATTGGCCTAATCCGCAAGAGGATGGGGAAGGACGCGATGGCTTTGCAAAAATGGAAACAGGGTAGCGAAACGGTGTTTGTGGAGAGGAACCACCAGTACCGGGCGGAGGACCTGAAGAATCCGTATTAGCTCTACAACGCGACATTTGCGGCAACTGCATCCGCAAATGTCGCATGAGGTTAGAGCTGAAGTTAAAACGTTCCGGCGCGGCGAGATACCTGTCATTCAAAACAAGCGAGGACCAAGACATGGATTTACTCAAGGATTTATGGGGCTTTCTCAGGACCAGGAAAAAATTCTGGCTGCTCCCGATTATCATCGTGATGCTCATTTTTGGCGTGCTCCTGTTCCTGGCCGGTGGTTCGGCGTTGGCGCCGTTCATTTACACGGTGTTCTAACTCTACAACGCTAGATTTGCGGGAACCACCCCGCAAATCTAGCATGAATAACCAGTTGCGGTGACCTTCGTTCTTTACCGCCAGCGCCGGAATTATTGTCTAACCCTATACTCATGCTACTTTTACGGAGATGGTTCCCGTAAAAGTAGCGTTGTGGGACTAACCATGCGTAATTCTGCCGCAGAGTACGCCGCCAAGTTGATTCTGGTGTTTGACGCCACCCTGCTTGGAGCATGGTGGTATTTCATTCCCCAATTAAATCGCCCGCTGGATGCCTTGGCGTTGCTGGTCATCGGCTTGGGAGTCGTGACGGCACTGTTGTCGAAATGTGAGTGGGTTCGCGGTTTATCCGTGACGTTCATTGTGGTGGCGGCGTTGCTGTTTGGCCTGGAAATGGCCCAAAAGCGTTTTAATATCCTGCGTTATCTCGACGCGGCCGCTACCGTCCCGGCAACCGGGTCTCCCGCGAAAAGCGCGCCGAATCCCTACGCCTGGGACCACCGCGACGCCGAGTCCTACCTCGCCGTCCGGAAACGCGCCATCGCCGATGGAGTGGAACCGGAAGCGTTTACGGAACGCTTTGCCGGCGATATTTTTGCCGGGATGGACAAGTCAAAGCTAGTCATAATCCAACGCGACCAGGGCGGGTGGACGCGGCGCATCGAAAGCCTGAAGCCGGTCGTTTTCCAGGACAAGGTCCTGGGCGGAGAATTAACCCCCGGCAACCTGATCCGCTATCGTGGTTTTTACCGGGACCTGGGCCAGACTTTTCTCGATGCGAGGACCACTATAAATCCTTTCGGGTTTCGGGAAACCCGGGGTCGTCCAGGCGCCGACAAAACCTTTGTTTTCCTCGGCTGTTCGATTACCTACGGCTTTTTCCTTGGCGACGACCAAACCATACCGCATTATTTTTCCGAAGCGGGCGGCTTTGCCAACCGCGTCCTGAATCTGGCGTATAACGGTTACGGACCGCAACACGCGCTTCGTGATCTTGAACTAAACCACCATATGGGTCGGGCAGGCGTTGATCCCAAGACGGTGAAGGGCGTTGTCTACACCCTCATTGACGACCACGCGCGCCGGGCCATGCAGCCGGACCCCTCCGATTCCCCACGCTATGCGCTCGATCGGGACGGAGTATTGCGGCCGGAACCGCCGCTGGACGCGGCCTCTCACTATGGACGCTTGCTGATGGTTCTTGAGAAAAGTCGCCTATACCAGCAATTCAGGGAGAGGTTGCTTTACAACTTCCACAAGCGTGATATTCCACACAAATGGGGGCTGACCCTAGCCATCCTCGCCCGGATGGACAGCATTTGCCGCGAACGCTACGGTGTCGGCCTGACGGTCGTGTATTGGGACAGTGACCCTGGGGTAATGCAGATGCTACGGGAATCCGGTATCCGTTTCTTCCCCGTTTCCGATGCGCTTGGAACGGATTGGGAAATTTGGCAAATCAAATATCAGTTGATTGACGGGCACCCTTCCGCCTACGCCAACCAGAAAATCGGTCGTTTCGTTTACGATTCCCTGCGTTCCGGGAATGAATGATTTAGATTCGGAGAATGCAGCCATGGCCACGATTCTGGGAATTTCCGCCTATTATCACGACAGCGCCGCGGCGCTGCTTCGCGACGGAACCGTGGTCGCGGCCGCGCAGGAGGAACGCTTCACCCGCGTCAAGCAGGACGCCTCCTTTCCGCGGCTGGCGGTGAAATATGTTTTGGAAGAAGCGGGTTTGAAGCTGGACCAGGTCGACAAGGTGGTCTTCTACGACAAGCCCTTCCTGAAGTTCGAACGGCTGTTGGAGACGTACCACTCCTTCGCGCCGAAGGGCTACCGTTCCTTCCTCGCCGCCATGCCGGTGTGGATTAAGGAAAAGATGTTCACCCGCCGGAACCTGAAGCGGGAACTGGCGAACTTCGGCAGCCGCATTCCACCCTTCCTTTTCCCCGAACATCACCTCTCCCATGCCGCCTCCGCCTTCTACCCCTCCCCCTTCGAGGAAGCCGCCATCCTTACCCTCGACGGCGTCGGCGAATGGGCGACCAGCAGCATCGGGCACGGCCGTGGGAAGGACATCACCGTCCTCAAGGAACTGCATTTCCCCCACTCCCTCGGCCTTCTTTACGCCGCCTTCACCGCCTACTGCGGCTTCAAGGTCAATTCCGGCGAATACAAGCTGATGGGCCTCGCTCCCTATGGCGTCAAAGGGAGCGAGCGGGTCGAGAATTGGAAAAAGCTCATCCACGAACACCTGGTCGACCTCCGCCCCGACGGTTCGCTAATCCTCAATCAGGACTACTTCGACTACGCCACCGGTTTAAGTATGTACAAGCCGAAGAAATGGACCGCCCTTTTCCAGATTCCCCCCCGCGAAGCGGAATCGGAAATCCGCCCGGAATACATGGACCTCGCCCTGGCCATTCAAGAGGTGACCGAGGACGTCGTCCTTCGTCTCGCCCGCACCGCCCGGGAGCTGACCGGCTGCCCCAATCTGGTCATGGCCGGCGGGGTCGCCCTGAACTGTTCGGCGAACGGCGTCCTCCTCCGCGCGAAAATCTTCGACCATATCTGGATTCAGCCTGCTTCCGGCGATGCCGGCGGGGCCTTGGGGGCAGCCCTCGCCGCCCACCATATCGCCCTGGGGGCGGAACGGAAAATTGTCCGGGACCAGCCCGATTCGATGCAGGGCGCCTACCTCGGCCCCGCCTTCGACGCCACCGCCGTGGGCATGACCGCCCTTCGGCACCAGGCTCCCCGCAAGGAATTCGCCGATTTTGCCGAATTGTGCGCCCTGGTCGCGGATTACCTCGCGGAGGGGAAAGTCGTCGGCTGGTTTCAGGGGCGGATGGAGTTCGGCCCCCGGGCATTGGGTAACCGGAGCATTCTCGGCGACCCCCGCAATCCCGACATGCAGAAGCGGCTCAACCTGAAAATAAAATACCGCGAGGGTTTCCGCCCCTTCGCGCCGTCGGTCCTCGCCGCCGATATCGGCGCCTATTTCGACCTCGCCTGCCCTTCCCCCTACATGTTGCTGGTCGCGCCGGTGGCGGAGTCGATTCGTAAACCCTTGCCCGACCATTACCAGGAACTGCCCCTGTACGACCGCCTTTACCATGTCCGCTCGACCCTGCCCGCCATCACCCACGTCGACTACTCGGCCCGCATCCAATCAGTGGACCCGGTGACGAATCCGCGTTACGCCCAATTGTTGGAAGCGTTCAAAACCCGGCATGGGTGCGCGGTCATTGTCAATACCAGCTTCAATGTCCGGGGCGAGCCTATTGTGTGTACTCCCGAGGACGCTTATCGTTGTTTCATGCGGACGGAAATGGATTACCTGGTTTTGGAGGATTCGTTGTTCGATAAAATGGAACAGCCGCCGCTTGTGGAAAAGGGCGACTGGCGTCAGGAATTCCGGTTGGATTGACATTTCGGATGGTGTTTATGGAATGGCGGTAAAAAAGTGTTTTGATAAAATCCAGCCGAATGGCTGGATTTTATTGAACCACCATTTTTTTAACCACCTTTTACCGCTACCCCCCCCTCACGCCTCCCCCTTCAACAACATGCGGGTCATCCGCCGGGTATTACGCTTATTCGTCTCCTCCACCTGCCGACGCTCCGAAATCTGCTTCGACCTATAAGGCTCCGTCACATAATGCATCACCGGAACCAACGCCTGATTCGGATCCCCAGACCCATCATAAAAATTACACACCACCGGCACATTCAACTCCTTCTCCAGCTTCGGAAACACCGACGTCGTAATCGTCCCCGGCATGCAAAACATCGGACTCGCATTGACAATCGCCTTCGCCCCGTCCAACTTCACAAACAAAGCCGCCCGACCCAAAGTCAACACCGCCTCGCCCTCGAACTGCCACGGCAAATAACGCTTCCCCTCCTCCATCACCTCGGCAATCGGATGCTCGTGGCGCTCCGCCAAAATGTCCGCCGCATAATGATAATAGGCGTGCTCGATGCGATTGAAGAAAAACCGCGTCTCCAGCCAGATGCGGGCACGCTCGAAATATGATCGCAGACCACGGGACTGCTCCCGCACCAGCAAATTCCGCAGGTGATTCGTGTAAAATATCCACTCGCTAATCGGCGCCAGCCACGCCTCACCCCCCAGCTCCTCAATCCGCCGGCACACATCATTGTTCAAAAACGGGTCGCACCTCACGTAAATCTCCCCCACCACTCCAACGAGAGGCCGGGGCGAAGTGAACTTCGGCAAGGCCGACAACTCCCGCCCGCACGCCCGCACCGCCTCCGCCACCGCCCCCTTGTCCCCCTTCGAAAACGCCTCCTCAATCTTCACGGTGTAACGCTCCACCACCGCGTCCACCGAACCCCGTTCAATTTCATAAGGCCGCACCCGGTGGGTGTATTTGCGCATAATGTCGGAACAAACCAGGGCGTGGTAGAGAAGAATCCGCGCCTGGGTGTCAATCCCCTCGTAGGCGTTCTCGGCCGACGGCGACATGATTTGTATCTGATCCCAGCCCTTTTTGGCGAAAATCATCTTGTCCAGCTTCGCGTACTGACCGAAACGGCAGGGCCCGCAGGCAGTCGGCATGAAGAATATCACCTTCGCCGGATCCACCCCGTCCCGCTCAATCGCCGCCAGTAACGCCCCGGTCGTCGCCGGACACGGCACGCACTCCCCGCCACCGGTATGCTTCAACCCCAAAGCCATCGAGGCGGCATCCTCCGACAAAGCCCGCGCGTCGTAGCCGATACTACGAAACACGGCGGCGAAAAACCTCGCCCCCCACGGCTCCATCGGCGGCACATACATCACCCTCCCGCCACCCGGTCCACTGATTCGCGACTCTTCAAGACGTGCCATAGCGTTGCCTCTCAATCCTCAATCAATAAGCTTGGGGTGAACCAGCCACTGCAGGACCGCCCCCCCAAACCCGGCCCGCGCCGCCGACAAATAGGCCAGGGAGCCCTTGCGCATCTCCACCGCCGTGTCCTTCGCCCCCAACAAGTACGAAACCAGCCAGCCCAAATCCGGCGCATGCCCCACCAACAACAATGCCGACCCGCCTTTGGCGAACTCGTACAGCAGGGCCGAACCCGTTTCCGGCGTCATCCCGCACGCCAAACGTTCGTCCGGTATCACCCCGACCCCGCTCCCCAAACTTTCCGCCACCAATTTCGCCGTCTCGTGCGCGCGCGGATACGGACTCGTCACCACCAAAGGCGCACCGGCGGCAAGCTGCCTCTTCAACCAATTCCCCGCCTTCTCCGCCTGCTTCCGGCCCTTATCGGACAAGACCCGGGCAAAGTCGCCCCCCGCCCCGCCGTCCACCGCATCGGTATGCCGCATGATATAAACATCCATCTCCAGCCCCCGAGTCAAACGCCGGCGAAAAACCGTCAACCGCCACGCGAACGCTATCAATTTATATAAACAATTGTCGGCGGCAGGTATCCCCTGCCGCCGATGGTTGAAAATTATAACCGAATTTCGCAATGTTTCAAGGAACTTTCCGTCACTTCACCGAACCGCCGACCGCGGCAGCTGGTCCTTCAATTTCCGCATGGCGGTGGGGTAATCATGGAACTCGCCGTTCAATTTGAACAAGGGCAAAGTGTCCATCATGGTGTGGGCGGCCATCACATCGGCGGAACCGTCATTCCGCCAGCCTTCATGCAATTTGACATAACGCTCGATGTTATGTTCGTTATAGGCGAAGCCCATCATTTCCAGCTTGCTTTTGGCCGCATTACACTTGCCGCAGCCCGGTTTGGAGTATACATCAATGGTCATGCGAAAAACTCCCTGCTAGTCCCCGCAAAAAAACTGTCAGAAAAATAGACCTCACCCTCTAATCACAAAAATCCCCGCCGTCCACAATTATCCATGGACGGATTATCTTCCACATTTATGATAGGTTACGGTAAAAAGACCCGCCCACGTCCGGTGAAAAAAACCAGGTCGGCGGTGTCCCCGAGGTGGGTAACCGGCGTGCGCATCCCGGAATTATGGCTTAACAGCCCGATAACAAAGTCCATTGCCGCCGCTTTCGACTGGTAGGTCCGAAATACTACGGCAAAAAAAAACGCCAATATGCCCATATTTGCTTATTTTTTGGGCCTCGTCTTTCGAACCTACCAGCCTAAATCGACGGCAAGCGACTTTATTACCGGGCTGTTAACAGCCCGGTTTTGCCCCAACGCCACACGCATCCAACAAAATCACATTCTACGAAGAAGATTGAAATTGTCAAGGATAAAATCAAAATATAGCGAGAGTGATATCGACATCCACTATATATAGTGGTAAATCTTTGCTGCAATGCCGGGGGGAAACGCCTTAACCCCTGGAATTCCAAGACCTTTTTCTTCACCCGTTTTGTGGGGAGTCAAGGATACGGTTAAGTTTATTTTCGAAAATATTTATTCTACGCCTTGTTCTCCATTGTTTGTCCCGCCATCTCCACCAGCTTTTCGTTGGCCGGCACCTTGACTCCGAAGCGTCGCCCGACCTCGACGATTTTGCCGTTCAACTCCTGCAGTTCGGTTTGCGCCCGTCGGTTCAGGAGGTCCTGCCGCATGGAAAAGGCCACTTCGACGCTCCGGGCCGCCTGCCAGGCCAGCAGCCGCAAGGGGAGTGACCCCGGCAGGGAAACGACCCGGCGCAATTTCGATACCGGGTAGCCGGGGAGGTCGACCGGTTCCAAGTGCAGGCATTTCATCACCTTGAAGCCTTCCCTCAGGGCGTCCAGGGCCAATTTGCCGTAAAAGGGGTCGGCCAGTAGCTGGGCGCTGGTTTTGCCGGTCAGGGAATTTAGGACATTGAAGCCGATATTCAACATCAATTTGGACCATTTCAATCTGGGGCTGGCTTTACCGCCCTCGACCCAGCGGCATTCCATGCCGGTGAGGGACATGAACCCTAGAAACACCGCCTTGGCGACCTCGGGATCGCCCTGGTGCCGGGCGCCGGCGAGTCCGCCCTGGTCCGAGGCGAGGAGGACCCGCCCCGGCGCGGTCAATTCCAGGCTGGCGCAGATTGAACCGGAAACCACGATGTGGCCCGGAAAAATCGCGCTTATCCGGTCTTCGTTTCCCACCCCGTTTTGCAGGCTTGCCAGGACGCATTCGGGCGGGATTTTACCGGCCAGGCCGCTTAGGGCCGCAACGGTGTCATAGCTCTTCACCGCCGTCAGGACCATATTCGGATCGGCCGGCAGTTCTTCGGGACGGTCGGAAAAGACGATACCCGCCAGGGCGGTGCGTTTGCCGAAACCGGAGACTACGCTGAGGCCGTTTTGCCGGATTTGTTCCAGATATTTTTTCTTCACCAGGACCCCGGTCGCGACACCGGCGAAGCTGAGGAGGGACGCCACCGTTCCGCCGACCGCGCCGGCGCCGACCACCCAGACCCGTCCGGCCGGGGGAAGGGCTTGCCGGGAGTGGCTGGCATTCATGACCAAGGCGGCCGCGGTTTGCTCCGGCTGTTCGAAAATGAGGGAGTGTTCGGCCTCGGGGAACTTTTCCACCACCGCTCCGGCTCGGCGGACGATTGGTTCGGTCAGGGAATTGTCGACTATCTGGTCGCGTCCGGCGAGGAGGCAGAGGGTCGGGGGCAGCTGGCGCCGGCCGGCGTTTTCCTTGATGAAGCGGCGCATTTTCAAGGTTTCCAGGCAGAAGGAGGCGGTTACCCGCTTGACCCGGTCTTCATCGTGGGCGATGAAATCCCGCCATTTGGGATTGGCGGTGAAGTGTTCCACGTCGAAGGCCGGGGTTACCGGCGTTTCCGGGTATTTCCGGATAATGGCCAGGAAGGCGTCCAGTTTGCCTTTGCGGGTGAGGTCGCGTTTGCCGGCGATTCCGGGGGCGATGAGGGACACGGAGGCGAAGAGCCAGGGACGGCGGAGGGCCAGGTAGAGGGCGGCCATGCCGCCCCAGGACATGCCGGCGAGGTGCAGGGAAGCGTATTTGGCTTGATATTTGGAAGCGAGGGCGGAGGCGTTTTCGTAGAAGTCGCGGTATGAGGGGAGGTGTCCGCGTTTCCCCGGGGATTTTCCCCAGCCGATGCGGTCGTAGGCAATGGCGGCGTAGCCTTCGGCGACCAGGCGGGTGGCGAGGTCGACGAACCAGGTGGAGTTTGATTCCATGCCGTGGAGGAGGAGGAAGGCCCCTTTGGGTGTGGATGAGGGTTGCAGTTCGCGGATGAAGAGATCGGGGTTCAGGTCAAGATCCATACGGTCACGCGTTTCCATATCTACTCCAGGGCACCGCTAAATATACCGGTCAAGGATTATTCCGCCCCTTCCGGCAAACCTTTCCCTCCGCCCGCCTCCGCGCGGAGCACCCCCCGCACCCGTTCCGCCTCCTGTAAAAATGGAAACGTAAACGCCACCTCCCCGCCCGGTTCATAGGTAAACCCCACCCGCAACCCCGGCCCCTCGTTCGCCAAAAAATCCAGCACCTCCCCAAACTCCCCGTTCGCCCGCAGAACCGCCTCCAGTAAATCCGACTCCCCGGTCAGCAAAAACTCCCCCTCCACCGCACCGTCCCGGCGCTTCTCCAAAATCCCGCTCGCCTGCCCGAAAACATCCCCGTAACCCCTGAATTCCACCGTCAACCAGCCCTCCGCCCCCCGCTCCGCCACCACGGAAAATTGATCCAATTCCAATTGCCCCGCCCCGGCCAAACGCTCCAATTCATTCTTTCTCCCCCCTCCCCATTCCGGCAACGCCGCCAATATCGCCCCCGCCACCCTGGGCATCCCCCACCACCACGCCCCGCTACGCCCCAAATCCACCACCGGTTTGGGACACACCACCCCCAAACCCCATTCGCCGAAATCGCCCTCGCCCGATGGATAGGAACGCCAAGTCAAACTCACCCCGCCCCCACCCGACAACACCACCCGGAAAGCTTCCGGCAAAAACCCCGACATTTTCCCGGCCAATAACCCCGCCTCCAGCTTCTCCCCCCCAACCGTCACCGGACTCCCCTCCTGTTCCGGTGTTGCCGCCAACCGCACCTTCCCCCCCAACGTCTCGCCAAAACCGCTCAAATTCAAACCCGCCGTCGAACGGGACAACACCAGCGACAAATCCTTCCCCTCCCAGCCAAACCCCCGCCACGCCCCCGACCGCCATTCAATCTTCGGGAACATCCTGGACAACCAGCGCGGCCAGTCCCGGTGTTTACTGAAAAAAACCGGCACCTCGTCCAAAGCCGCCACGTCGCCCCGCATCACAATCCCCTTCGGCATGCCTTTCTCGGCCAGGGGAATGGTAATCTCGAAAGCGCCGAACCCCGACGGACCCAAATGAATCGCCGCCGGCAAATTGTCCCGCTCCGGTTCAATCGGCCAGGTCGCCTTCAACGGGGCGCTCGGCGGCAGGCCGAACACTCCCAGGGGAACTCCCATCAGCTGACCTTCCAGATACAATGCCCCCGCCGATTCGGGATGCTGGTCGTAACGGATTAGACCGTTGAAAACACCCGGGCCGTCCTCAATGGGAATTCCATTCACGAAAAACGGCAGGGTCGCCACGGGGAGGCCCTTCACCCTGAGTTCACACCCCCCCGGCACAAACTCCGGCATCCCGCCCGGTGTCGCGGGAGTGACCAGCCGCAAATTCACCGGCTCCGCCTGCCCCGTGAAGCGAACCTCCGGAGTGTCGACCCGGCCGAAGGAAAACGGCGTCTGATCCGCATGGATGTCGAGGCGGTTTCCGTTATAGCGCCCGCTCGCCACCCCCTGCAAATCCAGGACCATCTCGTGTCCGCGCCGCTTCACCGCCAAGGTGCTTTTCAAAACCTCTGCCCGCCAGGAGGAAATCTTCGGCATGGGAAAGGGAAAGGGGGTGTTCCCCACCGCCAAGGGCTGCATCAGGCCGTTGACGCTCCAGTCGCCGAAAGGACTTTCTTCCAGGGCGATATGCGCCCCTTCGAACAACAGGCGCATCCGCCCGGGGATTAAACCCGCCACCGCCCACGGCGGCGCCCAGGCCCCGATTTTGGTGATGCGGGCTAACTTACCGGGGAAAACCGGATTCGGGTGCTCGATTTCCGTGTCATGCAGCATCAACCGCGAATCCCGCACCAGGTTCACCCGCACCACCATGTCCCCCGAGAGGGACACGTCGGCGTTCAGCTTTTCGTCCAGCCACGACTGCATGGCCCGTTTTTTCGCCGGGGTCCTGAGCGACCTCTGCACCAGCCAGATGCACAGGCCCGACAATGCGGCCACCGCCAGCACCGCCAGAAAACAATGCAGGAGCCAGCGGGGGATTTTGGCCATTCTTGGGGTGTCGGCATCCGCAGCGCCGCTCATTCCCTGGTCGCACTCATGATGGCAGCCTTTCCGTTCGGTTCGCTTCCGCACGGCGCGAAGCAGGAACCGCCGTTCCGGCCGGCGGGAAACCGCCGACGGACAAATGGCCGGCCGCCGCTATGCGTCCCGCACCGCTGACGCAGGACAACCGGAAACGCCCTTTACGAACAGGTCAATGTTCCACTTTAACCGGCGTCATGTCAATCCGTAAGCTCCGGCTTCAATCAGCCGGCGGGGGGGGATACAACCGGTGTTCGCGGATGAAGGCGAGAACGCGAGGGGTGAGGTAACGGAGGAGGGTGGGGTCGTCGGCGCCGGCTTCCAGCAGCTGGCGCACTTTGGTGGAACTGACGTCGACGGGACGCATGTCGAAACGCCCGGCCTTGACGACGGCCGCTTCCCCGGGGGCGAGACCGACAAAATCGGCGTCGCCGTGAAAGGGTTCGTCCGGGCGTTCGGCGACCAGGGGCGGGGCGAGGCGGAGGATGTCCCGGTAGTCCCGCCAGGTGGCGAAGGTTTTGGCGAGGTCGGAACCGATGATGAGCCGGTAATGATAATGCGGGTGTTTGCGGATTAATTCCCGCAGGGTGTCGATGGTGTAGCTGGCGCCCTGACGGTGGAGTTCGAGGTCATCCGTGGCGAGGCGGGGGTCCTCGGCGGCGAGGAGTTTGGTCATGGCCAGCCGGGTCGGGGCGTCGGCCTGCCGCGGGGTCGCCTTGTGGGGGGGAATCGCCGCCGGAATCAGGCACACCCCGTCCGCCAGCCCCAAATCGAGTACCGTTCTGGCGAGGGACAAATGCCCCACATGCGGCGGATTGAAGGAGCCGCCGAGAATACCCATCCGCCGGCTTCCGGCCGCCTGTCCATGCCTCACTCTATTGCCTCCCCCTGCAAGCCCTGGCCGTGCTTACCCAGGGCCGGCGTTTCGTCGCCGTCCAGGCCGACCAGGGAACGGGTGGGATTGACCCCTTTCAGCCGCATCACCTTCTCCAGGGCGTGAAGGACCTGGACCGGGACAAAAGCCGAGACGTCCCCGCCCAGCGCCACCGCTTCCTTGATTAGGGAGGAGCGGATGAAGGAACGTTCCGCCGAGGACATGATGAAGACCGTCTCGACCCCGCCGATGCGGCGGTTGGCGACGGCGAGCTGGAATTCGTACTCGAAGTCGGCGAAGGTGCGGATGCCGCGGACAATCGCCTGGGCGCCGATTTTTTTGGCGAAGTCGACGGTCATGCCGGTGAACATTTCCGCGCGGATGTGTCCGTAGACGCGGGTGAGTTCGCCGATGAGGCGGAGTCTTTCCTCCAGGGGGAGCATCGGTTCCTTGGCCGGATTCTCCGACACCGCCACCACCAGTTCGTCGAAGAGGGCGGCGCCGCGTTCGATGATGTCGAGGTGGCCGAAGGTGATGGGATCGTAACTGCCGGGGAGCAGCGCCACGCGTTTTCTGGTCATGGTTCATCCTTCCGCACGGGTCCGAGAAGTTTGTCGAGGAGAACCGCCAGTTTGTCGCGGAGGTCGTGGCGGTGGACGATGAGGTCGATTTGGCCGTGTTCCAGCAGGAATTCGGCGGATTGGAAGCCGTCGGGCAGTTCCGCGTTGATGGTGGTTTTGATGACCCGGGGACCGGTGAAGCCGATGCGGGCTTTCGGTTCGGCGAGATTGACGTCCCCCAAAGCGGCCCAGGAAGCCCAGACGCCCCCCATGGTCGAATGGGTGCAGACGGATATGAAGGGAAGGCGCGCGGCGTCGAGGCGGGTCAGGGCGGCGGAGGTTTTGGCCATTTGCATGAGGGAGAAGAGGCCCTCGTACATGCGGGCGCCGCCACCGGAGCCGGAGAAGACGATGAGTGGGAGACATTTATCGATGGCCGTTTCGATGAGCCGCACGAAGCGTTCCCCCACGACCGAACCCATAGACCCGGCCATGAAGCGGGAATCGGTGACCCCGAAGGCGACCGGTCGTTCCTTCAGGCGGCCGACGCCGGAGACCATGGCGTCGGTGATGCCGGTTTCCTTGCGGGCTTTTTCGAGTTTTTGGGTATAGCTTTCGATGCCGTTGAAATGCAGGACATCCACGGCGGCGAGGTCGTCGTCCTGGGTGATGAAGGAATTGTAGTCGAGGGTGATGCGGATGCGCTCCAGGGCGCCGATGGGATGGTGGTGATCGCAGAGGGTGCAGACGTTCAAGTTGGCCTCGAAGTCGACCCGCATCATCATTTCGCCGCATTTTTCGCATTTTACCCCGGGTCCGGTGCCGATTTCCCGGATTTCGGTTTGAGGGCGCAGGCCAAGTTTTTCCTTCAGCCCCTGCCATTCGAGAATTGCCATTGGGTATGCCTCGGGTGACGACGAACGGCGGGCGAAGGGCCAGGTCCCTTCGGCAAAGCCGCGTTCGGGTATGGGGCAGGTTATACGGATTGAAGACTGATTTGTAAATGGGAAATCGGGGGGACGGGATTTTATTGGGATTGCGGCGCCGGGCACTGGTCGACGCTGGCGGGGTTTGTCCGGAGCCGAGGAAGAGGCTTGACTCGTCGAACGCTATCCGTAGCATTGCCTGCTTGCCCGATTCGCCGCGACTGGAGCGTGAATTTTCGGTTCTCCGTATAAGGATCTACATATGCGCCGTATTCGTTTTCCCGCGCTTTCAGGGGTTCTTTTCGGATTGGTTCTTGCCCTTTCTGGAGTCGCGCCGGGCCATGCCGGCGACCTGATGGAAAAAATCAGGAAGGCCGGGAAGCTGGTCGTCGCCCAGGTCAATGTGGGGATGTATCCGTTTTTCTGGGATAAAACCGGGCCGGACGGCAAAAGCGAATGGGTCGGCTACGAGATGGACCTCGCCCGCACTATCGCCGACAAGCTGGGGGTGAGGCTGGAAATGCTTCGTCTCGGGGACGACTACAACGAAGTTTGCAAGGTGGTCGCCAGTGGCGAAGCCGACCTCGGCATCAGCAATCTGTCCGACACCGAAGCGCGCCGCAAGCTGGTCGACTTCACGAAGCCCTACATCGTCAGCCGGGTGGGGATGGTGGTGGATTTGGTCGGCTTGGAACAGAGCGGCATCGACGTCATCACCCCGGAAGATCTCAACCGCCCCGAAATCAAGGTAGCCCTGACGGAACATAGCGCCTACGAATTCGTCTACGATGAACTCATGCCCAAGGCAACCCACGTATTCGCCGAGCAAGGGAGCTTCGACGATTTGTTCAAAACCGTGTTGGGAGGGAAGGCGCACGCGATTATCGACGACGGCTTCACCTTGTTCATGGGCATGAACGCGCACCCGGATTACTCGCCCCGCAATTATTTGCACATATTCGATCAATACGACGATCCCCTCAGCATGTGCCTGCCGCGGGATCAGCCGGAAATGCGGGAATTCCTGAACGGGATAATCGACACCATCGAAGCGGAGGAACCGGTGACCCTGGAATTGCTGGTCCAGCGCTATGGGCGTTGAGGCGCCGCTAAATCATGAATCGGCGGGCGGGTGATCGCCTTTTTTCCCGGCCGTTTCCACATAGGTGAGACGCAGGTCGCGGAGTATGCCGGTGAGTTGTTCGTCTTCCTCGGGCGTGAGATTGCCCTTGGTTTTTTCCTGGAGAATGCCCAACAGGTCGATGGAATATTTGGCATTGGCCAAATCCACGCCGGTTTCTCCGGACATCGGATTCGGCATCTTCCCGAGATGCACCAAGGTCTGATAGGCGAAGCCGCCGACGAATTGTCCGAACGACACCGCGCTTTTACCGTCATCCGCCATCATTATCCCCCTTGCGAATTATACCGAACGCCTATTGAAATTGTGAAAACGTATCTCATCGCGTCATACTTCGTCAGCTCGGTCGGAAATAACTTTTTCTGCCT
>JAVBRG010000018.1:0-18379 GCA_031548195.1 Planctomycetota bacterium | reverse complement strand
AACTCGCCGGAATCCAGGCCGCTGAACCGTCGCTGGGTGGTTTCATTAAACACCCTATCGGTGACAGAAATTACACCTCCGTAAGACAAGGAGTAAACGCCACTGTAGCGGTCGCCACTCGGCCGGGATTCCGGCGAGTTGCGCCTCACCCCGGTTGAACGTTTGCGGCGCCGGAATGACGTGCGGGGAGGGGTCGCCGTGACAAGGTTTCGGAGAAGCGCATCACCCGAATTTCGAAGAGGAGCAAACGCCACCGTAGCAGTCGTCTATCGGCCTGGATTCCAGCGAGTTGCGCCTCACCCCGGTTGAACGTTTGCGGCGCCGGAATGACGGGTGGGATTAGGTTCAATATGGCAGGACAAAAAGTTATGTTTACACAAAGGAGAAGCCAATGTCCCTCGTGGTGAAAAATGCCCGACTGCCGCACTCCGGCAGCCTTGTAGACCTGCACATGGAACGGGGGGAATTCACCGCCATTTGTCCGGCCGGCGCCAAGGCGACCGACCACGTCGACTGCATCGACGCCGCCGGCAATCTGGTTTCGCCGCCGTTCTGCGACCCGCATGTCCACCTCGACGCCGTTCTGTCCGTGGGGGATCCGCGCTTCAACCGTTCCGGAACCCTTCTGGAAGGCATCGCCATTTGGGGGGAACGGAAAAAGGACCTGACCCGCGAAGTCATCCTCAAAAACGCCCGCGAAGCGGTATTGTGGGAATTCGCCAATGGCGTCCAGTTCATCCGCACCCACGCCGACACCACCGACCCCTCCCTGAAAACCGTCGACGCCCTCCTCGAACTCAAGGACAGCCTGCGGGACCTGGTGGAAATTCAAGTCGTGGCTTTTCCCCAGGACGGCGTCTTCACAACGCCGGAAGGCCGGAAGCTGCTGGAAAAAGCCCTGGACATGGGCGCCGACGTCGTCGGCGGCATTCCCCACAATGAAATCACCCGGGAGGACGGGGTCGCCGATGTCGCACTGGCTTTCGAACTGGCGGAAAAACGCGGCCTCATGGTCGATATCCATTGCGACGAAACGGGGGACGAGCAATCCCGCTTCGTGGAGACGATGCTGAAGGAATCCATCCAAAGGGGCATGGGCGATCGGGCTTCGGCCAGCCACACCACCGCGATGCACAATTATAACAACGATTATGCGCTGAAGCTCATCGGCATTGCCGCCCGGTCGGGCCTGAATTTCATAACCAATCCGTTCGACAATTCCGTCCTCCAGAACCGCACCGACGGCTACCCCCGGCGGCGCGGCCACACCCGGGTGGACGAATTGGACGCAGCCGGCGTGAATGTGGCGATTGGCCACGATTCGATCATGGACCCCTGGTATCCGCTGGGTACCGGGTCGATGCTGCGGGCCGCGAATCTGCTGCTGCATACCGCCCACCTGTCCGGGGCGGAACAGATTAAGCGGCTGTTCGACATGGTGACGGTGAATTCAGCCAAAGCGCTGCGGGTGGAAGAGCGTTACGGCTTGCAGGTCGGAAAACCCGCGAACCTCTTGGTCCTGGACGCGGCGTCGGTATCCGACGCGATTCGGTTGACGCCGGAATGTTTGTTTGTGATTAGGCACGGCAAGGTGGCGCTGAAGACCACTCCGGCGGTGCGGAAATTGACCTATGCCGGAATTGAACGGGATATCGATTTCAAATATACCGCCGAATCATTGAAAATGTGAATTTTACCACAGAGACACAGAGGGCACAGAGAACCACATAAATTATAGATTACTCACTGAAGTTTTGCAAAGTGGCGATGAAACCACCAATCGGCACTCGGCGGTTTGAATGTGGCGCATCCCAACTCGGTTACGTCAATCCGCATCCTGTTACCCTGGACACTACCCCACACGTCATTCCGGCGCCACAAGCGTTGAACCGGGGGGAAGCGTTGCTCGCCGGAATCCAGGCCGATAGACAATCGCTACCGTGGCGTTTGCTCGAGGTGTAAGTTCCGAAACTGATAGGGTGTTTAGTGGAACCACTGGGCGACGGAGCGACGGTATATCGGCCTGGATTCCGGCGAGTTCTGCCTCACCCCGGTTGAACGCTTGCGACGCCGGAATGACGCGTGGGGAAGAGTCCAACGCAACAGGATGCGGAATTATGGTAACACAGTTGAGATGCGCCCATCCGTAAGACAAGAAGTAAACACCTCTGTGTCTCTGTGGTTAATAAAACTTTTCACAATTTCACTCCGCCGTCAGTATAGCGCCGCCGTTTCGCCGGATTGCCCGGCGCTGCGGCAAACTCCGGGCATATTTCGTCAATACGCCCGCACCAGCCGCATCGCCTCTTGGGCCCATTGCCACAGCCGTTTGGGGTCGTTCCTGACCGTGGTGATGTCCTTCAGGATCAGTTCGACCCGACAGCCCCGGGTTTTTTCCAGGATCTCTTTGAGGATTCTCTCCGCTTCGTCACGCATATAGGCGTCGGCGGCGAACACCGCCGGCGTCGGCTTGTAGGAGAAAATATAGTCGGCGCCGATTTCCGCGACCGCCTTGTCCAGGTCAATCCACGGCGACATCGAGATGCGCCGCAGGCGGGGAATCGTCCGCATCAGGGCGATTTTGTTGTGGAGGGGTTCGCAGCAGCCGTAGCAGTTCAGGCCGAAGCGCGCCATGAAGGGCCGCTCGTACTGGAGGCAGAATTCCTCGTGCATGGCGGGGCTGACTTCCGAAAAAATCTGCCCGGTGCCGGTGCCCCACTGGTCAATGGGCCGGGCGTGATCCGGCATGCACCCGGGCGCCGGCAGTTCCGAGGTGATTCCCAAACCACCCGAGCCCACCCGGTGATTGCCGTTTCCCGCCGCCAAAAGCCCCATGGCCTCCTGTTTGTCCAGGACCTCGTGCATGCATTCCATGAAGCGTTTCAGCAGCGCATGCACCAGTTCCGGATCGTCGTACATGTCCATGTACAGGCGTTCGATGCCGTACCAGTGAATCATCTGATCCCACGGCGAAAACCACTGGTGCTCGATGCCGATTTTCCTGACCGGTATCACCCCTTCCAGAATGTCCGACAAAACCTCGAAGCGCCGTTCCGTTTCCCCTTGGTCGAACCAAACCTCCGGCGTCCTGAGCCGCTTCAGGTCGTCCCGGGAATTGATCACGTTCTCGTAACGCACCGAGCCGTGAATGGCCGATTCGCCCAGGGGGTTCTTGCCCAGTTCGATTTCCGAGGCGTGATCGTAGTCGCTGTATTTTTCGGTCATACCGAAATCGGCGTAGGTGCTGACCGGCCCGCAGACATAACGCACCAGCACAAAGGGGTCCACCACCATGTCGCAGGGGAAGTGGTTCCACTGGTAAATTTCCGAACGGAGATTCCACTCCACCGCCTTGAGGAAAGGGTCTTCCGAGACGCAGGTCAGTTCATCGTCGACGTTCATCTCGTGCCAGGGGATTTCGTTAATCCACACCAGGGGGCGGCCGGGTTTGAGACTATTGAGGTTTCGCCACAAGCCGGCCGTTTCGCCTTGAATCGGCAGTTCCCCAATCTCACGTTTACGCGCCGCCAATTTCCGGAGCGTTTCCCTTTCCAAAGCGGTCGCCCGGCGGGACGGCCCGCCCGAATCCGCGCCGCCTCCCAGGCTCGACGGCAAAGTGCGCTCGTGGAAGCTGCCACCCTTCGCGACGGTCTTTGGCTCGCTCATCCCGTTCTCCCGTAATCCGCAAATTTTTACTAGCCTCAACCGATGGCGCGCTCGAGTATCTTTTCCTGGGTCGCCTCGTCCCGCGCGAATTCCCCCGTTATGCGGCCGTTCTTCATGACGTAAATCCGGTCGCACAATCCCAAGAGCTCCGGCATTTCCGACGACATCACCAATATGCCCAAACCGGCGTCGGCCATCTTCTTCAACAAGGTGTAAATCTCCGCCTTCGCCCCCACGTCGATGCCCCGGGTCGGCTCGTCGACAATCAGGACCCGCAGGTTCTCCTTCGCCAGCCAGCGGCCGATAATCACCTTCTGCTGATTGCCGCCGGAAAGGTTGACGAGCAGCTGCTCGATGCCGGGGGTTTTTATGGAAAGGTCGCGGATGATTTTCTCGCTGGCCTCCCGCTCCATGCGGCGGGACAGCCGGCCCCGGACGCCGAATTGGCCGAGAGCGGAAATGGTCAGGTTTTGCCTGACGGTGAAATTGGGGAAAATCCCCTCGTCCTTGCGGCTCTCCGGCACCATCCCGACGCCGGAACGCACCGCCGAGGGCATGTGGCCGGACGGTAAATCCTCGCCGTAAATCCGCACCTTACCCGCCGCCCGCCTGTCGAACCCGAAGAGGCCCCGGGCCAGTTCGGTCCGGCCCGCCCCCATGAGCCCGGAAAAACCGACGATTTCCCCCGGCCGCACATGGAAGGAAATGTCCTTGACCGTGTCCGTGGAGAGGCCGCTGCATTCGAGGGCAGAGGGGCCGTCCTGGCAGCCGCAGCCGCTGCGCTTTTGCCCGAACATGTCCTCCAGTTTCCGGCCGACCATCATGGTGATGAGCTCCTGTTCGTCGACGTCCTTCGCCTGCACGCAGGCGATGCGCTGGCCGTCCCGCAGTACGGTAATCCGGTCGGCGAGTTCGAAGACTTCGTCGAGTTTGTGGGAAATGTAAATTATCCCCACGCCCTGGGAGCGGAGCGTCTTCACCACCCGGTAGAGATTGTGGATTTCCACCGGCGCCAGGGCCGAAGTCGGTTCGTCCATGACGACCAGGCGCGGTTCCTCGGACAAGGCTTTGGCGATTTCCACCATCTGTTTCTGGGCGATACTGAGGAGACCCGCTTTCCGCTTCGGGTCCACGTCGAAGCCGATCCGGTCCAGGACCTCGCGGGTATTCCTGTACAATACCGGCCACAGCACCCGGCCGTAGCGGCTCACCGGCAGGCGCCCGTAGTAGACGTTCTCGGCGACTGAGAGGCTGTCGACGACGTTCAATTCCTGGTAAACGACGGCGATGCGTTCGCGCATGGCGTCGGCGGGTTTGTGGAGGACGGCGGGCTTCCCCTCGATGCGGCATTCGCCTTCATCGGGCTGGTGAAAGCCGGCGATGATTTTGATGAGGGTGGACTTCCCCGCCCCGTTTTCGCCGACCAGGGCGTGGACTTCCCCCGGCTTCACGTCGAGGGAAACGTCCTTCAGGGCGTAGACGCCGGGGAAGCGTTTGTGGATGTTTTTGAGTTCGATGAAAGGGACTATGTCCATGGCCGGAATCTCCTCAAATGGCAAACCCTAGGCGAACCTGGCCGCGAGCAGGTTTTTGGCGGTGTTGACCCGGCGCCGTTCGTCGAGGTAGACGGCGAGGATGATGACGATGCCGCGAAGGATGTTCTGCCAAAAACTGTTGACGTCCATCAGGACCAGGCCGTTCGACAAAACGGAGAGGATGAGGACGCCGATCATGGCGCCGCCCAAGGTGCCGCGGCCGCCGTTCATGCTCACGCCCCCGATGACCACCGAGGCGATGACCTGCATTTCGAAACCGAGGCCGGCGGTGGGTTGTCCCGAGTTCATGCGGCTGGCGAGGATGATGGCGGCGAGGCCGGTCAGGATGCCGGCCAGAACAAAGGCGGTGAGCTTCACCCGGTTGACCGGAATCCCCGCCAGACCGGCGGCCGTTTCGTTGCCGCCGATGGCGTAGAGCTGGCGGCCGAAGGAGGTGTGGTTGAGGATGTAACTGAAAATCAGGATTAGTACGAGCAGGATGATGACCGGCAGGGGAACGCGGCCGATCAGGGGGATGGCCACCTGGCCGGTCCCGATGAAGAGGAAGGCGGGGTCGAGGACCTGGATGGAGACGGCTTTCGTGGCGACCATGGCGGAGCCGCTCAGAATAGACATGGTGCCGAGGGTGGCGATGAGGGCGGTGATTTTCAGCCTGGTCACCACCAGGCCGTTCACCAGGCCGATGAAGGCGCCCATCAGCAGCCCGGCGGCGACGCCCAGGAACACGTTCCCGGTGTGAACCACCACCCAGACGCAGAAAACCCCGACGACGGCCTGGGCCGAGCCGACCGACAGATCGATGCAGCCCAGGAGCACCAGCATGACCATGCCGATACTGCAGATGGCGGTCATGGAGGCTTGGCGGAGAACGTTTATGATGTTCACCCGGCTGAGAAATTTCGGCTCCAGGAGGTAGAGGACGACGCAGAGCGCCAGAAAGGTCAGGAGCAGGGCAAGCTGTTCGTACTCCCAGAGGCTGGACCATGCGGATCGGGTTTTACGCTGATTGGCGTTCATCTCTTTTACGCTCATCGCCTGATATCCTCTACGGAATCATTGCCGAACGGCGGCAGAACCGCCAGTCGCCGTTCGGCAATAATCTTTTCAACGGTTACGGGAGTTTTGCAAAAGGGAAACCCCGTGCATTTCCGGAACAAACGATTTTTGCCAAGTGACGGTTGGCGGTTCAACCGTCACTTGGCAAAACTTCACTTACTTTTTCAGGGCGTCGATGGCGGCGAAATTGGTGGTGTAGGAGCCGTCGGCGTTCTTGGTGTAGAAGGTGGGGAAGTTGTCCTTGGTAATCATGATGGTCGGCGTTTCGAAGTGTTCCGGCAGCTTCTCGCCCTTGGAAATGGCGATGGCGGCGTCGATGAGGGAGGCGCCGACGTAGTCGGGGAACATGCCGAGGGCGCTCTTGTAGGGGGTGTTGCCGAGGAGGGCTTCGCGGCCGACCACGCCTTCGAAGCCGAAGCCGATGGCGGTGAGCTTGGACTCGTCGAGGCCGGCTTCCTTGTAGGCGTTCATGCCGCCGGAAGTGGAGTTGTCGTTGATGCCGAAGATGACGTTGACGTCGCGGTTGGCGGTTAGGGCGTCGGCGGCGACGCGAAGGGCGATTTCCTTGCTGCCGTTCGAGTCGACTTCCTGCTTGACGACGTACTTGGCGCCGGCCTCGTCCATACCCTGCTTGAAGCCGGTGACCCGCTGGCGGCAGTCTTCGTAATTGGGGAAGCCGATGACGAGGACTTTCGGATCGATGCTGTTTTTCTTGGCGTATTCGGCCATCCACAGGCCGGCTTTCTTGCCGGCGGCCAGATTCGAGATGCCGACGTAGCAGGCGGCGCCGGGGACCATGTTCGCTTCGGTGATGACCGGGACGCCGGAGTCGTTCGAGTCGGCGATGACGCCGGCCAGGGCCTTGGCGTCGACGGGGGTGAGGACGAGGATGTCGACCCCGCCGGCGAGGAGGTTTTCGGCCTGGCTGATTTGGGTGCCGGGGTTCATGGCGGCGTCGGCGATGGCGAGGTCGACGCCCTTTTCCTTGGCGCGGCGGATGGCGCCGTTGCAGATGTTCTGGTACCACTCGTGGCTCATGTCGCTGACGATGTAGCCGACGCGGAGCTTCTCCCCCGCCCGGCTTTCCGTGGCGACCGCGAAAACGGCGAACAGGGCCAAAGCTGCGCACAACAGACTCAAGGACTTCCTCATGACTGCTTCCTCCCGGTAGGATTTTACCCGAGGGGCACTTCTGAAAAGGCCATTTTCAGCGGTGCCCCAAACCCTTCCGCCGCCCGGCGGAAAGAAAAAAAGTTATGACGCCGCCCACTCCCATTTCCCAGCCAGCCAATCGTTGTCCCCCAAAAGCTCCGTCATGACCAGGGCGACCCCGCCGTGGCGCATGCTGTCGGCGTCCAGGGCCGAGGCCTCCACTTCGATGCCGTCCCGGATGGCGGTGAAGGCGCGGGTGGCGACGTCCTCGCGCATTTGCTGGACAAAGGGGTCGAGATTGACGTTGTCGCAGTCGTTTACCCCGACGATGATTTTTTCGGGGCTGAACATGTTGGCGAGGCCGATGGCGCCGAGGGAAACCAGTTTGGCGTGCTCCCTGACCAGCTTCACCCCGGCGGCGTCGCCCCGGTCGTAACGGCGGAACAATTCGGTCAGATCCGCCTCGTAGGAGCGCGGTTTCCGGTCCGGCGCGGCGGCGAGGAATTTCTCCCGCAGGCGGGCGAAGGAGGCGTAGAGTTCCAAACAGCCCCGGTTGCCGCAGGAACAGGCCTCGCCCGCCATGTCGACGGTGACGTGGCCGACTTCGGCGACCAGGGTGTTGTGGCCCCGGTAGAGCATGTCGTCAATCACCGGCGCGGCGCCGATGCCTTCGCCAATGCTGAAGAAAACGAAGTGGGGGCAGTTCTTCCCCAGGCCGAACCATTGCTCGCCGAAGGCCATCAGATTGGCGTCGTTTTCGACAAACACCGGGCAGCCGAGGCGCGGGGAGAGGAACTCGTGCAGGCTGTCCCAGAGATAGGGCTGCCGGTAGCGCCGGTCGCGTTCGGAACCGAGGTTGAAGTCGCGGGTGCGGATTAGGCCGGGCGAGGCGATGGCGATGGCGAAGAAACGCTTGTCGTGGACGCCCCATTGGGCGATGCGTTCCCGCGTGTATTCGAGGAGCGACGCGTTCATGCCCTTGGCCGACCCCTGAAGCATGCGCAGGGAACACTCGTCCTTCTGCAAAATGTTTGCCGAGGCGTCGGTCAGATAAGTGCGCAGCCGCCGCCTGCCGATGTGTATGGTCATCACCCTGAACTTGCCGTGGGCCACGGTAAGCGGGGTGGGCCGGCGTCCGAGTCCGACCGTTTCCGCGTCGTGACTGCCTTCGCCCACCAGGCCGAGCTGGATTAACTCTTCGGAAATCTTGGTGATGGCGGCCTTGGTCAGGCCCATGCGGTCGGCCAGTTCCTTCCTCGATATCCCCTGGGACTGGGTAATCAATTTCAGCGCCATGGCCCGGTTGTGCAGGCGGGACAGCTTGGGGTTTTGGCCTTTTTTACGGTACATGCGGATCCCCGGCGCGGCTTTTGGGTTTGAATTCCCTGGATACGCCGCAGAAGGTCAGCGGGAATCGGGCAAGTGTGAATGCGCACGGCATGGGGACATGTTTTGCGTCGTCTGGATTTTAATAAAGTAAACTTACTAAATCAATAACGCAAGGAAAAAATGCGGATTTTTCCTAAACGGTCACCGGGTTTGTTGACGCGGTAGCGAATCCCTTTGCCCGCCCCCGCTTTCACCGCAATGCCAAGCGGGCCGCCACCGCCAATTGGTCGGCGAGTTCGTTCTCGGGATGACCCGCGTGGCCGCGAATCCAGCGCCATTCCACCTGGTGTTTGGCCGCGACCTCCAAAAGCTCCCGCCACAGATCCTCGTTCTTGACCGGTTCCTTCGCGGCGGTGCGCCAGCCGTTTTTCTGCCACGACTTCAGCCAGCCCTTCAGGAAGGCGTCGACCACATAGCGGCTGTCCGTCGTCACCACCACCCGGCAGGGCCGCTTCAAGGCGCGCAACGCGGCAATCACCCCCCGCAGTTCCATGCGGTTGTTGGTGGTGTCGCGTTCGGCGCCGGAGAGGCGTTTCTCCAGGGCCAGCGCGGGACAGCGTAAAATCGCCCCCCAGCCCCCCGGCCCGGGGTTGCCGGAACAGGCCCCGTCGGCAAAAATGAACACATCGTCGGCTGTGAGGGAGGACGCATCGGTCATGGGAGTATTTCCGTCTTGAGAGGCGCTCAAAAGTCCGTAACGCTTGCCGGCAATGTAAAATTCCGCTAAAGTTGAAACGGAAGTAGCGGCGTATTTGGTAATATTTCGATGGCGGGGCAGCTCTAAAAATGCTATTTTGCCCGGATACTTCGTCAGGGCTTCGCTCTCGCGTTTTGTAACACAAACCACCACCGCGTGTTACAAAACGCTGCCACTACGCCCTTCCTCGTCTGCGGGCAAAATAGCAATTTTTAGAGGTGCCCGGTGCTCCATTATCCGCACCGGATAAGAAAAGGTCAAGACCTTGAAAAAGCCCCCTTTCATTCAAAAATCGGCGGAACCGGACACGCCGGAAAACAACGACGCCCTTGCTTTGCGACTGCTCAGGCAGGGTAAGGTCCGGGCCGCCCTGGACCGCGCCAAAAGTCTCCACAAAGCCGGTCCGACGCCGCAAAGCGAGACGTTCCTCCTGCAGTGCTACGCCGCCCGGGCGAGGGAAATGCGGGAGTCCGGGCACTCCGCCGAGGCGGACGCCCTGTGCGCGTTTGTCGGGGAGAACTTTCCCGGGCGTGACCTTGGCGCGGTCGGCAGTCCACTCGAGCTGCGTCCCAAGCCGGCAGCCGTTCCCGGGACCATCGCCGAGGTGTTGTCCAAAAGCGATGCCCTCGCGGCGGCGCTGAAGCGTCTTGCCGATCCTGGACTAAGCGAAGACGACCGGCGCGCCGCCGAAGGGACGGTCGCGGAATTGGTTTTCAACCCCCCGGCTTTGGCAGAACATCCGCTACTGACGCCGGAACATCCGCTTACCGTCCCGGCGCGGGCGGTGGCGAAGGCTTTTCAGGCGGCGGTCACGCGGACCGTAACCGACGCCGAAATCGCCCTGCCGGAAGTTTCCCACCGCAGCCCCCTGGCCGGCTGGAAATTGTTGATTCGCGCCATAGCCCACATGCAGCGCCGGGAAGACGCACCTGCCCGGGAAGCATTGGAGCGTCTCGCCGCGATAACCGGCGCGCCGGCGGGTCTGGTCCCGAAATTGCTCCTGATTCTCGGGGACAAGGGCGATAAACTGGAGGGCGAGTTCAGGCGGATTTTTTCGCCGTGGCGGTCGCGGGAACAACGGCTGCCCGCCGCCTTGGAACGGGTGGACCGGCTGCTGGCCAGATTTTCTCCGCAGGGCGATTTGGCATTTCTGCATCCAAACAAAGCCTGCAAAGTGGAAAAGGAACTCGCGGCCGCCCTGCGCGGGGCTGCCGAGGCGGTGCGGCTGGAAGCACCGGACCGGGCCGGAGTATTCAGCGAGGCGGTGGTGTCCCGGGCGCTGATGCTTACGGAAATGTCCCTTCCGGAAATCGAGAAAGCCCTCGGCGGACCCGCCGTTCGTTCGGCCTCGTTCTGGCGTCTGGCGGGTTTGGCGATGGAGGGCCGGCTGGCCTTGTGGGATGACCAGGATGCCGTCGGCGACTTATGCACGGCGTGGGACCGCTACCGGCGGCATGGCGTCGCCGAAGGCGTGTTTCCGGCGGGCGGGAGGGAAGAGGCGGAGGTGTACCGTCACCTGGCCCGGATGCTGATGGATTTCGATACATACCGCCGGGGCGTTTTTACCTTGGAAATACACAAATTCGCGGCGGATTATTGTTATGGTCCGGAACAGCCCGAAGGCGTCCGGGCGCTTAAACCGGATGCGAAAACGCAAATTTTCCCCCCCGACCCGGCGTATCTTTTGGGCGAGGCGGCGCGCCTGGCGCCGACGCCGGAAATTTACCGGGACTGGCTGGACGCGGCCCACCTCCTGCAGGGAGTCGGCCCCGCGCGCGCGGGCGGTCACCCGAGCCAAAACTTTCCGAAAAGGGTGTCGCCGGAATACGTGTTGCAGGCGTGGACGCAGGCGCTGCCGAAGGATACGACGCCCTGGTTAATCCTGATGCAGGAGGCGGAGAACCGCAACGCCCTGACTGTGGCGCAGAAGCATCTGGCCGTCGCCGAAGCCATCGACCCCATGAACGCCGACCTGAAGCGGGGCAAGTGGCGCCTCGTGTTGGCGGTCTGCCGGAGGCACCTGAAACAGGGGAAGGCGCATTTGGTCATGGCCGATGTCGTGGCGCTCAAGGATCTGCAACGCTTCGGGCCGAGCCGGGCCGATTGGCTGCTGGCCGGGCTTGACTGGGTCGTCGCATCGCGCCTGGCGGAGGTGTCGCAAAAACTGCATTTGCGGCTGGTGGATTTGCTGGGAGGGGGCGAAGCGGGTGAAGTCGCGGCATCGCTCCTCAAGTCGGGGATACTTGGCGCTTCGCATCAATCGCTCTATCCCCGCGAATTGTTGATGACGCCGCCGCCG
The DNA here is from genome assembly GCA_031548195.1 of Planctomycetota bacterium. Classification (GTDB taxonomy): domain Bacteria; phylum Planctomycetota; class SZUA-567; order SZUA-567; family SZUA-567; genus JAJBSZ01. Next base: position 6,564 of record JAVBRG010000018.1, on the reverse strand, counting down.
GCACTGGAGAAAGCCGCACAGGTGATGCCCGTGGCGATTGGCGTGACGCGGCTGTTGGAACAATGCGGTTTCTCTTTCGGCTGGGGAAAAAAATCGAAATGGCCGGAGTGGTTTATCAAGACGGCGGAGCTGGTGCCGAAAAAGGATTTGCCTTTCCTGGCCGAGACCATGTTGCCGGGCGGACATTACAAGGAATTGTTCACGCTGACCGCAATCACCCTTGCCGAAAAGGAAAAGTCGAACTTCACCGGCCGGGCCCTGTATATTCGGGCGCTCGCGCTCAAATCCGGAAAAACCAACCAGAATTTGCGCATTCAGCTGTGCCTGAGGGCGGCGGCGGAAATCGCCCGCCGGACCAATGACCGGGTCGTTTTGGATTCGGTGACCGCCATTGTGCGCAAGGAAGGCGAATCGCCCCAGGCTTTGGTCGGTCCCGGGGAGACCCTGGCCCCGCTGCCCGACGATCAGCTGGACGAGGTTGCGGCCATTGAAAGGAAAAACTCCGCGTTTCCCTCCGGCAGGAGTTTGGATCCCTACGAGGATTCGTGTTTCGCGGGATATTTCGATGATGACGATTTTGCCGACGTGGAGGATGTCTGCCAGTGTCCGGAATGCCGCAAACGGCGCGAAGGAAAAAATCCCCTCGGCTTGAATGCGCTCGATCAAGCTTTCGAGGAGGTCAAGGATGACTATCTCGACGAATTCCAGAGTATCATGCGGGATATGGGTTTGTCAAAAGCGGGTTCACGGACTATCGCCGAGATAATCGTCAAGACGCTGGCCATGAAATTCATGATGGGGGAAGACATCGGAAACAGCTTTTATGACTTCACCGTCAAGGAACCGGATATCCTGAACAAGATCATGGCGGCGCTGTCCGGCATGACGCCGGAGGACCGCCGGTTGATTGAGGAAGGCGTGGCGAGCGCGTTGTCGGGAAGCCTGTCCGGGTCCAACAGGGCGGGGCGTAACATCGGGAAGAGGCGCCGTTAGTGCTTACTTGTATAAATAACCTATATTTATGCAAGTAAGTACTGGTACCTAGGGAGAACATTGTGGAAACACCGTCCGATTCGGAATTGTACGAGGTACTTGGGTTAAAACCCGATGCCGACGCCGAGGCTCTGCGCGCCGCCTATCTGGCCAAAATTCGCGAACATCCGCCGGAACGCGATCCGGAAACGTTCGAACGCATCCGCGACGCTTACCAGGCATTGTCGGACCCGGTCAGGAAAATGCGGAGTGTTTTCGATCCGGCCTCCATAAGAATGTCGCTTCAGGACATGGTCGCAACCGGGGGCGGCAATCCGGCCGGCCGGCCGTTTCTAGGCACGAAGCCATGGCTTGAAGCATTGGAACGGCTGGAACGCGCGGCTGAAGACGAACGGAGGAAGCGTCGATGAGTGCGAACGAACCGCCGGCGCCGTCGGGAATCGATCCGGAAATCCTCGCCGCCGCGTTGAACACCGCCCCGACCGGCGATGCCGGTGAGGACCTGGGCTGCGACGCCTATGCCCTGTGGGCGACGGTGACCCGGCTGGGCCACGAGGTCAAACTGCAGGGCCGGGCTTTTGCCGCGCTTCGCGAAGCGCTGGAAAAACGCGACGCCGCCCTGCCGGGGTGCGATGCGGACGGCCTTGCCGCGAAGATTGCCGCCGAGGTCGACCGGACGCTGGACGTTGGCCGGGAAGGCATGCGTGCGGCGGAGCGTTCCGCCGAAGCCGCACGGAAACGCGCGGTCCGCGCGGAGGAGGATTTATTGAGTGCCCTCGCCGATGTTCATGATCGGCTTTACCGGGGTCTTGAAGCGGCTCGAAAAATTGCCGGCGCACGCAGTTGTAAAACCGTAGAACCATGCTCTGAAGAAAGTGTGGAAAGGAAAAGCTGGTTCAAGCGCTGGCTCCCGGGCGGCAAGGCTGCCGACCGGAAGGGCGGGAACCCGGGCGGCGAAGAAGTAAGCGAGGGGGTGGTGCGGTCGCTCCTGGAAGGGCAGGAACTGGCGCTCCGGCGGGTGGCGGATGAAATGTCCATCCGGGGCCTCCGTGAAATCGCGGTGCTGGGTGAGAGGTTCAATCCGGAGACGATGCGGGCCGTCGCCGTCGACCCGGCTGGCGACGTGCCGGAGGGAACGGTTACGGCGGTGATACGCGGCGGCTGGATGCTGCATGACGAGGTGTGGCGGACGGCCGAGGTTATGGTTTCCCGGCACGATGGCGCGGAGCATTCCTGACCGATCCCGGCCGCCCCGCATCGCGAAGCCCATGACACTTCACTTTTTTTCTTCCGCGGAGCGTGGACAGGGTTCCGGAAAAGTTGCGGCAAAGCTTCCCTAAAACCCCAAAACAATCGCCCTCCGGGCTTCGGGCAAAGGCTTGCCTCAAATAACCGCACCATGTTTGGACCAGTAACGGCGGACGCGGCCGTCGTGGCGCGGTATAAACTTGTGCAGTTATTTTGGGGCGGCGCAAACGGAATTATCAATATGTAAAGGGATCTTATATGTCTGAAGACCTATTGGTCGGAATCGATCTCGGCACCACCAATTCCTCCATCGCGGCGTACCGTGGCGGAAAGGTGCATGTCTTCGGTCCCGGCGACAAACTCCTGCCCTCCTGTCTGTCGCTGGCGGATAACGGTACGCTCCTGGTGGGCGTCCCGGCCCGCAACCAGGCTCTGCTCCACCCCGAGCGGACCTTGAAAAGCGTCAAGCGGCACATGGGGGAAAACACGGCCCTGCCCTTGGGGGATCGCAGTCTCACCCCGCCGGAGGCGTCGGCCCTGCTGCTCCGCGAACTCGCAAGTTGGGTCGAAAAGGAAGCTGGACGAAAACCGACCCGCGCCGTAATCACCGTGCCGGCTTATTTCACCGACGCCCAAAGGACCGCCACCCGCGAAGCCGGCGCCGTCGCCGGTCTCGAAGTGGTGCGGCTCCTCAACGAACCCACCGCCGCCAGCCTCGCTTACGGCGAGGGCGCCCGCGGCAAAGCGGAAACGGCGCTCGTGTACGACCTGGGCGGCGGAACCTTCGACGTCTCCATCGTCCGGGTCGAAGGCGACGTCACCGAAGTCCTCGCCAGCCACGGCGACACCCGCCTGGGCGGAGACGATTTCACCGACCTCCTCGCCGGACGTCTCCGCGAACGCTTCATCGCCAAACACGGGCCGCGTTCCCTCGACGATCAACCGGTCGCCGTCGCCCGGCTGTGGTGGGCGGCGGAATCCGCGAAACGCCGCCTGTCGGACGAAGCGTTCGTGCAAATCAGGGAAGAGTATCTGGTGACGGGAAAAACCGCCGCGCTGCATTTCGAGACCGAAGTCACCCGGGATGAATACGACGACCTGATTCATCCCCTGCTCGAACGCACCCTGGAAAGCGTCACCCGGGCCCGGGAATCCGCCGGCGCCGCGGGTGCCAACCTGGACGCCATCCTCCTGGTCGGCGGTTCGACCCGAACGCCTATGGTGTCGGAACTACTGCGGGAACGCTCACGCATGGAACCGCGCCGGGAACTTCACCCCGACCTCTGCGTCGCCCTGGGCGCGGGAACGCTCGCGGCCCGTCTTTCCGGCAAGGGGGTGGAACGGGTGCTGGTCGACATTTCCGCCCACTCCTTCGGGGTATCGTACCTTGGCCTGCATGACGGCCGGCCCTATCCCTTCTGCTACAAGCCCATCCTCGAACGCAACACCCCCTTGCCCCTGACCCGCTCCGAGATTTTCTATACCGCCGAAGCCTACCAGGAAAAAGTGCAGGTCAGGGTCTATCAGGGCGAACACCCCGACGCGCTCCGCAACCTCCCGCTTGGCGATTTCTGGATCACCGGCCTTAAACCGATGGAAGAACCGAATCCGGTGGTCATGCGCATGAGCCTCGACCTGGACGGCGTCCTGCACGCCTCGGCGACCGAAAAAGACACCGGCCTCGGCAAGGAAATCGTGATTGACGGCGCGGCCCGCACCCGCACCCCAGCGGAAATAGCCGCTGCGCAAAAATCGACGGCGGAACTCTTTCTGAATGCCCGAGGGTATTACGATTCCGGCGACGCAGTGGACGCGGTCGCGACTGCTTGGGATGGCGGCGATGACGATGACGAAGTCGATGCAGACGTCGAGGAATTCGACGCCGGAGAGGCGGAACTGCGCGATGCCCGAATAGTCCAGGAAAGCGCACCGTCCGGGGATGTTTCCGGTCCGCCTGAAAAGCGCGGCGACGACGCCCGGGCGGAATTAATGACCCTGGCGGCGGAATTACGCGGTCGGGCACTGACCTTGTTCGACTCCTTGCACGCCGACGACAAGGCGGACATAATGCGCCTTTCCGCCAGCATCGACGCGGCGAGCGAGGTGACGAATTTGCGTGCGGCGGTGGAAGAGTTGCGGGAACTGTTATATTTCGTGGAGGGCCGCTGATGCCGCCGGACCGACATCATGAACCTGAACGCCCGCCCCGGCGCGTCCCCGACGAACCGACCGGACGCTGCCCCGTATGCCGAACCGGTTTCCGCGGGACGCGCCAATGCCCGCGTTGCGGCGCGGATCTTTCCCGCCTGATGTGGTTGACCGTCCGCGACTGGCAGCGGAGGAGCGGGCGCTGAACCCACCAGATCCCGGTCTCCCGACGGTCCTCCCCCCTTTTTACTGCCAGCGTATGAATAATTTCTTTCCACCGACTGGCGATTATGCAAATTCAAAAAACCCCTGAAATCCGGATGAACACGATTTTCGCCACGTGACGACGGGCGGTTCAAGCGTCACTGTGCAAAAATTCAGCTCCTGTAGGTGAAGAGTCCGGAAGCATGACGTGCCGTCGTACTTTGTACACGGAGACGGTGGATATCGTCAGGTCGTAGCACAATATTTCGCTTTTATTTAACGTTTAATGAAAGGAAGGCGGCAATTTTCACAATTAGATACAAGAGTAATCCAAGGATATTCAAGGACTGGTGTGAATTGTATGTCGTCGACTGGGGAACGTCGGGGGGCGCGATTTTTGCGGATGGCATACAAGCAGTCATACGGGTGCACCGGTTCGATTCGCATGGGGATCAACGAATGAATACTCGTAATGCAAAGCGTTTGTCGAGGGGGGGCTTCGTATTGCTCCGCCTCGCCGGTGTTTTCGCTTGTTTCGGAGCGGCGGCGGCTGATATAACCTACCCCGGCACTGGTCTTGCCATCAATCCCCTGGGGGTCGCCAATTCGCTCTTTCCGGGTGCCAGTTTGACCGGCAATACGGTGACACTGATTAATGGCGGGGGCAACATTACCGGGGACGTGGACGGCGGCGTCGCCAACAGCAGCGACACAATTAGCGACAACCTCGTCACGGTGACCGTCAACCCTGGAATCGGTTCCTATACCATCGCCCAAATTTATGGCGGGCGGAGCAGCAACGGCCTCGTGGAGAATAACACCGTCAACTTCAACAACGGCGCCATTACCAACGCCATCATCGGCGGGCGCTCCGCCAACGGCAACGCCACCGGCAACCGCGTCAACTTTCATAACGGCACGGTCGCGAGCGTCATGCGCGGCGGGCAGAGTGACAGCAACGTGGGGGTGGTTTCTGGAAACAGCGTGTTCATGGACGGAGGCACCGTCACCGGCGTCATTACCGGCGGCCTAAGTAACGGCCTAGCGCAGAGCAATACCGTGACTCTCACGGTCGGAATCTCCAACGGCGCGGTTCGGGGCGGGAGCGGCGGCGTTGCGGCTTTTGACAACCTGGTGACCCTGACCGGAGCGACCGTCAATCAATTGATCTATGGCGGGGTCAGTAACGGTGAAGCTTCGCGCAACCGTGTTCAGATGACCGGCGGCAACTATTCCTCGGATGTTTTCGGGGGACAGTCGGGCGGAAGCGGCCAAGCCACGGATAATTTTGTCAATGTAACCAGCGCCAGCCTCGGCACCAGCGTTTGGGGGGGGAGCGCCTCCGGCAGCGGCAATGCGGTCAGTAATAGCGTGGAAGTGCACGGCACAGCCCTGATCCGCGGGAGCGTGTATGGTGGGGACACCGCCGCCGGAAACGTCACCGGCAGCGCCATCGGCAACACGGTGACTATGACCGGAGGCACGGTCAACGACAGCGTCGTCGGCGGCACGGTCATCACCGGAAGCGGCAGTTCCACTGACAACCGGGTTGACGTTTCGGGAGGTGACATCCTCAGGAACGTGTATGGGGGCCTGGTTCAACCGACCGGAGCCGGCGGGCGGGCCAGCGACAACGAGGTTCGCATGTCCACCGGTACCGTCGCCGGAAACATCTATGGCGGCCAGAACCGGGGCGGCGGGGGGAACAGCGGCAACAGGGTCGAGATTTCCGGCGGCATCGCGGGCAGCTTTAACGAAGGCGGCGAGGTTTATGGCGGACACAGCGCGAGAGGTTCCTCCACGGATAACCGCGTGACTATCAACAACGGAGAAATTTTCGGTACCGTCGCCGGGGGGCGGAGCCTCGGCACGGCCGCCGGCAACGAAGCCAGCCGCAACACCGTGACCTTCGACGGCGACGCCGTGGCGCATTTTGTCGCGTACGGCGGCCAGGCGGAACGCGGCGACACC
>JAVBRG010000075.1:0-16723 GCA_031548195.1 Planctomycetota bacterium | reverse complement strand
CTTGGGCATGGCGGCGTAGATTTTCTCGGCCATTTCGTCGGAGGGTTCGCCGAGGCCGTATTCTTCCTGGTAGAGGACGTGGCACTTCAGGCCCATTTTGCCGAAGTAGGGGTCGTAGATGTATTTGTTGGTGATGACCAGATCGGTGTCTTTCAGCTGGTAGGCGTCAGCGAAATCCTGGCAGGTCTGGAACATGGAGACGGTGGGCTTAATGCTTAGTAATTTCATGCATGACCTTTCTGTTGAGGTTTTTAAAACCACAGAGGCACAGGGTTCACAGAGAACCGCAACCGCAAGACAAATTTATACTCAAAGAAGTGGTTTGTGGTTCTCTGTGTCTCTGTGGTAAATGAATTTCCGTTCCCTTACGCCCAAATCTCCGCATCGGTGGGGACTTTGCGGTCCTTCATGAAGTAGGCGATGCGGGAGATGTTAATCAGGTGGTAGTAGGTGAGGTTTTCGGAAATCGAGTTGTTGCCCCACGAGCCGCAGCCGAGGGTGTTCGTCGGGTTGAGGCCGTTCTGGAAGGAGCCGCCGGCGGTGGAGGCGCAGACCTGGTTCACGACCACGCGCGACACCTCGATGTGGGTGCCGGCATATTCGATGTGCTTCTGGTTGTTGGAGTGGAGGACGACGGAGTGGCCTTTGCCGATTTTCGCCAGGTTGTTGCGGGCGATTTCGACCGCTTCCTCCCAGCTGTCGTACTTGTAGGTGGCGAGGACCGGGAACATCTTTTCACTGCCGAGGACGTCCTGGATGTCGACGGCTTCGACCCACAGGGCGAGGGTGCCGGCGGGGACGTCGAAGCCGGCGGCCTTGGCGACTTCGATGGCGGTGCGGCCGACCAGGTTGCGGTTCAGGTGGCCGTCGGGGAAGCAGACTTTACGGAGGGCGTCACGCTTGTCGTTGGGGACGACGAAGGCTTTCGCTTCCGGCGCGAGCTGCATGGCCTTGTCGAATTCCTTCCTGGGGAGGATGATGGACTGCTCGCCGGAACAGATGATGCCGTTGTCGAAGGAGCGGCCGAGGACGATTTTCTTCAGGGCGTCCAGGAGATCGACGTCGGAGTCGACCAGGGCCTGGACGTTACCGGCGCCGACGCCGAGGGCGGGCTTGCCGCTGGAGTAGACGGAACGGACCATGTCCATGCCGCCGGTGGCGATGACCACGTCGACGTGGTGGGCGAGGAGATTGGTGAGTTCAATCGAGGCCAGGTCCAGGAACTGGACGGTGTTTTCGGGTGCGCCCAGTTTCTTCAATTCGGCGTTGATGTATTCCACCGTCTTCTTGCAGCATTTCATGGCCTTGGGGTGGACGGCGAAGATGATCGGGTTGCGGCCCTTGATGGCGAACATGGCGTTGGACATGACGGTGACGATGGGATTGGTTACGGGGGTGATGGCGCCGACGACCCCGACCGGGCTCGCGACCTTCACGATGCCGGTGGCCGGGTCGTTCTCGATAATCCCGACCGATTTCTTGTCGCGGAGCGACCACCAGATGACCTTGGCCTTGTTCTTGTTTTTTACCACCTTGTCCTCGTAGACGCCGTAACCGGTTTCGTCGATGGCGTCGCGGGCCAGTTCTTCGGCGTTGTCGTAGACGACCTTGGCGCAGGCCTTGACGAGTTTGTCGACCTGTTCTTGGGTGTAGGGGGTCAGAGCCGCCAGGGCTTTTTTGGCGTTGGCGATTTTCTCGTCGATGTAAGCTTTGAACTTCGCGGTTTGGGCTGCCTTCTCTTCGGGGGTGAGTTCTTTCTTGGCGCTCATGACGAATCCTTCCACATTGGCGACCTGGGAAAAAGATGTACCACACAAATTTAAAATATTGTACCCTCACAAAATATTTTTATGCTGGAAATATTACGGGGCGTGGGAATAATGCCTCTTTGCCCGGGGCTGCTTCGCGGGATTGAAACGGCGGTTCGCCCGGTTCCCGCAAAAAATCCGCATCCCGCCTTCCGGCCGGGGCAAGCGGAAGCGGGACAGGGGCGCAAAAAATATTACGGACTAATTTCTCTATTAAATTCTCTTCATGTTAGTCCTTTGCCCAGTCAACGTCAAGTGAAAACTCGCGGCAAATTGATTTATTTTAAGCGGAACGTAATGTAAGGAGGGGAGCATGAAATTCGTCACTTACCTGGATGACGACGGCGGCGAAGCGGTGGGGGTTCTGTCCTTGGACGGCGGAAGTCTCCATCCGCTTCGCGAGTGCGGGGTGTGGTGCCGCGACATGCAGGAGCTTATTGAAAAATACGATGCCGATTTGGCGGAGCGGTTGCGTCGGCAGGCGTCGGGGCCGGGCCGGCCGTTGGCGGAGGTCAGGCTGGCGGCGCCCCTGCCCCGGCCGCGCCACGACCTGATTTGCGTCGGGGTGAATTATCTTTCCCACGCCATCGAGTCGGCGAAGTTCAAGGGGGTGGAGTTCAAGCGAAGCGAGTATCCGGTATATTTTTCCAAACGGGTCAATCGGGCGGTGGCGCCGGAGGGGGATATCGCCCGGCATGCCGACCTGACCGACAAACTGGATTACGAGGCGGAATTGGCGGTGGTCGTCGGGCGGCGTTGCGATCATGTCCGGCCCGAGGCGGTTTTCGCGCATCTTTTCGGTTATACCATCGTCAATGACGTTTCGGCGCGGGATCTCCAGAACCGTCACGGCCAGTTCTTTTTTGGGAAGAGCCTGGACGATTTCACCCCGATGGGACCCTGCCTGGTCACCCGCGACGAATTCGCCGAACCGCCGGTATTGTCGATACGCACCTGGATCAACGGCGTTTTGCGCCAGGATTCGACCACCGGCGACCTCATCTACGACATTCCCTTTTTAATCAGCCAATTGTCCGGCGGCATGGTTCTGGAACCCGGCGACATCGTCATCACCGGCACGCCGTCGGGGGTGGGAATGGGGCAGAACCCGCCGGCGTTTCTCCAGGCCGGGGACGTGGTGGAGATGGAGATTGAGGGGATTGGGCGATTGCGGAATACGGTGCGGTGAAGGCGGAAAAAAAATAAAAAAAAACCTCGCTGCCGGGTGAACGCGCCTATCATCAACCTGGTAATGCAGCTTCGGCCGAAGCTCGGGTCGCCCGGATGGAAATCCCGGTCATGCGGGGTCCGAAGGGTTTCTTTCAAGGCGTGCACGTGCAATTTTACGGGTCAGGGGGAGGCGGGTGGTGAGGCCCCCCTAAAGCACGCCGGGGCTATGCTGACGCCATAACCCCAAATTACACTCTTCGGACCCCGGGTAAGGATCCGCCAGGATTTCCATTCCTTTCTTTGGGAGAGGAATGAGGCGCGAGGTGTTTCGTGGACATGTTTCGAAAGGCGGTATCCGTTTTGCTGATCGCTGCCGTCATATGCCGAACGCGATTTCACAATTTCAATAGGCGTCCGGCATAACCGGCAAAACGGACGTCCGGAATAAATTGCTGGTCATATTATAAGGTATTTTGGGGGGCGGTACAATTACAGTGAATGGAGCCCGGGTCCGATAAGCGGCCGGTGATTCGGTTTAGATGTCCAGGGTGCCGCCTTCCTCCGTGGAGAGGGTGAGGAGGTCGAATTCGCCTTCTTCCACCGGCAGTTCTTCGACTTCGGGTATTTCCAGCCAAATTTTCTTTTCCAGGACTTCGCGGCACACGGCGGACAAAAGCGCCTCGCCCGGCTGGCGCTCCACCAAAAGCTGGCCCCCGTTATTGATGGCCCGCAGGCGCTGGGCGACCAGGTAGGTGAGACGGGCCTTGCCGCCGGCGGCTTCGGAAAGTTTGTCCAATTGGATGGTGTGCAGCGAATCGTAAATGGCCACGTATCGGTTCTCCTAGGGGAGCAGCAAAATCTTTTCAAAAAAAACACTCGCCAAAATTCGGCGATGCGGTAGAATACCGGGCAATCCCGAAAGCTATTCCGCGACAAGCCCATGGTGGCGATATTTTTGCCAAAACCCCGGCGTTGTCAAGGGACATTTGTCCCGGCGGATGAATTTTATCATCGGGGCGACGAAACCGGGTTGAAGTTGTCAACTTATTTCGTGGGAAAACTTGAGCGAAATTTCAGTTTTTTTTGTTTTTATTCAAGGAATTTTCTGCTCCGCTCCGATATAATCCTTGCGGGGATTCGGAATCGCGGAGTTGAAATCCTGTCGCTCGAGAATTCCTCGTCATTCCCCAAAAACGCCAAAAAAAAATAAAATCAGGCACCGGAGAAACCCGGCGGCATCCCTATCGGAGGAAGCAAATCATGAAGAAAGTGCTTGGGCCAATTTTCGCCATGTCGCTGGCGATTTTCATCGGAGCAGGCGCCGGCGCGGTTGCCGAGGAGGCCGATTACCTCATCGTCCCCTCCGATTACGGCAACGATTCCCTCGGTTCCCAGCTTAGTTACGATTCCTTCCACCAGACCATCAAACGCCGCATGGAGTCCCTCCGCCTCGGTTCCTTCGGCGGTATGTCCTTTGGCGGCCGGGCTCCGGCGCCGGCCCGTTACGGCGGCAGCTACGGTGGCGGCTACGGCGGCGCTTATCGCCCGCCCAGCTACAGCGGCCCGCAAATCTACGGCCCGCCGCCGCAAAACTACGGCGCTCCCCAGGGGTACAACAGCCCGACTTACGGCAGCCCCCAGAACTTCGGCTCCTACAACGCCCAGCCGAACTACGGCGGCGGCGGCCAAATCTACAGCGCCCCGAGTTACGATTCCGGCTTCGGCGGCGGCGGGGCCTATGAAGGTTCCGGCCAGAACACCTACGGCAACGACTACAATACGCAGAACAGCGGCTTCGCCCCCAATTATGGCAATGGGTATTCCTCCACCTTTGCCTCCGACAGCGCTTTCGCCGCTCCCTACTACGGTGGTTCTTCCTACTCCTCGGATTACCGCCGGCGCCAGCTCGACTGCGTTTACTATTCCGGCTTCACCGTTTGGGGCGACCTCTACGCGACCTTCGGCAAACAGAACAGCGACGGCTGGGAAGACGGCTATAGCTTCCGTACCGTCGGTCCCGCCATCGGTTTCGATTGGACCAATGGCCCCCTGTCCTTGGGCTTGGCCACCACTTATGCCTGGGGCAAGCTGGACGGCAGCGATTTCAATCATCACCGCAGCATCCGCACCTGGGGCGTCGAAGGCTATCTCCAGTACAATACCGATGTCTTCTACGTGAACGGCACGCTCGGCTACAGCCACAACAAATTTGATTCCGACCGGCAGAACTCCTACGCCTGGAACAGCAGCGCCTATTACAATAACCTCGGCTACTACAACGGTTACGCGAACTCGGCCAGTTACAGTTCAAACTCCTTCAATGTCGAAGCGGAATTTGGCTGGAAATTCTTGGTCAGCGGCTTCAACATCAGCCCCCACGCCGGCTTCCGTTACTACCACGACAATCGCGGCAGCTTCAGCGAAAACGGCAGCATCTGGTACAACGGCCAGGAACCGGTGGGCAACGAAAACGTTCTCAACATGAGCAGCAAGAGCTACCATGTCTTCGAAATGCCCTTGGGCGTGAATGTCTCCTATCCGATTACCTCCTCGAACGGAACATTCTGGATTCCCCGCGTCGGTTTCGCCTGGATTCCCACCCTGTCCCGATCCGGCAGCGATGCGAACGGCGCGGTTGTCAATCCCTCGGATACGGCGGTCGATCCGAAGAGCTTCCCCTATCGCTACTATGACGAAACGCTTGGCGCCTACAGCTGGAACAGCAAGCGCCGCGCCACCCAGGGCTTCCAGCTCAGTGTAGGTTTGGAGGCCAGATTGACCAAATCCCTTACCGGCCACATCGATTACGACATCAATTTCCGTTCCGGCGCGCATGAACATTACTGGAAGGCAGGGGTCGGCTTCACCTTCTAAAGCCGCGCCAGCCCCGCTGCATCGCACCTTTGCTCCTCTCTCTCGTCATCCCCACGACGAGTTTGGCGGGCGGCTTGGAGCCGCCCGCTTTTTTGTATTTTGGCATTTCCCCCATTTTCGCGGATTTCGCTTGTGAAGGGATAATATTCGGCAGGCACTACGGTTATAGCGAGCAGGGTGAATATTGCTGAAAATCGAACGGCATCAAATTGCTAAAAATTGCGTCGATATTCCTAGCTTATGCTCTCCCCCCCGTGGTATACTTAAAATATCGGCAGGGCGTGAATCGAATCCCATTTCCCGTTTAACATTACGTTTCGCGAACAAGAGGAGAGACTATGGCGGCAGACCTCGGCATGATCAGTGAAAGCCTGCAAAAAGGCAAAGCGAAAGAGGTAGAGAAACTGGTTAAGGAAGCGCTCGAAGCCGGTACGCCGGTGCGGGACATCCTGGAAAAAGGCCTCATCGCCGGCATGGGCATCATCGGCGAAAAGTTCAAAAACAATCAGGTCTATGTCCCCGAAGTCCTCATTGCCGCCCGCGCCATGAACAAGGGCATGTCCGTCCTCGAACCGGCCATGGTCAAGGCCGGCGTCCAGCCCCTCGGCACCGTGGTCATCGGCACAGTCAAAGGCGACCTTCACGACATCGGCAAGAACCTCGTCGCCATGATGTTCAAAGGCGCCGGCTTCAAGGTCGTGGATCTCGGCACCGACGTTCCGCCGGAAAAGTTCGTCGCCGCCGCCACCGAAAACAATGCCTGCATCGTCGGCCTTTCCGCCCTCCTCACCACCACCATGCCCGGCATGCGCGATTGCGTCGAAGCCCTGAAGTCGGCGAATTGTCCCGCCAAAGTCATGGTCGGCGGCGCTCCCGTCACCCAGGCCTTCGCCGAGGAAATCGGCGCCAGCGCCTATTCCCCCGACGCCGCGACCGCCGTGGATGTGGGCAAGAAATTGATAGGCGCGTAAAAAGCGCTTACCCTTGACAATTTTGCTATAACCCTCGACAATGGACGATGGATGGCCGGCCGGTTATCCATCGTTTATTTATTTTGCGACAATATTTCCCCACCTCCACGCCTGAACAATGGTAGTCTGAGGTTATACCGCGCGGGTATTGGCAATAAAGACCCGGGAGCGGCGGTCACACAGAAAGGCCCGCATGCGTTGGCTTGACCACGAGCGCAGAGTCGCCATCACCGGCTTGGCCGGAGCCGGCAAGACGGTGTTTCTACTGTCCCTCCTCCAGCACATGGAGCATTTCGATCCGGCCCGCTTCCACTTGCAAAACGGCGCCGAAATCAGCGCTTTTCGCGAGCTCTCCTCCGCCGGCTCCTTCGCCCCCTTCCCCCGCACCCGCATGCGGGCCCGGCTGATGGAACAGCAAAACGTCGCCTGGCCCGAGAAAACCCGGGACATCTACAATTACCGCTGCTCCTTCAATTATTCCGACCTGAGCATCCCCGGCCGCCTCTGGAACAGCGTCCTGCAAGGGGCCTGGCTCCCCTCCCGGGTCGAGTGGGACATCCTCGATTTCCCCGGCGAGCGCCTGTCCGACGCCCTCATCGCCAAACACGCCACTTTGGCGGAATGGTCGGACGAGCTTTTGGAATTGTGGGATTCCTACGACCGGATCCGTAACGGCATGCGGGAATACCTGGATTTGCTGGCCGCCACCGTGCCGCCGGTGGATATGGCGGTCCTGGACACCTACAAAAAATGCCTGTCCGGCCTGGTCCATAACAAGAACCAGATGATCACCCCCTCCTCGTTCATGCTGGACTGCGGCGGCGGCGGGGTGTTCACGGCGGCGGATGTGGAGAATGGGGGGAAAGGGCGGTTGTGCGGTTTGCCCAACGCCGAATTCTCGCCGTTGCCCCAGGGGTTCCGCACGGCCAATCCCGGCTTGGCGGAGCGCTTCGACGCCTATTACCGGCGCTACCGGGAGGAAGTCATCCTCCCCCTCTTTGACGCCATAAACAGCTGCGATTCCCTGCTGGTCCTGATTGACATCCCGGGAATTCTGTCCGGCGGCGTCGGCCGCTACAACGATACAAATCACCTGATCGAAACGCTCGCCGACGTCATTGTCCCGTCGGGCCTGTTCGCCACCAATGTCGACAAGGTCGGTTTCGTCGCCTCCAAAGCCGACATGGTCCACGGCCGGGATCAGGACAATCTGCGGGAGCTGCTTGAGGACATGATGCGGATTGCCCGCAACAAACGGCCGGAAATCCGCCGTTACGAATCGTTTGTCGTCTCCGCCTGGGTCTCGGCCGCCAGCGTCGATTTGGAGAATGGGGGGCGCGCCCTACGGGGGGTGCCGGCAAGGGACAGCGTCGAACGGGTGTTTCGGGTGCCGGAACTGCGGCCGGAGTGGCCGGCCGATTGGGGGCCGGAGGATCCGCGTTACAGTTATCCCCGGCTCAGCCCGCCCCCGCTGGCGAACCGCTTCATGGCGCCGGAACAGCGGAATCTGGAGCGGGTCTTCGATTTCATCGCCGGGTGAAGTCAGCGCATTTTCCGATAGGTGTATGATGGCCTGCCCACCGACCCGTAAACCATTTCCACCGCCACTTCGCCTGTCGACACCAGGTATTCCATATAACGCCGCACCGTCACTTTCGACAATCCGAGGCGCTCCCCCAGTTCCGCCTGGGTTATCACCGAACCTTCCGGGCATGCGTCGAGGCAATTCCTGATGATCTCCAGCGTCTTCGGGTGCATCCCCTTGTGCACCCTGGCGCTGTCCGACGACAAACCCGGGCGCAGGGTATTATCCAGTTCCTCCTGGGTCGTCTTGCCGCTGGCGTGAAGGAGTTCCCGCATCTTCTGGTAATGCACCAGGGAATCCCGGAAACGCTCGTAACTGAAAGGCTTGATCAAATAATCCACAAAGCCCAGCTTTTGCGCCCGGTTGATGAAATCCGTGTCGTCGGCGGCGGTCAGGAAAATGGCGTCGGTAAGGCAGCCGCGCGTGCGCAGTTCCGCCAGCAATTCCACGCCGTTCCTCCCCGGCATGAAAATGTCCAGGATCATCAAATCCACCGTTTCCTCCTTCAAGGCCGTCTCCGCCGCCGCGCTGCTCCCGGCCCGCCGCACCACCCTGAACCCCGGCACGCTGTCAACGTATTTGCAGGTGATTTCCATCACCATCGGATCGTCTTCCACCACCAAAACCTGGATCATCGCCCATTCCTTCGTCTATGTCGCCGCATTGTCGCCGTTGCCGACGATTGGCAATCTCGCGGTAAACAGGGTCAACCCGCCCCCCGACGCCACCTCAATCGAGCCGCCGTGCACCACCAATTCCTGCCGCACCAAAAACAGCCCCGTACCCCGGCCCTCGCCTTTGGTCGAAAATCCCTTCTGGAATATCGCCCCCAGGTTTTCCGGCGCCACCCCTCCGCCGTTGTCCTCCACCAGCAAATTCAGCCGTCCCTCGTGTTCGCGAATGTCCACGAGAATGCGGCCGTCCCGGTCGGGATTGTCGCGGGTCGCGTCGAGGGCATTGTCCACCAGATTGCCCAGAACCAAAACCAGGGTGTGGGCGAGTTCGGGGCTGGGCCGCGTTTCGATGCCGCTCCCCGGGCTTACCGCTATGCCGACCCCGCGCTCCCGCGCCACCGAAAATTTCCCCAGCATCAATCCGGCAATCATCGGTTCCTTGAAGGTCCTGAGCAGCTGGGTGTGCAGTTGCCCGTGCCGGGCCTGGGTGGTCTGGACATAGCCCTTGGCCTGGTCGTACTCCCCCAGTTCCAAAAGTCCGAGGATGACGTGAAGCTTGTTCGAGAATTCGTGGGAACTGGCCCGGAGCGCTTCGACCAGCTGGCGGATGCCGGTCAGCTCCTCCGCCATCCGGATGAGTTGCGTGCGGTCCTGCAGCGTTTCCACCGCCCCCACCACCTGGTCCCGCTCGCGTATCGGCACCATGTTCGCGATAAAAACCCGGCCGTTCAGGCGAAATTCGCCGCCGAATTCCGACTGTCCCGCCGACACCACGCTGGGCAGCCGGGTATTGGGCATCACGTTGTCGATGGCCTGGCCCTCCAGCTGGCGGTCGCCGAGGCCGAGCATTTTCCGGGCGCTGGCGTTGATGAGGCTGATTCGGCCGCGATTGTTGATCGCCACCACCCCTTCGTGCATGGCTTCGATAAGGGAGTCGTGGCGGTTGAAAACTTCGAGGATTTCCCCGGGTTCGTGGCCGTGCAGATTTTTGGCGACATACTGCGCCAGCACGAACGACCCCACCAGCCCCGCCGAAAGCCCGGCCAGGGCGAAAACGATGGCGGAAAAGGTCAGGTGGCCAATTTCGTTTTCGACCCGTTCCCTGAGCGCCCCGGCCACCACGAAACCGAGTTGTTCGTTGCCGTCGAACACCGGGGCGTAGGCGCGCATATAGCCCCCGGTGGCGTCGTCGAGGGTCGAATTCACCGGGCTGGCGTAGCGACGGGCCTGGTAGAGGACGTCCTTGACGTCGTCCCCTTCCTGAATTTGCCCGATGAATTCGGGATTGGCGTGGGAGTAACGGATGCGGTTCATGTCGCAGACGATAATCTGGTCGACGGACCCCGAGGCGGCCAGGAGCCGCTGGACCAAAGATTGCACCGCCCCGTTGTAAGGCGAATCCCTGAGCCCTTCCTTGACCTCCGGCAGCTGGCTGACCAGCCCCGCCGTGTCCATGAGTTCACGGGTGAAAATCTTACGGGTCCGCTCCCTGAACATCCCCACATTGAGGATCAGGGTCGCCAGCCCCGACGCCAGCACGGCGGCCAGGACGCCCAAGGTAATTTTGGTGCGGATACTCATGCTGCGGGGGTTTATGTTACGCTGGTTCATGTCGGCAATTTTAGCACATTTTTGATGACTTCCCCATAGCGTACATATAAAATAATTTGCGGTCGGGATTGACAGTAATTACCGGGAGCGGAGGCGCCCCAAGCGTCTGCGACTGTTTGCGTTTTCACATAACCTTAAGGAAATCATCTACATCATGCCCATCCTCCTATCGAACGACGACGGTGTAAACGCCCCCGGTTTGGCGGCCCTGGCCCAGGCACTGAAGGGCTTGGACCGGCTCGTCGTCTCCGCCCCTTCCGAAAACCGCTCCGGCGTGGGCATGGGAATCACCCTGAACCGCCACCTCGAAGCCGAGCGTCTCGCCCCGGGATCGGTCGGCGAGGAACGCTATTCAGTCGATGGAACCCCGGCCGACGCCACCAAATTCGGCCTCCAGTATCTTCTCAGGAACCAAAAGCCCCGTCTGGTCGCCAGCGGCATAAACTACGGCCCCAACCTCGGGGTCAACACCCGCTGTTCCGGCACCATCGGCGCCGCCTTCGAGGCGGTGGCGGCGGGGGTGATGGCCCTGGCGGTATCGGTGGAATACGTCCCGGAACCGAATTGGTCGGGGGCTATTCACTACGCCCGGATGCTTGCGGAAAAAATCCTCGCCCTGCCGGAAGTCGACGAACCGTTCCTGCTTAATCTGAATGTTCCGGCGAAAAATCCCGAAGACATCCGCGGCCTGGTCATCGCCCGCCACGGCCGCGGCGGCATCCATGACACGGTGAACGTCACCGAGGACGGCAAAGTCATGCGGCTGGTGCCGGATTGGATCCAGGTCTGTCCGGAGAGCGACTGCGACGCCAGCGCCTTCTTCGCCGGCTATGCGGTGGTCACCCCGTTTCGGTTTGAAATGACTTACGACGCCGCCTTGGCGCATCTCCTAACGGAATGGAAAGGGGACGTCAAAGCCTACTCCGATGTGGTGAAGGGGAATAATCGTTAAACCGCCGGCGGTATGCATTCGCGAAAATGCCGGTGCAGAAACCCGTTCCAAAAGGAGAACCTCATGACCGCGAAAGTCGATTTCAAATACATAAATCCCGAACTCTATCGTCACCCCGGTGAAATCGAGGCCAAAAGCAAACTGGAAAAAATCCCCGGTTTTCAAAAAGCTCTGGCCATGATCGGCGACAACACCACCCTGAAGGCGGAACGCCAGGCTGAAATCGCCAGCATGGCACGGGTCGGCCCGGGCATATACCCCGCCCTCCAACAATTGTGGTCGGAGACCCGGGGCCTCTTCGGCCTCCCCGACATCCCCCTCCACATCGCCTGGGACGCCCCCAGTCCCTGTACGCTGCGGGGCGGTAGCGAGAATCCCGCCGTCATCCTGTCCAGCCGGCTCCTCACCGAACTGCCGGAAATCGAGATGGAAGCCCTCCTCGCCCAGCAAGCCGGGCTAATCCGCCTCGGGAACGCCCCCCTGATGGCCGCCACCGATTTCGCCCGCTGGTTCCTGGACGTCTACGGGGTCTTCGGCGCCCCGGCGGCCCTGCCCGCCTGGGGCATCGAAAACTGGCGGCGCTACGCCCTGTTCTCGGCCGACCGCGCCGCCGCCATGGCCAGGGGCGACGCCGAAGGCGTCCAGCAGCTCCTGTCCCGAGAAGCCGGCGCCGGCGAAAAAGCCTGGGGCGGCATCGCCAAACAGGACGACCTTCGCGTCCAGGGCCTCGAAGCCCTGTCGCAACGGAACGATTGGTCGAACAACAAATTCAGCCGCTTCGTTTTCGCCATGAACCGCCGCAATTCGGTGTCCCTGATCCGCCGCATGGATCTGCTGGACTGGTTCGCCAGCGGCACGCCGGCGAAGATCCTGTCCGGTGAAATCACCCAGCCCGAGAGCGTGAAAATGAGCTTCGTCGGCGTCCGCGATCCTTCCGCCGCCTACTGGGGGGAATTCGCCTCCCCGAATTCGGCCGGCGAATCGGGCAAGGGCTGCGCTTCCTCCGAGCCGGTTTGCCCCATGGCCGAATTGATGGGCATCGCCGAAAAAGGGGTCAATTCCTTCGTGAAAGCGGGCGAGGCGTTTTGGAACACGCTGATGGACTCTTCGAAAAAGTAGCGTTCGGGATTGCATGGTTTCGGGTCGGATCTATTCCTCAAAACGCAGGATATTCGCATATGCTGAAACGTGGCCGCATCTGGTTGACGCTAATTATCGGCGGCGGCATCGGCATTGCCGCCGCCGCCGCCATGGAAGCGCCGCCGCCTTTGGAAACGTCCACCGAACCAAAACGTATCAGCGACAACGCCTCGACCGTCAGCTACCCCAAAGTTCGGGTCAACGTGACCTATCCGGAAAACCGCGACGTAATCCGCCTGGAAGCCAAAACCGCCGCCACGCCGGCGGCGGCGCCGGTGGCTCCGGCTACATCGTCGTCACCGCTATCCACGGCTTTAGCATCATCCAGCGCTTCCGGGGTAGGCGCTACCGGCGGCGACCAGGTGGCCGGTTCTACCGGCGGGAATTCCCCCGCCGCGAATTCCCCCGCCCCGGACGGCACGTCGGCCGATTCCGCCGCGACGACCTTCACTTCGACAATCGAGGCCTTGCGGTCGAATATTTCCGGTTCCGCCACAAACGCTTCCAGCGCCTTTCCGGGCGGTTACCTGGCATCCTCGCCGTCCGCGGCAACGACCGGCCCCTCCACCCCCACACCGCCCGGAACGGCTTCCGCTTCATCCGGCGACACCGACGCCGCCGCGGTGGTCACCATCGACGAATTCCCCGGTTCCCACCTGGAAACGCCCCCGGACCAGGTCCTGGATACCGGCGAACGCCCCGTGAGCGAAGGGTTGCGCTACGGCTCGGTCACGGCCGGCGCGGCGGAGGTCCAGACGCCGAATCCTCCAGCAATAATCCTGGAAAGCGGCGAACCGGTTCAGGAAGCGGTCATAATCTCGCAGGTTATCGATTTCGAGAAACGCCCGCCCCGCACCCTCGCCACCCTGTACGGCGAGGTCATTTCCGATGCGGATGTAGCCCGGGAACTATGGCGGCGGCGCGGCAGGGAGACGTTCGACTGGCTGGTCGGGCAGGGGATTCTCCGCCGGGAACTCCGGGAATACGGCTTGACCGTTCGCGGTGAGGAAGTCGAGGAGCAGCTCGAGCGTCACCTCGCCGGGCTTCGGAAAGCCTTCCCCTATCTCCGCCGTCCGGACGATCTCACCCGCGCCGCCGCCGGCATGCCTCTGGAGGAATACCGCGACCGGACGGTGTGGACGGAACTGGCCCTGCGGAAAATCATGCGCGCTTCCCTGCCGCCCCAGGAGGAGGATTTGCGCCGCTATTACGCGGAAATCAAGGCGAATTTTATCAAGCCGGAGCGGGTGAGAATCAGCCAGCTTTTCATCCCCCCGACGCCCTCCGTCGACGCCGGCGGCATTCCCAGCGAACACGATTGGCGGCGGGCGGAACGCTCGATGCGGGAGGCCGAGACGCAGCTCCGGATGGGCAGTTCCTTCGAGGAGGTGGCCCGGATTTATGGCAGCGGCACGGCGGCGCCGCGTTGGGTCGAACGCGGGGAACTGCTGCGGGAGCTGGAAGGTCCGGTGTTTTCCATTGAAAAGGGGTCTCTCACGACTCCCATAAAAACCGCGATGGGCTATCATGTCCTGAAGGTACTGGAACACGAGGAAAGGCGGGAGCCGGCGTTCGAGGAGGTTCGGGGCGAGGTGTCGGCGCGTTACGACGAGGAACGTTTCATCAGGAAGGGGGGCGAATTCCTCGAACTCTTGAAGCGTCGGGCCGAAGAGGCGGGTGAATTGATTATCGACGAAGTGGATTTGGCGGAAGTGGAAGATTCGCACCAATGAAACCGGAACGGGTGAGCATGCGGGAGGATTTCGCCGGGTCGGTGCGGCGGGCGGGCGAATGTTTTCGCCGGGGCGGAGTGGTGGTGTTTCCGACCGAGACCGTGTATGGCGTAGGTGTGGTGGCGGGGAACGGGGCGGCTCTGGAAAGGCTGAGGGAATTAAAGCGCCGGGACGGCGACAAACCGTTTCAGCGGCTGGCGGCGGATGTGGTAATGGCCGAAAGTCTGGGGGCGATTTTTACCCCCCGATCCCGGCGTTTGGCCGAAAAGTTCTGGCCGGGGCCCTTGACCCTGGTCCTGCCTGTGCGGGCGGAAATCCCCGCGTCTACGGCGGACCAGACGAACGGAACGCCTGGTGAAACCGGCGAAGGAACGCTGGGGGTGCGTGTTCCCGCTTACCCCTGGGTTCTAGAAACGTGCCGCCTTTTGGCTGGGGCAATCGTATCCTCCAGCGCGAACTTGGCCGGTTTGCCGCCGGCCGGGGACGGTGAAACGGCCTGGGAATTCGCCCTGGCGGCCGGGGCGGATTTGTGCGTGGACGGCGGGAGGATTCCCGGCGGAGTCCCCTCGACGGTGGCGGATTGCCTCGGGGACGACTTCCGGGTGCTGCGTCGGGGCGCCTTGTCGGAGGCGGATTTATGGGCGGTTTGGCGGAGTTCTGTGCCGGAATGAGGCGTTTACCGGAATGGGACGTTTGCCGGAATCAGTCGAAGGAAAGGTTTTTCATCATGGCGGAAGACAAACGTATCGCGGTCGGATCGGATCATGCGGCGGCGGAAGTGAAGGATCGGCTGGTCGCTTATTTACGCGATCTCGGCTGGGAGGTCAGGGATTTCACCAAGCTTGTCGACGGCAAGGCCGATTATCCCGATGCCGCCCACCAGGTCGCCCGGGTGGTGGCGAAGGGCGATTTCCCGAAAGGGCTGCTCCTCTGCGGAACGGGTCTGGGCATGAGTTACACCGCGAACCGTTACCCGGGCGTGCGGGCTGCCCTGTGCCTGGACGAGGAATTCGCCAAACTCTCCCGCGAGCACAACGACGCGAACATCTTGGTCATGCCCGGCCGGGCGAAGATTTATGCGCCGCCGGAACGCATTCTCGACGCCTGGCTAAACACACCGTTTTCGGGTGATGCGCGGCATATGAAGCGGATTGAGAAAATCGAAATGCTGCCGGCGGATTTCCTCGCCTGCGACGGTTCAAGAAAAAGCCCGGCGGCGGCGGAGGCGAATGCGGCCGGGGACGACGACATTTTCCTGCACGGCAAGGAGCATGATTACACCTATGATGAATATTGCAAAATTGTCGATCTGGCCATCGCCGCCGATGATCGCGGGGATGTTGACGAGTACAACCGCATAGCCTTGTCGTTGCCGCTCCATCCCGTCATTGCCAAAAAAATGAAGCTATTCAAAGGTAAGGATTATTTACTGGAGATTGGCGCCGATTTAACCGAAGCCAATCTTGTTTTCGGGGAGGGCTGGCTGGATGCCGCAGAAGATTGAGCGGTACGATTTCTTTGTCAGTGAATACATTGGCGCTCAGGAAAAACTAAGGAAAACTCCGCAATACAACCAGGCGATGAAAGCCAGCGACGATCTGGTGGCGGCTATTGCCAGAGGCATACAAAAGGCCGAATCCGCTGAAGATTTGGTCGATCAGGAATTGGCCCTTCAACAAACGGACATCTCCCTGGCCAAAACCAGGGAGGAAAGAACCGCCATTCAGAACGCCATGACCGATTATCGATCGCTTTTGCTGATAATCGCGCAGATGCGGCGGAGTCCCGTCGAATACCTGGTCGCCAACGCCGGGCAGAAGGACAACCGCATGAGTTACGAAAAGCAGCCGAACGACAAGGGTCCCAGTCAAATCGACGCCAATGTCATGCGCTGTAAAAACCGGGCCCTGCATGCCACGGACGATCTGCGGCAGGTTTGGGAGGCCCGCATCCACCTGGCCGGCGAAACGAAACGCGCTTTGAAGCTGCTTCACGATCAAGTGGCGGAAAAGTTCGCCAAGGATATTCAGCGCCTGCCCCAAGCCTGACCTACAACGCCGCGATTATACCGAACGCCTATTGAAACTGTGAAAACGTATCTCATCGCGTCATACTTCGTCAGCTCGGTCGGAAATAACTTTTTCTGCCTAGCCGCCGGCTGAAAAAGTGATTTCCGCCCTCGCTTCCTCGTCTGACACGATGATA
>JAVBRG010000120.1:0-6576 GCA_031548195.1 Planctomycetota bacterium | reverse complement strand
ATTCCGCGGTATCAGTGAGACCAAGATGTTGGATTGCCTCATTCGACTTGGTAGGGATGTACGTATCATCATCGGCCAGGAACGCCCGCGACGGAGAAAACCCGGAAAATTAAAGGTATTACAAGAGGCATAATCATATCCGTACCAAAAAAACCGCCGACCCGAGGGTCGGCGGTTTCAATTTGTCCCATTAGCTTTGCAGGCCGCTGTCTCGCCGCTTAGAAGCTCACCCCATACATCGCGGTCAAGGAATGGTTGGAATACTTCGAGGCGAAAGTGTAGTCATAGTCGACGCCGAAGATATAACGTTCAGCCAGCTTGATCTTCAAGCCCGCGCCGACCGTACCGTAGGAACCGGTAAACTTGCTGGACTCGGCCTTGAAGGCGGGAATGTTGCCGGCGGCGGCGGGGGCATTGATGAAAGCGGCGGTGACGCCCGCCCGACTCGAACCCAAAACCGGCACGTAGCCGCCGCGAACCTCGGGGGTCCACAAGGAATCGTTACCTTTGAAGCGGAGGAAGCTGCTGCGGAAAGTTTTGTTGGCGGAAATCATGAGGGGAATCGCCACATTGGAATAATCGCTGGATTCCACGCCCAAACAGCTGAGGGAATCGTTCGCCGCTTCACCCAAACCGGCCGAATACCAGCCGCGTTCATTGAAGGAGCCGAAACTTGAGTGGCTGAAGTCCAGTCCGACCGAGGGAGTGATGCGGGTATCATTGCCGAGAATCCACACGTAACTCGCTTTCACGCCGGCGGACCAGACGCTATTCTGGTAGTTGGCCTTGTTGATGTCGTAATTCACCGAATCGGCGTGGGAGGAGACGTAACGCTCGCTGCGATTCCAGGAATGGGAGAACCCGGCGTAGGCGTCGAGGAAGAGCATGCCGACGTTGGTGCCGCCGTAAAGGGCGACGTGCATGGTGTCGGCATTGTTCCGCAGATGATAGCCGTCCTTCTCCTTCATTTCGCGCTGGTCGTAACCGACAGCCAAACCGACGGCGCTGGCGGCGCCAAACATGCGGCTGACGCCGGTGGCAAAACCGGTCGCAGTCTGTTTATAGCCAAGGTAACCGTCTTCCCGGGATTTCGTCTCGACATCCGCAAACGGCACATCCCACATCACCCATTTCTTGCCCGGGGAGCACATGGTGGTGGGGCAGACCACGTAAGTGCCGTTGCCGGCGTCGGCGTAATAACTGCCGGTGGTGGCGGCGCCTTCACGCTCCTGATAATGGGCGGTTTGGGTATAGCTGTAAATCGAAGGGAGGGCGCGGCGGAACTCGCGCTGGACGTTGATGCTGGCGCCAAGGACGTCGGCATAATATTCCGGCGAAGCACTGTTGGCGAAATTGTCGACATTAGTCCAGCCCGCCGGCGGATTTTGGGGATCGGTCAAGACCGTCGGAAGGGCGGTCGCCATGGCGGTATAAACTTCGAACCCATTTGGGGTATATGAATACTCTCTGGCGAGTGCCCCTTGGGTGGAACCCATTAAAATGCTAAATGCCGCCAGCGCCACCGCCGCTACCCCGAATCCCCGTTTCCTGGACATGCTTTTCTCCGAATGTATGTGCTGGGCCAAGGCTGAATTTTACCAAGCCGGGGCAAAAAATGTAAACTAATCTAAAAGGAACTCCCCCTCCATTTGACAATTATAATATTTCCCAAACCGTAAGCAAGCCTTTTCCCTTCCGCCCCTGCACATTTGGCGCCGCCGGGTCTACCGCAGGCAGGAAGGCCGGACCGGCATTTTTAGGAAAACTCGTATATTATCGGACAGCCGCCTAGACTTTTTCGACTAACACGTAGGCCACCGCCACTTCCCGGGCGTGACTCAAGGACAAGTGAATCAGCCCCGCCCCCAATTCCTCCGCTTTTTTTTTCGTACTCCCATGCAGTCTTACCATTGGCTTTCCGCCGGCGGTGGAAACGACTTCGATGCCGGAAAAAAGGACCGCGTCGGTCCAACCGGTGCCCAAGGCTTTCATCACCGCCTCCTTGGCGGCGAACCGCGCCGCCAGCGCTTCGTCGGGATTCGGTCTGACCAGGCAGTATTCCAGTTCAGCGTCAAGAAAAATATGCCGTCCGAGGCCGTCCCCATGCCGTTGACGCAACTCGGCGATGCGGGGTATGTCCACCACGTCGACGCCGATGCCGAAAATCTCCGCCATGTGCCGATCCCTCTTGCCAAGGTCCGATAATACCAGGGTCCTATAATATAACGGCAAATTGGCCACCCCAACTTTAATGGAAAAAAATCTCGGGGCAAAAAAAACCACTCCCATAATGGAAGTGGTGGGTAAAATCTGGCGGAACCTGAGCGATAGCATACCCGGTATCGCGTCTAGGACGCCAATTGTTTACGGAGTTTCATCTGTCCCCGGGCCGCCTTCTTGACCTTGCCGGCCGAGAGACAGGAGGTGCAAACCCGTATCCGCCGCACCGTTCCGTCCACATCCGCCCGCACGTTCTGCAGGTTCGGCTTGAAGGCGCGCCCGGTTTTGCCGGAAATCTTCGCGCCGGAGCCGCCCTTGGCCTTGGCGGCGCCGCGCCGGGCGTACTTGATGCCGAAAGTGGTCTTTTTGCCGCAGACTTCGCATTCGTTGGCCATGACATTCTCCTTTTTTACCGACTGCACGCAGGCCGCGCCAACAAAACGCGATGGACTCGGCAGATGGGGCGGTTGAATGAAACATTCAGTAACACACAACAAACAATACCGCGACCGCCTCGACGGCAGCCCCGGAGAAAGCGTAATAATATCCAATTACCGAACGGCATTGTCAAGTAAAATCCGGCCGCTCGCGCGCTAATCCCGGATCTTTCCGGTTCAGGTTGGGAAAAGGCGTTTATACCGACAGCGGAGTGAAATTGCGAAAAGTTTAATTCACCACAGAGACACAGAGGACACAGAGAACCACGATTTCATTTAGCTACCAATAATAAAGTGGTTCTCCGTGCCCTCTGTGTCTCTGTGGTTAAATTCACAATTTCAATGCGTCGGCGGTATACCCACCGGAGTGGAGAATCCACTAGCCAAGAAAAACGTTTGTTTGTATATAGGATTATTCATACAATCTCAGACAATCCGCACCGCTCGCGTGTTCCCTTACGTTTCATTGAATTGACAGGATGCATTAAATGAAAACCCTCCTCGCCCTTATCGTGTTGGCCGCCCTGGCCGGCGGCGGTTACTATTACTACCGCCAGCAAGCCGAAGCCAAGGAAAAGGAAGCGGCCGCCCCGAAAATCGAAACCGCTCCGGTCGAAAGGGGCGACCTCGCCATCACCGTCTCCGCCTCCGGCCGGGTCGAGGCCGAGCGCGAAGTCGAAATCAAGTCGAAGGCCTCCGGAGAAGTGGTGCAAATCACCGCCGATATTTCGGACTCCGTCAAGTCGGGGCAGCTCCTTTTTAAACTCGACCCCACGGATGAGGAACGCTCGGTCGCCAAACTCAAAGCCACCCTCTCCATGTCCAAGGCCAAACTGGAACAGGTCAAACTGGGAGTGACCGCCGCCGAGGAAAAACTCGCCGCCGACACCGCCCGCGCCAACGCCGACCTCAAATCCGCCCAGGCCGAACGCGACGAATTCCGCGCCCGCCTCCGCCGCGCCCGCGACCTCTACGACCAGAAAGTCATCAGCCGCGAGGAATACGACACCGCCGTAACCAAAGGCGTGCAAACCCAGGCCGCCCTCGACAACGCCGGCATCAAGATGGACGATCTGAAGGTCCAGTCGCTCGAACTCGACAAAACCCGCCAGGAAATCCCCATCGCCGAAGCCCAGGTCGAGAACGACACCGTCGCTCTCGAGGACGCCCTGCAGCGGCTCCGCGACACCGAGATATTCGCCCCCATCGACGGTATCGTCTCCAGCCGTTCCATCCAGGAAGGTTTCATCGTCGCCTCCGGCGTCTCCAATGTGGGCGGCGGCACCACCGCCATGAAAATCATCGACCTCTCCCGCGTCTACACCATCGCCGCCGTCGACGAAGCCGACATCGCCGGCGTCGTCCCCGGCGTCAAGGCCACCGTCACCGCCGACGCCCACAAGGGGGTCGAATTCCCCGGCCGGGTCGTGCGGGTCGCCGCCACCGGCCTAGTCGAATCCAATGTCGTCACCTTCGACGTGAAGGTCGAGGTCGAAGGCCGCCGCAAGGGTCTTCTGAAACCGGAAATGACCACCAACGTTCTAATCCTGGTCGACGAGCGGAAAAACGCCCTGCTGGTCCCCGCTTCCGCCGTGGTACGGAAAGCCGCCGTAGAAGACGCCGGCGACGGGACCGGAACCGGCACGGCCGATTCCTCTCGAAAACCCGCATCGGGTCAACCGCCGGCCTCCGGTGCCGACGCCGACGTAAAAGCGCCAGACTCCGCTGCGGTAAAAACCGGTGCGGGGCGGCGTTCGGACGGTCGTTCCGAGGGCAGAGCCGCCGGCGGCCGGGTCGATTACTCGCGTCGCCAGGCATACGTCACCGTGTTGAAGCCGGACGGTACGCACGAGGAGCGGAAGGTCGAGACTGGCATCACCGACGGTCACCGCATCGAAATCACTTCCGGTTTGTCGGAAGGTGAACAGGTCATTCTGCAGGATGCCGGCCAGAGCCGCTGGGCTGGCAAGGCTCGCGAACGGCGGCCGCGGCCGCCGGGGTTTTAGGTAGCCCGCCGCCGTGATGAAGTGGTGAGATTGACCGCCCCCCTTGCACAGGAAGCACCCCCATGTCCACCCCAGTCATCGACGCCCGCAACCTCCGCAAAACCTACCATATCGGCGACCAGGAAATCCGCGCCCTCGACGGCGTCGACGTCCTGGTTCAACCCGGCGAAATGGTCGCCATCACCGGCGCCTCCGGATCCGGCAAAAGCACCCTCATGCAGGTCCTCGGTTGCCTCGACCGCCCCGACTCCGGCGAATACTTCCTCGACGGCGAAAACGTCGCCAAACTCTCCGGCGACCGCCTGGCCGGCATCCGCAACCGGAAAATCGGTTTCGTCTTCCAAGGCTTCCACCTGCTCCCCAAACTCACCGCCCTGGAAAATGTCGAACTCCCCCTGATGTACGCCGGCATCCACGACCCCCGGCCCATGGCCACCGAGGCGCTGGTCCGCGTTGGTCTCGGCGAACGTCTCAACAACGAATCGAACAAGCTTTCCGGCGGGCAGCGTCAGCGCGTGGCGGTGGCGCGGGCGTTGGTCAGCCGTCCCTCCCTGCTTCTTGCCGACGAGCCCACGGGAAATCTTGATTCGAAAACTGGCGCGGAGATTCTGGCCCTTTTTCATAATTTGAATGAAGAGGGTCGTACCATTGTGATTGTTACGCATGACCCTGATGTGGCGAAATTTGGTAGGAGGAGGATTCATATGTTGGATGGTCATGTGGTGCCGGAGGGGGAGATTGAGAAGCATATGTCGAATCGGTTTACCGGTGCCGACAGGAAGTGAGCCGGGGGAATTGGCGGCAGGAAGGTGGTAATAAAGCGGTTCAATAAAATCCGGCTGGATAGCCGGTTGCAGGGTTTCAAAGGGGGCGGAACCACTCCCCTTGTGAAATGCGGTTATAGTTTTTTAATGGATAATGAAATTATCCCATTAAAAAATTTCCTCTACGGAGCAAAGCGTCAGCGTGCTCCAAACAAAGTGGTATCGGTAATCAAAAACGCGTCTGCATCGGTTACTATGCCGCGAACCAGTCGGCGGTAGGGAAAGAGAAGTAGTTCCCTCCTCCTCTTTGGAAAGACCCGGATGCAACCTGGGGTGTTAGGGGCGCATCTCAGCGCTGTTACGTCAATCCGCATCCCTGTTACGCCTGCCCCCTCCCCACACGTCAGCGGTAACGTCTAGGCGAGGGAACGGCGGCTCCCAGCCCTGTTACGCCGCACTCCCCCCACTCGTCATTCCGGCGCCGCAAAGTTTGAACCGGGGGGAAGCGTAACTCGCCGGAATCCAGGCCGATAAACCGTCACTACGTCGCTCGGTGGTTCCACTAAACGCCCTATCAGGGTCGGAACTTACACCTCCGTAAGACAAGAAGCAAACGCCACGGTAGCGATTGTCCATCGGCCCGGATTCCGGCGAGTTCTGCCTCACCCCGGTTGAACGCTTGCGACGCCGGAATGACGTGTGGGATCAGGTCCGATGTGGCAGGAAAAAGAGTTATGTTTACACAAACTTGAGCTGCGGCCGCTGCTCACTATTGCGCCGTCTCATGGCGCCCGCCTGAGCTGGCGCCGCGCGAGGAAGTAATCGAGAGCCGCTGCATCACCCCGGGTTGCATCCTCGTTTCTCCAAAGGGGAGGAGGGAATTATTCCTGTTTCCCTACCGCCGACCTCGATCGCGGCATAGTAACCAATACAGACGCGTTCTTTATTACCGATCCCCCTCAGTTTGGAGCACGCTGGCGCTTTGCTCCGTAGAGGAAATTTTTTAATGGGATAATTTCATTATCCATTAAAAAACAAACCGCATATCACAAGGGGGCTGGTTGCGCCCCCTTTGAAACCCCGCAACCGGCCATTCGGCCGGATTTTATTGAACCGCCTTTTTACCGCTATACGACTTCACGCTCATAG
>JAVBRG010000141.1:0-17130 GCA_031548195.1 Planctomycetota bacterium | reverse complement strand
GCTCTTGTTCCGGCAGTGGAAGAGGTGCGCTCCGCGGTTATTCAAGCCCCGGTGGTGCACGCCGACGAGACCAGCTTCCGCCTTGGCAACAAAAAGAAGGGTTGGCTGTGGGTGGTGATTGGCGGAGGCATGGCGTACTTTCTTCTGCAGGCGAGCCGCGGCATTGCCGGGGCCAAGCGGTTGCTGGGTGATTTTTCCGGGGTGCCTCCCCTTACTCAGAACCCATATCCCACATTCACCCCTCCCGAAACCGTGCGCCGGTTGCTGAAGTCTAGGGCGATGCCGCAATCGGCCGACACTTCCCAGCCTTTGCCGGTTTCCGGACATTGCCGCCAGGACGCGCCGAAGTTGAGGTTGCCGTAATAGCCATGGGTACGGAAGCCGCGGATGGGTATGCCGTTCAGGTAGGATCCGACCCGGCCGTTAGGTTCGTATTCCAAGTTGACGTCCACATAGCCGGAGAGTGAATCGCTGAACCGATGGTTGTAGCGGCCGCCGATTTGAAATCGAGCCGAATCGACCGCATTGAAGCTGACTTCTTCGCCGGCGCGGGTGGTGGTCGAATCTTCGCCTTCGTGCGCCCAGAGGACGCGGCCGTAGGGGCGGAGCCACGATTTGGGTGAGAGGTCGAACTGCCAGGACAGGCCGAGGTGGCCGCCGACATACCAGGTGGAGGAGTCGTAGCCGATGCCGCCGGAATTGGTCGTTAAATCCGACCCGACGTAGCCGGAACGGAAACTGGCGTCGGCGCCGAAACCGTTGGGGAGGAGGATGCTCCCAAAGACGCCGCCCCCGAAAGCCCTGGCGTGGCCGTCGCCGCGAAGGTCAAAGTCGTCGTAATTTTCTTCACTCCAGTACTTCCCCCAGCCGGCGTCAATGAAAGCGCCAAGGCGCAGACTGCCCCAATTGGTCGGCCGATCCTGCTTGATCCCAACCATGGTGTATACACTGTCCATTTGCACGGTACACTGGGGATGCCATTCTTCGGTGGCTGCTGTGGAATTCACAAATATTGTTAAGTTGGGATCTTGTATTGCCTCCATTAGTTTGGCGACATCGATGATCAAGTTTTGTTTGTTTTGGATGATCAGGATCCGGCTCATGTTGGAAAGGTTGTTGATCATGGCCTTGCCCGCGTCCGCGCTCAGGAGCTTGGCGATGAGCGCGTTGTTTTCGGTGAGGACGTTGAAGACCATGTCGGTGGAGCCGACGTTGAGCCTCCACGGCTTTTCGGTGACCGCACCGCTGGTCTTGTCGATGAGAATGACTTTCTGGCCGGGGGTGAATTTCGCCAGGTTGTTCAAGTTCATGGCCGAGGTGGCGCCCAGAACGACGTTGGTGGCGGCGCCGACCTGAATCGGCTGGTTACGGACGTTGAGCATGACGTCGTCCGGCGCCATATTGTTGTCGTTGAACTGGAAATAGAGATTTTTGCCGACCGCGTTATAGGGGACGCTGCTGTCGAAAAAGCTGTTCCTGCTGTCTATCTGGTTGGTCTTGCCCTTGACCTGGATGTCGCCGGACAAGGTAATGCGCTGGGCGGTAGGGGAAGTGAAGGTGAGGCCGCTCCCGGCGCCGAAATAAAGGTTGCGGATAGCCACTTTGTCGTTGGCGCCCAGCGGAGTGCCGCTGACGGTAACCACGGTCGAAAGGGACCGCATATCCACTCCGGCGATGTCGACATTGACGGCGCCGTGCTGTTTCTTGATCGACAGCGAATTGACCAACATCATATCGAGCACGTCCAGTGTGGCGGCACCGCCGCCGCCGCCGGCGTTTCCCCCACCGCCCTTGGCGCCGCTCGTGACGGTAATGTAACCGGCGCCAGAAATACCGTTATAGCTCAGGGAATTAACCTCCATTCCGGCGTCGCCGCCCCTGCCTCCGAAGGCGGCAGGGCTTACCGTCGGCGCATTGTTTTTCTGATAAGAAACCCCCTCGGCACCTGTCCCGCCATTGCCGCCGGTCACATTGACCCCGTTAGTGAATAGGATGTTGAGGGGGGTGGTACTATCTGGGAGGGGACCGATAAAGGCCTGCCCACCGCCGCCACCGCCGCCGCTGCTGACATAGGAATTGAATCCAGTATTCACGGCACTCTCATAGGCGAGGATTCCTCCACTGTTGCCGCCATCGCCGCCTTTGACTGTTACTGTCGATTCCACTCGGGTTGAGTTATGCAAATAGGCAGCCACTCCGCCGCCACCACCGCCGCCGCCGGGCGCGTAATACACCGTAGGAGTATCGCTATAATACCCCGCCCCTCCCAATCCACCGGCGGCGCCGGTAAATGTTCGAAAAACCTTTCCGCCCGAAATGTACTGAAACGTTCCGCCAGCGCTACCGGGACCGCCGGAGGCATAGGCATCATAGGCTATGCCGGCAGACCCTCCCGCACCACCTTGGGTGGTATTGGCTAACCCGCCGGCAATGGCGCCATTTTCACCGTCAACGCCAGGGTTGCCTGTACCGTCACGATCCACCTTCTTCCACGCTCCCCCGTTCCCGCCATTACCGCCTAGAATTTGCAATTCAACCGCCCATCCGGACCTGTCCGCCAACTGACAGAGCGCCAGAAACAGCAAGCCGAGGAACACTACGCGCGGCCCAACCAAGCGCATCGCCCAAACGATACCCATATGTTTGGTCATACCCATCCTCCCCACGCAAAACCCATCGACAACCAACTTTCCGGTTGCCCGATTTTTTCCTAAACCAATTTCACCACTGCCGTTACGAATATACCTTGAGAGGTATAACGCCAGCCGCTATTTCCCAGGTAAAGATCGATTTTAACGTATTAAAGGCGCTAGGGAAAGTTAAAAATATGTATTTCCGAATGCCGAAGGCGGATTTTCTGACATTAATGAACACACTGCTGTCCGGTTATTGGTCAAAAAGTGACAACTGTTTATCGTGACATGGCATGGTGTTTTTCCCGGATGGTTCAAAAAACATCGATAAAATGGGCATTTTTGCGAATAGGTGGGGTCGGAGAATGTGCGTCATTTGGTAAAGGGGCAGCTCTAAAAATGCTCTTTTGCCCGGATACTTCGTCAGGGCTTCGCTCTCGCGCTTTGTAACACAAACCACCACCGCGTGTTACAAAACGCTGCCACTACGCCCTTCCTCGTCTGCGGGCAAAATAGCTATTTTTAGAGGTGCCCTAAAATCAAAAACCCTTGAAATTCGGGCAAAAACGATTTTTGCAAAGTGGCGATTGGCGGTTTAATCGCCACTTTGCAAAAGTTCAGTAGCTAAATGAAATCGTGGTTCTCTGTGTCCTCTGTGTCTCTGTGGTGAATTAAACTTTACGCAATTTCACTCCGCCGTCGGTATATCTGACTTTCCATAAGGTTATTATTTATCCGTTCGTCAATTTTTAACGCTACCCCCCGCTTCACCCTCCGCTTCGGAGTCGGGCATTTGCGCCTTGGCCAAGCCGATTTTGGGATTATACCGGTAGACCTGACCCAGTTCGGCCAGAGGCGGGACCGGTATTGCGGACAGGTATTTTTCCTTGACCAACGTCTCGAGATCCGGCGGCCACCGGCCCTTGTTCGCCCGCCGGTAAAGATTCACAACGTTGAAGAGATAGGTTTCCTGATTATTCTTGACCATATCCGCCAAACCCCTGCTGCGGAACGACCCGTCGGGGAGAACCAGAAAGCGGTCGGGGCTTTCCGGCCGGTCCAGGGGAAGCGCGGCGGGAGGGGGGGGGATGTAACCCCGCCGGGCCAGATCCTCCAGACCTTCCGGCAGCCGGCCCTGTTCGGCGCGAAAACGCCGTCCCGCCCGGGACCATTCCGTTTCGAGCCGGCGCGTGTCGCTTAAATTGCGTAAATCCTGGTCGGCGTCCTGGATCCGTTTTTCCAATTCGGCGACGAGTTCCTTGTCGTTCCGCCTAACCGCCTCGCGGTAAAGTTCGTGCCACACCCCCAATATGGCCTGCCCGGCCGCGAACAGATCCCCGCCGGTGGCGGAAGTCTGGTAACCCACGGCGGCGCGCATGACATAGCCCGGCGCCTGCGGCGACATGGCGGCCAGCTGGAACTGTTCCGCCGCCTGCCGCTTGGCCTCCGCCGCGCCGGCGATGTCCCCGGTGGCGCGAACCTTGCCGGCGATGGTGACTTCGTTGGTGGTGGCCAGAAGAAGGTGAAAAAGCCAGCGCGGGTCCACCGGCACCGTTTCGCCTTTCGCCTCGATTTGATCGAAAGTGTCCACGCCCTTTGCCAGCAGCGCCTGACCCTTCCGGTTCATGTCGAGGGAAACGGCGGAGGTGAGGAAGATGGAACCCATTTGATAGGCGCGGGTGAAGCGGGGGCTGAGGTCGGTGATGACGTCGAAAAGTTCGTGGGTGTATTTTTGCCCGCTCTGCTGCCCGGCGCTGTCACCGAAGCGATTGAGGACGGCTTCCGAATAGTAAATCAGCCCCTTGACGTAGAGGGCGTCGGCGAGGGGTGTGTCGAAGCCGCAAGCGAGGATTTTCAGGGCGTTGCCCCGGGGCATGTAGACCATGTCCTGAAACGACTGCCGCATCGGGGCGGCGAGGCGGTCAAGCCGGGTGCGGGCTTCCCCCACCAGGTACACGGCGGGAACAATCAGGGCGAGGACAATGGCGAGACCTGTTTTACCCAACATGGCTTACACTCCGTAAAGACGAAACTATCATCTTCCTGCCACAACCGCCACCCCGGATTTTAACCGCCGGCGCAAGCCGCGTCAACGCGATTAGGTAAAAAAAAGATGGAAAAAAACTTGCCAAGATGAAAAAGTGTGTTATATTAATTTCATTATTCGACTCTGAGTAAACGATTACCCACTGCCTATTGCCCGCTCCCACACATTCAGTTTGTCCCTGCCCCTGCCCAACCGGTGAATCCGCGTCGCGCGCCGGGAATTGTTTCTGCATGGCCGTCATGGCGACGGCTGCAGCGGGGGCTATCGCCGGCCGCCGTCCTAGTGTAGTGTACCTTAAGGTACAATGCGCTAGCGGCTTGACCATCACCCGGGGAAAAACGTGTTCGCCAAAAAAGCGCCCGTTTCCATCAAACAGCTTGCGAAAATGGCCAATCTTTCCACCGCGACCATATCCCGCGTCCTCAACAACAACGGGCGTTTCTCCAGCAAGACGCGCGACATGGTCATAGCCCTGGTGAAGGAAACGGGCTACGCCCCCAATGTCGCCGCCAAGGCGCTCAGGACCCGCACCGCCCGCGCCATCGGCCTGGTGGTGCCGGATATCGCCAACGAGTTCTTCGCCCTGATCGCCAACGCGGTGGAGCGGCATTTTTTCGACCAGGCCTATTCCCTCTTCATCTGCAACGCCGGCGAAAACGCGCGGCGTAACGAGTCCATCCTCGCCAGCCTCAGGGGGAAGGGCATCGACGGCCTGATTTACATCTCCCGCTTTCCCCTGAACCCGGCCGAAGTCGAGGCGCCGGTGGTTTATCTGGACCGCATCCCCAATGACGACAGCGCCCTCGCCGGAGTGAGCTCCGACAACCGCCAGGGGGGGCGCCTGGCCGCCCGGGCCCTGGTCGAGGCGGGTTCGCGGCGGCCGGTCATGCTCTGCCACGCCGACGACCTGAAGCGCCTCGCCACCGTGAACGACCGCATGACCGGCTTTGCCGAATACCTGGCCGAGCGGGGCGTGGCCTGGACGGCGAAGGACGTCATCCTCTCCCCCCTCACCATGTCGGCGGCGCGGCAAAACGTGCGGCGGGCGATTGAGGAGGGGCGGCGCTTCGACGGGCTTTTCGTCTCCTCCGACATCGGCGCCATCGGCGCGGTCTACGGCATCGAGGACGCGGGGCTGAGGGTGCCGCAGGACGTCAACGTGGTCGGCTACGACGACATCTCCTTCTGCGAATACTGCCGGCCGGCCCTGTCCACGGTCAGACAGAACGCCTCGGCCCTGGGTAGGGAGGGGGCGCGCCTGTTGCAGGCGATGATGGAGAAGCGACCCATTCAAAACAAAAACATCAAGGTGCCGGTGGAGCTGGTCCTCCGCGCCTCGACGCGACGAAGCAGTGCTGAAAGCCAAAGTTGATAAAAGGAGAACGGTATGCGTAGAGCCATGTTGGCGTTCCTCGCGGTTGCGATCCTCTGTGCCGGACAGTCCTTCGCCGGCGAGCGTTTCAAGATGGGCATCGTGGTCAAAATCGGCGGCATTCCCTGGTTCAACGCCCTGGAAGCCGGCATCAAGTCGGAAGCGCCCAAGCAAAACGTCGACGCCTGGATGGTCGGCCCCACCACCGCCGACCCGGCCATGCAGGTCCGCGCCCTCGAAGACCTCATCGCCCAGAAGGTCGACGTCATCGGCATCGTCCCCAATGACATGCAGGTCCTGGAACCGGTCCTCAAGCGCGCCCGCGATCAGGGTATCAAGGTCATCGTCCACGAGGGTCCCGAACAGGTGAACAAGGACTGGGATTTCGAACTGGTCTCGGTCGAGTATTACGCCAAGCAGCACATCGACAATTTCGCCGCCCTCATCGGCGGCAAGGGCAAGTACGCCGTGTACGTCGGCTCCCTCACCGTCCCCCTCCACAACGCCTGGGCCGACGCCGCCATCGCCATGCAGAAAAAATACTATCCCGAGATGGAACTCGTCGCCGACCGCTTCGGCGTCGCCGAATCCATGGACGACACCCTGCGCACCACCAACGAGCTGCTGGCCAAGTACCCTGACCTCAAGGGCATCCTCACCTTCGGTTCGCAAGGCCCCATCGGCGCCGGCCGCGCCGTGGCGCAAAAGGGCAAAATCAACGACGTCGTCGTCTTCGGCGGCTATTCCCCGGGCCAGGGCGAGCGACTCCTGAAGCAGGGCGCCATCAAGGGCGGCTTCATTTGGAACCCGATGGCCGCCGGCGAAGTTTTCGTGCGCATCGGCCGCATGGTCATGGACGGCAAGACCTTCACCGACGGCATGACGATTGATGGCATGGGCAAGGTTTCCGTCGACCAGGACACCAAGGTCATCCTCGGCCAGGCGGTGGAATCGCTGGATCTCGAAAACATCGATCGTTTGGTCAAGATGGGTCTGTAACCCTGCGACGCGACTGTTGTGGGAACCGCATCCACAACAGTCGCGTGCTTGAACGGCGGCGGCGCGGCGTGTCACCGGACCCTGTTACGCCGCATCCTACCCCACACGTCATTCCGGCGTCACTGCGTTGAACCGGGGTGTAAATTGTCCAAGTCAGCACCACCTCTTCAGGAGTTCCCCCATGAGCGAAAGCGCCGTAGCCGCTCCCCCCGCGAAAGCCGACGGCACAGGCTCCACCAAGGAATCCATCGTCATCCTGAAAAGCGTTTCAAAGCGCTTCGGCGGCAATTACGCCCTGAAGGACGTCGACCTCGAATTGGAAAAGGGCGAAGTCCACTGCCTGTGCGGCGCCAACGGCTGCGGAAAAAGCACCCTGGCGAAAATCATCTCCGGCACCTACCGCCCCGACCGCGGCGCCAGCATCACCATCGCCGGCCGCGAACACGCGGAACTCACCCCGCAGGAGTCGCGCGGTTACGGGGTCCAGGTCATTTACCAGGACCTCGCCCTCTTCCCCAATCTCACCGTCTACGAAAACATCGCCTTCGAATACAATCTCGGCGGCCCCGGGCTTTACAGCGCCGGACGCCTCAGGCGGAAGGCCGATGAAATCGTCCACGAGCTCGCCTTCGACCTGAACCTGGACAGCCTGGTATCCTCCCTTTCCATCGCCCAGCGGCAGCAGGTCGCCATCTGCCGGGCGCTCGTAGCCGACGCCAAACTGGTCATCATGGACGAGCCCACGGCGTCCCTGACCCGGGTCGAGGTCAACCACCTCCTCAACACCGTCCGCTACCTCAAGTCGAAAGGCATCTGCGTCATCTTCGTAAATCACCGCCTGGACGAGGTGATGGAGGTGTCCGATCGGGTGACGGTCATCCGGGACGGCGTGAAAATCGGCACTTATCCCGCCAAGGAAATGAACGAGCACCGCCTCTCCGAACTCATCACCGGCCGGAAAATCGCCTTTACCAGAAAGCCCCTGAACACCGCGACCGGCCGCACCATCCTGGAGGTGAAAAACCTCGCCCGCGAGGGGCAGTACCATGACGTCTCCTTCAGTTTGAAGGAAGGGGAAATCCTCGGCCTCTGCGGTCTCCTGGGTTCGGGCCGCACCGAACTGGCCCTGAGCCTGTTCGGGATGACCAAACCCGATGCGGGACAAATCCTCGTCGACGGAAAGGCCGTGCGCCTACGCAGTCACCGGGACGCCATCCGGGCCGGCATTAGTTACCTCTCCGAGGACCGGCTGTCCATCGGCCTCGTCCAGCCGCAGTCGGTCGCCGACAACATGGTCGTCACCATCTTGGACCGCCTGAAGGGATTCCTCGGCCTAATCAGTTCCCGAAAGCGCTCCGCCACCGTGACCGAGTGGGTCAAGCGGCTGGAGGTGAAGGTCGACGACCCCGCCAATCCCATTGCGACCCTGTCCGGCGGCAATCAACAGAAGGTCGCCCTGGCGAAATGGATTCTCACCAATCCCCGCATCCTCATCCTCGACTCGCCGACGGTCGGGGTCGACGTCGGGGCGAAGGAAAGCATTTACAAGCTCATTCACAAGCTGGCGGCGGAGCGAATCGCCGTCATCATCATTTCCGACGAGGTTCCGGAGGTCTATTTCAATTGCGACCGCATCCTGCATTTCCGGCAGGGGACGGTCGCCGGCGAGTACGATCCGGATAAATCCTCGGAGCATGAAATAGCGGAGGCGGTGGAAAATGGCTGATAAACACGGTAAAAAGGACCACGGCAGTCGGGTCGTCCTCTATCTCGCCCTGGTGATGCTGGCGATCGCCGTCTTCTTCTCCCTCACCACCAAGGTCTTCTTCACCATGGGGAATTTCCTCGACCTGGTGGAAAGCTACTCCGTCACCGGCATTTTCGCCATGGGCCTCCTGGTAGTGCTGGTCACCGGCGGCATCGACATCTCCTTCCTCGCCACCGCCTCGGTTGTCCAGTACCTGACCGTCCTCCTCTCCTTCAAACTCGGCTTCGAGGCGAGCCTCCCCCTGGGCGCCCTCGCCGCCTGCCTCATCGGCCTCGCCATCGGCGTCCTGAACGGCGTGCTTATCTACTATCTCAACATCGTCTCCATCATCGTCACCATCAGCATGCAAAGCATTCTCTTCGGCTGCCTGATGTACGCCTCCGGCGGACGCAGCATGTACACCCTCCCCGACTGGATCCTCCGCTACTGCGGATCGGTGGCGAATTTCAGCATCTCGGGACAGCGTTACACCATGGGCCTCGCGCCCTTCATCATGCTGGCGATGGCCCTGGTCACCGCCTTCCTCCTGCGGAAAACCACCGTCGGCCGGCAACTCTACGCCATGGGCGGCAACCCCGACGCCGCGCGCCGCCTCGGGGTGAGGCTCGGCCTCCTGCACCTGTTCGCCTACGGTTACCTCGGGGTCATGGCGGCGGTCGGGGGCATCACCCAGGTCTTCCGGGTCGAGGAAGTGGTCCCCAACGCCCTGGTCGGCCGGGAGCTTGACGTCCTGGCGGCGGCGGTCCTCGGCGGCGGCTCCTTCACCGGCGGCAAGGGAAGCGTTCTCGGGACAATCCTCGGGGTGTTCCTGATCGGGCTACTCAAAAACGGCCTGAACCTGTTCGGGGTGTCGTCGTATTTCTCCGACGTGATTGTGGGGCCGGTCATCGTCATCGCCCTGGTGGCGACGCATTATGGGAAGCGCAAGGAAACGGATGTGGGGTTCGCGTGACCTGCGGCCGCCGGTGCCATATACCGAACGTCTATTGGAATTGTGAAAATGTATATCATCGTGTCGGACGAGGAAGCGAGGGCGGAAATCACTTTTTCAGCCGGCGGCTAGTGCCCCATAAAGCCTAAATCTTCGGATAAATTGTCGTTTTCGTGCCCTTGGGCAAGGCGGAGCGTCGCAGGCAATATTGAACATATTGTCAAGAAGCTCCAACGCAGCCCAAGGGCACGAAAACGGAAAGCTATCCGAAGATTTAGGCTTTATGGGGCACTAGGCAGAAAAAGTTATTTCCGACCGAGCTGACGAAGTATGACGCGATGAGATACGTTTTCACAATTCCAATAGGCGTTCGGTATAACATTATTTAACCTCCAATATATCGCACTCGCTTAGGAGTTGTCACGATGTCAGTAAAAGCCGAACCGCTTTCACCCCCCGGTCCGAACCTCTGGCTCAAGCTCCCCTCCTTCGGCCTCCCGGCCCTGCTGGTCGCGGGCATCGTTCTCTTCAGCCTCCTCATGCCCGGGCGCTTCTTCACCGCCGGCACCTTCGAGTCGATGGCTTTCCAAATGCCGGAAATGGGCCTTCTCACCCTCGCCATGTTCCTCCCTTTCATTTCGGCCGGCTTCAATCTCGCCATCATCGTCACCGCGAACCTCGCCAGCCTGTTCATGGCTTGGCTGTGGACCACGCAAATCCCCCCGGACGCCCCGCTCCCGGTGCAATTATTGTGGATTGCCCTCGGGTTCGCCGGCGCCTGCCTCATCGCGGCGGCAATCGGCGCGGGAATCGGGGCGATGGTCGCGTATGTGGGCGTCCACCCCACCTTGACGACCCTGGCGGTAATGACCCTGATTAAAGGCATCGGCATTTCGTTGACCCGCGGCGCCCCGATTAGCGGCATGCCGCCCATGATTCAATTCCTGGGGAACGGTTCCGTCTACGGGGTCCCCATGCCGATGATCGTGTTTATCGTCGCGGCTCTGGGCACGGCCCTGGTGCTGGAGAAAACCAGCTTCGGCAAATACGTCTACATGTCCGGCTCGAACATCAACGCCACCTATTTCTCCGGCGTCGGCACCCACCGGGTGCTGATCGGGATTTACGTGTTCTCGAGCCTGATGTGTGTGGTGGCGGGATTGGTCATGAATGCCCGCTTCAATTCGGCGCGCATGGGTTACGGCGACTCGTATCTGCTGTTGACCGTCCTCGCCATCATCATGGGCGGGGCCGATCCGAACGGCGGCTTCGGCCGGGTGGGGGGGCTGGTGGTGTCCCTGTTCGTGCTGCAGGTCATTTCCACGGGTTTAAACTTGTACGGGGTGAGCCAGCACATCAACCTGGCGATGTGGGGCGCGGTCTTGATTTTCACCCTGGCAATCAAATACTGTAATAAGCGTTGGTACCTGCCCTGGGCTTTGCGTAATGCGTCACGCCGCCGGAACGGCGGCGGCGCGGGAAAGGCGGAATAGAACATGTCGGAAGCTGCATCGGAAAGCATCGGCGTAGCCGACGTCGGCGCGTCCGGCGGCAGGGTCTCGACCCTGACCCGGCGCGCCGGACCAGGCCGGGACCGCTTCACCCTCGTATCCCGGCACGACTTCACCCATCCTCTGCACGAATTCTACCAGGCGGACCGTCACGGAGTGGCGCGCCGCCGCACTTTTTGGAATCCGCAGGTCGTTTACGAGGGGATGCTCGAGGGCCTCTGCCGCAGCGCCGCCGGCGGGGACAGGAACCTGGTGTCCTTCGGAATCGACAGCTGGGGTTCGGACGGCCTGTGGCTTTCGCCGGACGGCGACCCCATCTTCCCCGCCTGCTGCAGCCATTGCGAACGCTTCACTGAAATCCGCGCGGAAATCGAAGCCGCCAGCCCGGGCCGCGAACGTTACCGCCGGACGGGAGTTTATCCGAACGACTTCCTGGTCTTGAACCAGGTTTATTGGGCCAGCCGGAAAATGCCGGAAATGGTCGCGGCGGCCGGCATGTTCATGCCCCTGGTGTCACTGTACAATTATTGGCTGTCCGGGATGAGGGCGGTGGAGTTCACCTGGCTCACCACCGGCCACCTGGGGAGCGTGCCCGACGCCGGATACTGCGAGGATACTTTCGCCCGCCTGCATTTGCCCCGGGACAAAATGCCGCCTCTCCGCCGACCCGGCGAGACCCTGGGGTTCACGCCGAAAGGTCTGGCGGAAAGCCTCGGTTTCGCGCCTTTCCGCATTCTCCTCCCCTCGAACCACGACACCGCCTGCGCCTACGCCGCCGCGAGCGTTCCCCCCGGCCGGACCGTCCTGACCATTTCCGCCGGCACCTGGTGGTGCATGGGCGCGTCATTGCCGGAGCCGGTGATTACGGACGAAACGTTCGCCGGGAAATTCTCGAACGTCGGCGGCCTCGAGGGCGTGGTCCTGAACGTCATCAACATGGGCAGTCTGCCGGCCCAGGCGTTGAAAAGGGCCTGGGAGCGGGAGGACAGCCGGGCCTGGACCTGGGAGGATTACAATCGCCTCGCCGCCGAGGGTTACCGCCCCGGCATGACTTTCGACATCGACGACCCGCGTCTGGCGAACACCCCCGACATGAAGCGGACGCTGTGGGAAGTGGCGGGGATGCCGGCGGGGTCGCTCTGGCGGGGGGGTGCGGCGGCGCTGGTGTATGTGGGCCTGGCCGAGAAGGCGGCGCGTTTGGCGGGGGTACTCGGGGGAATTCTCGGACGGGCGGTGGAGGAGATTCTGGTGATCGGCGGCGGCGCCCGTAACGATCTGCTTAATCAATGGATTGCCGACCGTTCCGGTTTGCCGGTGCGGACGGGTCCGGCCAATGCGACGACCCTGGGAAACGCGCTGGCGCAGGCGGTGGCCCTGGGCTGGTTTTCATCATTGGAGGAGGGCCGCGAGGCATTGCGGGGGCTGTGGGAGGAAAAGGTGTTTTTGCCGAACCGGTGAGGCGCTTCCACAGAAATGGCATTGAAAAACTACCCAAACTTCTGGGGAATTCGAGCGGCGGCTGGCGCGAATTCCCCAAAAGTCCACCAAAGGAGATCACATGAAATTCGGCACCTACTACGCGTATTGGGAGCAGGAGTGGAAGGCGGATTACCATTATTACCTCGACAAGGTGGCGAAATTGGGGTTTGACCTTCTTGAGGTCGGGGCGCACGACATTTCGGAAATGAGCGACGCCGGGATTAAGGGGATCAAGGACGCGGCGGCCAAGGCGGGGATTGGCATGACCGCCGGCATCGGCATGCCGCAGAACTGCGACGTGTCCTCGACCGACGCGGCGGTGCGGGAGCGGGGGAAGGAGCGTCTCCGGCGGGGGATTATCGCGATGGAGAAATTGGGGGTGCCGTCGATTGGCGGGATAATTTATTCCTATTGGCCGTGCGATTACACGAAGCCGGTGGACAAACCGGGCGTGCGGGCGCGGGCCATCGAGTCGACGAAGGAACTGGCCGATTTCGCGGCCGATCACGGGGTCGAATTGATGATGGAGGTGGTGAACCGCTTCGAGCATTTCCTCTTGAATACCTCAGAGGAAGGGGTAAATTTCGTGAAGGAGGTTGACAAGAAAAACGTCAAGGTGATGCTGGACTGTTTCCACATGAATATCGAGGAGGATTTCATGGGGGACGCCATTCGTCATGCCGGCAAGCTGCTCGGCCACTTCCACGTCGGCGAGTGCAACCGCAAGGTGCCGGGACAGGG
This sequence comes from Planctomycetota bacterium, assembly GCA_031548195.1. Lineage (GTDB taxonomy): Bacteria > Planctomycetota > SZUA-567 > SZUA-567 > SZUA-567 > JAJBSZ01. The sequence continues at coordinate 3,649 of JAVBRG010000141.1, read as the reverse complement.
ACATATGCCCTGGGCGGAAATGGGGAAGGCGCTTCGGGACATCGGCTACCGGGGCGGGATTGTCATGGAACCGTTCGTGAAGCCGGGCGGAACGGTGGGATCGGAAATCAAGGTGTGGCGGGATTTGCGTCCGGGAGTGACCGGGGAGGCCCTGGACCGGGAGATCGCGGAATCCCTGGTGTTTTTACGGAAGCAATTCTTGGGTTAGGGCCGGCGAAACAGTATTTCGCGGGTGCTTAGGCAAAGTCGACCAGGCGAAGCCGGGGGTCAAAACCGGCAAAGGGAAAAACCATCATGGGAATTTACGAGGAACTGGCGCCGCAGCGGGAGGAAGTGGCTTACTTCATGCGGCGGTTGTATAACAAGAATCTGACCACCTGCTCCGGCGGAAACATCAGTCTCCGCTGCCCGGACAACATTGTCCTGATCACTCCATCGGCATTGGACAAGGGCGAATTGCAGCCGGACCAGGTGCTCATGGTCACCCTGGACGGCAAGAATCTCACCCCCAAGTACAAGCCGACCATCGAGGTGGATTTGCACACCGAGCTGTTCAAGCGGCGTCCGGAGGTGGGGGCGGTGGTGCATGCGCATCCGGCTTTTGCGACGGCGTTCGCCTGCATGAACATGGAAATTCTCCCCAATTTGACCAATGAAACGTTTCTCCTTTTGAAGGAAATTGTCCAGGCGCCGTTTGCGTCGCCGGGGTCGAAGGAACTGGCGGGGATTGTGGCGGACGCGATGAGTGCGGCGAATGTGTGCCTGATGAAGAATCACGGGGCGATAACCCTGGGGCCGACGATGCTCAAGGCGTTCGATTTGCTGGAGGTGACGGAACTGGCGGCGAAGATGACTTTCATCACCAAGGCGCTGGGGGCGTGCCGCCCGCTGGAGGCTTGCCACATCGACATGATGCACGAGGCGGGTTTATGCTGAGGATGAGGTGACCGCATTAAAAAAGCGTAAGCCGCGAGTCGACAAGACTCGCGGCTTTTTGTATAATCCGTGGTATAGTCAACACTTCTCCACAGGGGACCAATGATGCCGGAATCAGCCATGGAAATTGTCCTGCAGGCCATCCGCCAAGGCCAATCCCTGGCCGGCCTGGACCTCGGCCGGAGCGATTTTTCCGGCCGGGATCTGGCTAACGCCGACTTCTCCGGCGCCCTTTTGGACATGGCCCGCTTCGACGGCGCCATTCTCGACGGCGCGAACTTCCGGGGCGCCTCCCTGCAGGAAACGGTTTTTCTCCAAGCCCGCCTCAATGGCGCCGATCTATCCCTGGCCCGCGCCGCGAACGCCCGGTTCGACGGGGCCGCCCTCGCCGGAGCCGACCTTACGGACGGGGACTTCACCGGGGCCGTGTTCAGCAAAGCCAAACTCGCCCAGGCGGTCCTGAACCAGGCCGTTCTGGCCGAAGCCCGCCTCGAGGCCGCCGATTGCGGCGGTGTCCGCATGGACGGAACCGATCTACGGAAGGCGGTTCTCGACCACGGCGTCTGGCGGGAGGCGGTGGGCGAATACGCCGATCTCTCCGGCGCCTGGCTGAACCGAACGGATTTCACCGGCGCGCGCCTTCCCCGCCTCGCCCTATACGGCATAAGCGCCGCGAACAGCCTGTGGCGGAAGGCGGCCCTGGTGAATTCCCGCGCCGGCGAACGCTCCAGCCTGGCCGGCGCCGATTTTACCGAAGCCGACCTGACCGACTCCACCTGGGAGGACGTCGACTGTCCCGGAGGGATTTTCCTGCACGCCGTGTTGACCCGTATGCGCCTGGCGCGGTCGGATTTGTCCGGTGCCGAGTTGTCCCGCATCATCGCCCGCCGGGCCGACTTCAGCGAAAGCGTTCTGCGTAGGGCCAAACTGTTCCGGGCGGATTTGTTCGAGGCGACCTTGTCCGGCTGCGCTTTGGGTGGGGCCGACTTCTCGGGGGCGAATTGTTACGCCGCCCAGTTCCTGGGCGCCAAAGCCGACGCCGGCACCAGGTTCAGCGGCGCCGACCTGAAGAAAGCCATGTTCGCCTTCGGGAACGGGAGGGCTTCGTGATGCCTTTCGCCCTGACGAACCAAAAAGGGAACCTGATGAGCACGGGACCGACGGACATTTGCAAAACTCCGACGCCGACCGGTCCGGTGCCGATGCCTTACCCGAATACCGCGATGATGTCGTCGGCGGATTCGGGTACCCTGTCGTCAAAGGTGAAGATTGCCGGGTCGAAGGCGGCGACTTTGAAGACGGTGGTGAAGCAGTCCAGCGGCGACGAGCCCGGCACGGCCGGGGGGGTAATATCCGGGAAGAACCGGGGCGAATGCGGTTTTTTGAAGGGCAGCATGAAGGTGAAGATCGAAGGCAAACCCTCGGTACGGATGGGGGACGCGACCAAGCACAACGGAGTCCCCCAGAACACGGTGGGGACGGCTTTGTCGCCAAGCCAGAACAAGGTTGACGTGGGGGGTTGAGAGTGCCGGAAAACAGTTCCCATAATCTCCTGTCGCCGGAGGAATTCGCCTTGGCGCTCTTGTCCGGGGTTCTTCCGCCGGAAGTGAACGCGGACGGCATGGATCTGTCGGGATTGCTCCTCGAAGGGGCGGTCCTGGCGGGGCGGTCCTGCCGCGGGGCGGATTTCCGGAATGCGGATTTGACCGGCGCGGATTTGTCCGGCTGCGACCTGACCGGCGCGATTTTCTCCGGCGCGGCCTTGACCGGGGCGAACCTGGTCGGCGCGGTTTTGACCGGGGCCGATTTCAGCGGCGCCGATTTGCAGGGGGGGAATTTACGCGGCCTCTCCCTGGCCGGCGCGAAATTCCATATGGCGGATTTGTCGGGGGCGGATTTGTCGGGGGCGAATTTCACCGGGGCGGATATGTCCCGGAGCATCATGGACGACCGGACCCGCCTGAAAGGGGTCACACTGAGCGGTTTCGCCGCCGGACAGGCGGAGTGGCGGAAGGTGGATTTGGCCGGAGCGGTGTTGACGGGAATTGATTTCAGCTTGGCGGAATTCGACGGCGGCAATCTGGCAGGGGCGAGGTTTGTCGATTGCAAGCTGGCGGTGGCTTGTTTCGATCGGGCCCGCCTGTCCGGCGCCAGCCTTGCCGGCTCTTCGGGGGAAAACGCCTCCTTCATCCGGGCGGAGCTGTCCGGGGCCGATTTCCGCCGGGGCAATTTCAAGCAGGCGAACTTCACTGAAGCCCGGGCGGGCGGGGCGGTCTTCGCCGGGGCGGTGCTGGAAGGGGCGCATTTCCGCCTGGCCGATTTTTCGGGGAGCGATTTTGCCGGGGCGGTCCTGCGGCGGGCGGATCTGTCCCGCGCCAATTTCCACGACGCCGACCTGTCCGGCTGCGCCTGGAGCGAGGCTATCCTGCATCGGGCGAACCTGCCCCGGCCGGTTCTCCAGGCCGCCCTGGCTGCCGGCGCCCTTCCCACCGATGCGGACCTGGCCCGGGCTGAGGATTTTGTGCCATGACAGGGATATACCGAACGTCTATTGGAATTGTGAATAGGCGTTCGGTATATACCGAACGTCTATTGGAATTGTGAAAATGTATATCATCGTGTCAGACGAGGAAGCGAGGGCGGAAATCACTTTTTCAGCCGGCGGCTAGGCAGAAAAAGTTATTTCCGACCGAGCTGACGAAGTATGACTCGA
>JAVBRG010000185.1:0-27892 GCA_031548195.1 Planctomycetota bacterium | reverse complement strand
CGTCGCGAACCATTCCCTGGTCTTCGCCGAACTCGGGTCAAAAAGCCCGGCCATCCCCGACTACCGCCACCTGATTTTCGACGAAGCCCACAATCTCGAGGACGCCGCGACCAATCACCTGGCCGTCGAACTCACCCACGCCCGCATCGTCACCGCCGTCAATCGCGTGCACCGGGCCGGCCGCAAAGGGTCGACCGGACTCATGGCCACCCTGGAAAAATCGTTCGCGGCAGTGTCGGGGAGCCAGCCGGATCTGGCGGAACTCGCCTTCCGCCGCATCGAGGAAATCCGCGACGCCGCGGCCCAGACCCACGAACTGCTGCCGCCGTTCTTCCTCGCCCTGGAGGCGGCCCTGGTCGCGAAGAAGCAGGGGGACTCCGCGCGGTTCCGCCGGGAGGAGAAACTCCCCGCCGTTTGGGAGCCGGTGGAAAAGACCGGGCATGAACTGTTCGCCGCCGTCGCCGGAGTCCTGCACGGCCTCGGCGCCCTGGCGGGGATAATCCGGGAAATGGAGGAGGGGACGATCCCCTATCAGCAGGAAAACCTCCGCGAAATCGAGGCGTCCATAGCCTGGATAACGGAAATCTCCGACGACGCGGCCTTCATCCTCGAGGCGGGTTCCGGCGAGTATGTCTATTGGCTGGAGCGCCTGGGCGCGAAGCCGGGGCTGGTGCGGGCGGTCGCGGCGCCGGTCACGGTCGGCGGGCTTCTTTTCGATCAGCTCTACATGAAGAAGCGCACGGTCATTTTCTGCTCCGCCACCCTGACGGTGAAAAACCGCTTCGACTTCATCGCCGGCCGCCTCGGTATTCAGAACATCCCCCCGAAGCGGCTCACGACCTTCAACGCCGGCACGCCCTACGATTACCGGAAACAGTGTTTCGTCGCCGCCCCGGTATTCCTCCCCGAGCCGGGCGGCCGCGACGGCGACTACGCCGGCGACCTCGCCCATTTCCTGGCCGACCTCTACCGCCGCACCGACGGCCGGGGAATGGCCCTATTCACCAGTTACGACATGCTCAGCCGCGTCGCCGACGTGCTGGAGCGGGAATTCCTGGGGGACGGCCTGAACCTTCTGGCCCAGGGCCGGTCCGGCTCCCGCGAAAACATCACCTCGATTTTCAAGCGCGGGAACCGCAGCGTTCTCCTCGGAACGCATTCGTTCTGGGAAGGGGTCGACGTGGTCGGCGACGCCCTCTCCTGCCTCACCATCGCCCGGCTGCCCTTCGGCGTGCAGACGGACCCGGTCATCGAGGCCCGCTGCGAACAAGTCGAGTCGGAGGGCGGCAATTCCTTCATGGACTATTCACTTCCCTCGGCGGTGATTCGTTTTCGCCAGGGCTTCGGCCGGCTGATTCGCTCGAAGACCGACCGCGGCGTGGCGATTATCGCCGACCGGCGGATCATGGTGAAACGCTACGGTCAATGGTTCCGGGACTCCTTGCCCGCTCCGACCGAAAGCTATTCCGATCGGGAAAAGTTACTTGACGCCATCGAGGATTTTTTGTGCGGTCAAGCCTGAAAACGGGCTTTACGAAAAGCCCGCCACAGACGGACAAAACAAACCGTGACGGCGGTTATTCAATAAACCTTTGGCAAAATACGAAAGCGCGAAACGTTCAATGAACCAGCCTATCCCAAACCTTAGAAACATCGCCATCATCGCCCACGTCGACCACGGGAAGACGACCCTCGTCGACGCCCTCCTCAAACAATGTCACGTCTTCCGGCAAAACCAGGACGTCGCCACCTGCGTCATGGACTCGAACGCCATCGAAAGGGAGCGGGGCATCACCATCTTTTCGAAAAACGCCGCCATTCACTATAACGGCGTGCGGATCAATGTCATCGACACTCCCGGCCACGCCGATTTTGGCGGCGAAGTCGAACGCGTCCTCAATATGGCCGACGGCGTCCTCCTCCTGGTCGACGCCTTCGACGGCCCCATGCCCCAGACCCGTTTCGTTCTCCGTAAAGCCCTGCAGGCCGGCTTGAAGCCGCTGGTGGTGATTAACAAAATCGACCGCCCCGGCGCCCGGCCGCACGAGGTCCTCGACGAAGTCTTCGAACTGTTCCTCCAGCTGGAAGCGACGGAGGAACAATTGGACTTCCCGGTAATCTACGCCTCTGGCAGGAACGGCATCGCCAAAACGGAAGTGGACGATCCCTCCCAGGACATGCGGCCGCTCCTGGACGCCATCCTCAAGGTCATTCCCCCGCCCATGGCGGATGTGGACGGCCCCTTGCAGATGCAGGTCGCGGCCATCGACTACAATGATTATGTCGGCCGTATCGGCATCGGCCGGGTGAGGCGGGGGAGCGTCAGGGAAAAGTCGGAAGTGACGGTCATGCTGCGGCTGGGCGGTTCCGCCCGGGGGCACATCGAAACGGTCCAGACCTTCGACGGCATCGGCCGGGCCAATGTGAGGGAGGTCTCGGCTGGGGACATCGCCCTGGTGACCGGGATACCGGACATCGGCATCTACGACACCATTGCCGATCCCGAGAACCCCGAGGCGCTGCCGGCCGTCGAGATTGACGAACCGACCCTGACCATGGAATTCAAGCCGAACGACAGCCCCTTCCTCGGGCGCGAGGGCCAGTACGTCACCAGCCGGCACCTGAAGGATCGCCTCGAACGCGAACTCCGTTCGAACATCGCCCTCAGGATGGAGCCGACGCCGGAAGGTTTTCTGATCGGCGGCCGGGGCTTATTGCATTTGGGAATCGTCATCGAGACCATGCGCCGCGAAGGCTACGAATTCGCCGTCGGCCGCCCCAATGTGGTTTACCGGGACATCGGCGGCGAGAAAAACGAACCGATCGAACACCTCGCCATCGACGTGCCGGAGGAGTCGAGCGGCAAGGTGATGGAGCTGGTCGGGGCCCGGAAAGGCGCCCTGGAAAAGATGGAACACCGTAACGGCGGCCTGCATTTGTCCTTCAAGATTCCCAGCCGGGGCCTCATCGGCTTGCGCGGGAGGCTTCTGACGGCGACCCGCGGCGAAGCGGTCATGCACCACGTATTCTGGGATTACGAACCGTACAAGGGGGACATCCCCGGCCGGGCGAACGGGGTTTTGGTGTCGTCGTCCCAGGGCAAGGCGACGGCGTATGCGCTGGACGGCCTGCAGCTCCGGGGCCAGTTCTTCATTCACCCGCAGACGGATGTTTACGAGGGGATGATTGTGGGGGAGAATTCGCGGCCGGACGATTTGGACGTGAATGTGTGCCGCGAGAAGAAATTGACGAACGTCCGGGCGTCGGGGGCGCACGACCGCAACGCCGATTTGGCGCCGCCGCGCGAGTTTTCCCTGGAAGCGGCGCTGGAGTATTTGGAGGACGACGAGCTCCTGGAAATCACGCCGGAGAGCTTGCGGATGCGTAAGCGCATCCGCACGGAAACGGAGCGGAAGAAAATGGAGAGGGCGGTGCGTTTGGCGGCGAAGGAGCAGGCCGGGAACGCGTCGTGAGGCACGAGGAAACGCGGAAACGCAAATAAAGGCGCGAGCATGGAAACGGAGGTCGTCATCATCGGCGGCGGCGTGGTCGGCCTGGGCATATTCAAAGCCCTGGCGGATGGAAACCGGGGGCCGATTCTTCTGGAACGCCACGACGCCCCCGGCCGCGAGACGTCCAGCCGGAACTCGGGGGTGATTCACGGCGGCATGTATTATCAGCCCGGTTCCTTGAAGGCGCGGCTCTGCGTGGAGGGGCGGCGCCTTCTTTATCCCCTTTTAGCCGCTGCCGGCGTTCGTCACCTGAAATGCGGCAAGACGATTGTCGCGGTGTCGCCGGAGGATGAGGAAAACCTGGCGGAAATTTACCGGAAGGGAATTGCGAACGGCGTCGAGGGTCTACGGAAGCTGGCCCGCGACGGAATCGCCCGGCACGCGCCCGGGGTGAAGGCGGCGGCGGCCCTGCATTCACCGGAAACGGGTGTGGTCGACGTTCACGGGTTTATGGATGCGCTCCTGAAAATGGGCGAGGCGGCCGGCGGGACCGCGGTTTTCGGTGGTAATGTCATCGACCTCGAAGCAGGGCCCGGGCCGGGCTGGCGGGTCGTTTACCGCGATTCGGAGGGACTGGGCGAATTGACCTGCCGGGCGGTCGTGAACGCGGCGGGGCTGGAGGCGCAGGCGGTCATGCGGCTGGCTGGACTTCGGCCGGAGGAAATGGGCCTCGGGTTGAAGCCGTGCGCGGGGCGCTATTTTTCCGTCGGAGGTGACAGCCGGAAAAGGATTTCCGGGCTGGTTTATCCGGCGCCGGAAAAAAACCTCGCCGGTCTCGGCATTCATACCCTGGTCGACTTCGGCGGCGGGGTGAAATTGGGGCCGGACACCCAGTACCTTGCCCCGGCGGATGCATACGATTATTCGGTCGACCCGGAACTCCGCGAAAAATTTTACCTGGCCGCGTCCCGTTATTTGCCGTTTTTGCGGCGGGAGGATTTGGCGCCGGACATGGCCGGGGTGAGGCCGAAGCTGTCCGGGCCGGGCGAAAAGGAACGGGATTTCCATATTCGGGACGAGACGTCCTCCGGCGCCGCCGGCTTCATCAATCTGGCCGGCATCGAGTCGCCCGGTTTGACCGGGGCGCTGGCGATTGGCAGCCTGGTCGGGGACATGCTGAAAACGATTTTGGAGTGAGGGCTGGTTAAAAAGGATCGGAAAATGCCGGCTGAAAACGCACATCCGGAGCAGCGTCCGGCGGGGAAGCGGGTCTCGGAATCCCGCACCGAGCAAATCAACGTCGTCATGCCGCAACACCTGAACGGCCACGGGATTCTCTTCGGCGGGCAATTGGCGATGTGGATTGACGTGGTGGCCGGGGTCGTGGCGGCGCGGCACTGCCGCGACCGCATCACCACCGCCGCCATGGACAATCTGCAATTTCGCGAGAGCGTGGGCGAGAGCACGCTCCTGGTCATGCGGGGCCGGCTGACTTACGTGGGAAGGACTTCGATGGAGGTGCGGGTCGACAGTTACGCCGAGGACACCCGCAGCGGCGCGCGGCGGCTGATAAACACCGCCTTCGTCATCGAGGTGGCGATTGACGATTCGGGCCGTCCGCGCGAGGTCCCGCCCCTGATACCGGAGACCCCGGAGGAAATGGCCGATTTCCAGGCCGGCGAGAAGCGCCGCAAAATGCGGAAGGAAAAGTACGCCTTGTACGATTACTGCGAATTGCCGTAATCGCCGGGTCTCAGAACGACACCCCGACCCCGGTGTTGAGGTTCGATTTCGAGAAGCCGCTCTGGACTTCGTAATTGTAGTCCAGGTAGGCGTCGAAGCTGCGGTTGAGGTTCGCCTTGACGCCGGCGCCGACCAGGCCGCGGCCGTTATTGGGATTGATGCCGGTGAGGGTGTAGGTCGTGTCCACGCCGTTGAGATCCGGCTGAATGGTGCGGACGGTGGCGGCGTTGTCGCCGGCGTTGAAGATGTAGGCGGCGCGGACCTCGGGGGTGAGGACCATGCCGTTCTGGAGCTGATAGGCTTTGTTGACCCGCACGGCGAGGGGGAATTCGACGTAGTCGTTGCCGTTCGCCTCGTAACGGGTTCCGTCGCCGGCGGCGTTATCCTCGGTCCAGGCGCCCTGCTTGACGTGGGTCCATTGCACTCCCAGAGTCGGGGTGATTCTTAAATCGCCCCGCTGGATGGTATAGCCCATGTTCAGGCCGGCGGAGACATTGGTGTTGGTGAAGTTGCCGGTTATGGCGTCGACGAGGTCGGTGTCGGCGATCTGGTTTTTACTGCGGCCGGCGGAGACGTTCGCGTCGGCGAAGACCCCCGAGACCGGGTCGTAGCTGGCGTAAGCGCCGACCTGCATGTGGTCGACGTCGTTTCTGGAAGTGCCGTCGTTACCCTTCATTTTCCCTTTGGCATAGCCGCCGAAGACCCCGAGGGTGAAGTCGCCCCGTTCCCAATCGTAGCCCCCGGTCAAGCCGTAGGCATTGTATTTGTAGCCGAGTTCGTCCCCCCGGTCTTTTTGTTTCGACCAGGCGCCGACGCCCCCGAGCCAGATGCGGTCGACGTTTTCCTCCGGCAGGGGATTGTCGACGAATTGATTGGAGACGATAAAGGCGTGGGCCGAGTCCGACTTGACGGACTTCGCCTGGGAGTAATAGTCGGAGCCTTCGACGCCGTCACCGCCGCCGACCTTGCCGCCGCCGCCGCGATCGGCTTTTTTCTCGTGGATGACGGTGAGGCGGTTCCCGAGGTTCGGCGCGAGGGGGAGCTGATTGTCGCGGGCGAACTCGGCCAGGCGGAGTCCCGCGTCGGCGTCCAGATCCGCCGGGGTGTTTCCGTTTTGCGGACTGACATCGAGAGCCGTCGCCAGGGACGCCCCGAGACAGGCGAAGGTCAGTAATATGGCGGCGCGGATCCGGCGGATTGACATGTTTTCTCGCTTGACGGAAAGGGTGGACGGCGAAAAATTTCGTTCACTTCCACTTTCCGAAAAAGGCGCGGTTGTTTCAAAAAATTCCTGAAGATTGTTTGCCCGATGGTCGAAGCCGTGAAACGGCGGGCGCATCTCAAGTTTGTTACGTAACTGAAGTTTTGCAAAGTGGCGATTGAACCGCCAATCGTCACTTTGCAAAAATCGTTTTTCCCGAATGCCACGGGTTTTTTATTTTGCAAAACTCCAATTACGTAATTCCGTAAGCTGTTACGTTGTTCCCTCCCCACACGTCATTCCGGCGTCGCAAGCGTTCAACCGGGGGGAAGTTTCAAGCCGAGACCGGCCTATTGCCCAAGCACAAGGACCGATATAACATGACGACCACACCCCGCTGGCTTCTGGCCCTGGAGAGTTCGACCCCCTTTGGCGGCGCGGCCCTGCTGCGCGAAGGCGAGGTGATCGCGGTAAGGCATCTTTCCGAGGGACTCCGGCACGGCCGGGAACTTATGCCCGCCGCCGCCGAACTGCTTCAGGCCCAAGGCGTATCCCCCAAAGAACTGGCCGCCGTCGGGGTGTCGTTCGGACCGGGTTCGTACACCGGCATTCGGGTGGGGGTGATGGCGGCGAAGGCTTTGGCGTATGCCGGGGGTTCGCGGCTGGTCGCGGTGTCGAGTCTCGCCGCTTTGGCCGAGAGCGCGATTCTGGCCGGGCCGATGGTCAAAGCGGACGAGATCGTTTACACCCTTCAGGACGCGCGGCGGGACGAGGTCTACGCGGGGCTTTACCAGAATCGGGACGGCTGGGCGTTTCCCCTGGTCGACGACGCGGCGATTACGCCGGAGGAAGCGGCGGCTTATCTCGCCGAGTTGAAGGCGGATTATCCCGGCACGGTCGTGCACCGGATCGGCTCCGGCTTTTCGACCTATTTCGAACTGTTCCGGGATCTCCGGGTCTTGACCGGCAGGGTGGAGCCGGCCGCGGTGGGCGTATTGGCCTGGCGGCAATTTTTACAGGCGGATTTTGCCGATCCGCTGCAGTTTCAGCCGGTTTATCTGCGCCGGGACGCCGAGGCGGATTGGCGGCATGATCGTCTGATTTCCCCCCACCCCCAAGCGTAATTTTTTTTACCCCCTGAATCCCCGCCCCCAAAACGGTCGATAATAATCAAGGCGCGTCAAAATTTTCAGCGTATTTCACCCGCCCGGCCGCATTATCGGCTCTTATGGCAAACGCCTTGCAGAACTTGACCGGCAGCCGCCATTCCGGGCGGCGTGATGCGGAGGATTCAGCATGGGACTCTCTCAAAGCCTCTATACCGGTTATACCGGCCTCTATACCCATCAGAAAAGCATGGACAACATTTCCAATAACCTGGCGAACGTGAACACCGCCGGTTACAAGAAAAACGAGTTCATGTTCTCGACCATCTGGAAAAAAGCCATCACCGGCGCCATGCAGGCCGACGGCCCCCGCACCAGCGTCAATCCGAAAAACGTCGGCTTGGGCGTGCGCACCGGGGCGATTCTCCCCTCCTTTCAGCCTGGTCCCGCCGAAATGACCGGCGACCCCTTCGACCTCTCCATCGGCGGCAACGGTTTCTTCATCGTGAAGGGGCGGCAGGGACTCGCCCTCACCCGGGCCGGATCGTTTTACATGGGGAACACCTCCGACCCGAATCGGCGCGAACTCCTTACCGGGGACGGCCTCGCCGTCCAGGGCTGGATGGCCCAGGGCGGGGTCGTCACCCCCAGCCAAACGGTAGGGAACATTTTCCTGCCCCAATACGGTTCGGTCCTGCCGGGCAAAACCACCGCCAATGTCGCGTTCAGCGGCGTTCTCCCGACCCGGCCCTCGAGCGCCGACACCGCCGGCGGCGCCTCGACCGCTTTGGAATTGAACGGGAACATGACCCAGTCCGGCGAGGGAAACACTCTCCGCACCCACATTTTTTCGGAAGTCACCACCGTCAATCCCGACGGAACCTCGAAGCGGGAAGTCGAGGAAATTCCCGTGGAACTCGCCTTCACCGGCCCCACCCTTTCCCCGGACGGCACCACCAACAATTACGCCTGGACCATGACCACCGTCGATTGGCCCCAAGCCGGTGCGCCCGGCGTGCAAATCTACCCGGCGGCGGGCGGCGGCGCCACGGCGCCGGTGAAATTCTACAGCGCGGCCAGCCTGGATCCGCAGCACGGCGCCGGTGAAATCGCCAGCCCGACCATACTGCCCGGGGTCAGCAAGGTCAGTGTCGAAACGTCGGACGAAACGGGAAACGTCACCAAGCGGTCTTTCGCCATGCCGACCGATTTCAATCTCGATCTGTCCCGGGCAACCAATCTCGCCGAGCCTCCGGTCGCCGGCGGGCTTTCCGAATGGTATGTGAACGGGAACCCCACCGGCACCTATCCGACCAGCGGTTCGGTCTACGACGAATTCACCACCTTCAAGGCGGTCACCGATTCCGCCGGCGTGACCACCATGCAGGCGGTCCGCACGGTCGAGCCGCGCGCGAACGCCATCTATTTCCGGAAAGGCGAACCCGACCCGGTGGCAAACACCACCCCCTGGACCTGGAATTCCTCCGCCGGGAACCCCAGCGACGGCTACGGCTCGGGGGAAATCGTCTTCAATTCCCAAGGCGAACTGGTCAGCCAAACCCAGAGCGGCGGGAAAATCAATTACGATTTCTCGAAGATCCAATATGTCAATCAGGAAGGCAGCGTGGTGGCGACGTCGGACGACGGCTATCCCGACGGCGAACTTACCGAAATCACCTTTGACCCGAACGGCCGGATCATCGGGCATTACGACAACGAGACGACCCAGGTCTTGGCAATGCTTGCCTTGGGTACGGTCCCGAACACCAGCGGTTTGTCGAGTCAGGCCGGGACCTTGTTTTTCCCCACCGTCGCCTCGGGGCAGCTGATGATTGGCGTGGCCGGCGACGCCGACACCAATTTCGGCATCCCCCAGATTGGCGCCGGCACCCTCACGTCCGGCCAGCTGGAAAGCTCGAACGTCAATTTGTCGCAGGAATTCACCAACCTGATTTCGACCGAACGCGGATTCCAGTTCAATTCGAAAATCGTGACCACTTCCGACGAGATGATTCAGACGGCCTTGAATCTGAAGCGGTAAAACTTGCTATCCAATCCTGGTCGGATAAAATTACTTAAGGGCAGCTCTAAAAAGCGATTTTAGAGCTGCCTTTTGCCTTTCAACTGCATTTATGCCAGGAGAACGCCATGCGCCTAGCACCTGATGATGTTTATCTGCAAACCAGGAACGGCCCCATGACCAAAGGCGAGTACGATCGTATACGCGATGCGGCGGATGCGGCGGATAAGAGGGGCGATATTGATGAATGGGATCGGCTCATCGGCTTGATACCCATGGAACCGCGAGTGGCGATGGCTTGGAAGCAATCTTACGGCAAGGAATGGTTCGCGGACAACGAGTATGATTTGACCGAGGCGGAAATTTACTGGGGGAAGGGGTGGCTGGATGAAACGGACAACGAAAAACTCATTACCCGAAAAAGAGAAGAAACCTTTCGCAAAACAGGTGTATATTGTTGTCCGTGACAATGACAATAATGGCCAAGCCGCAAGGAGGTATGATGGACGATGTCTTTTTGATTGATGACAGCAAGTATGCTGTTGCGGAAGGTCGGTATGTCGTATTTGGCGACAATGGCGAGTTTGTTGTCCAGGGTGAAAGTCTCGACGAGGTGATGGATAGGGCTAAAGCCAAAGGAGTGAAAGTACCTGCAATAATCGATCTGGAGCTTACTCAGGATCGCGTCTATGTATTCTGAACCAACCGATCTTGTCGGTTTTCCCTTTGTCCGTTTCCACTCCGTTCGCACCAAGCGACCGTTGGTATGGCTGTTTATCGAAAATCCGCATGATGAAAACAATCGTGGCTTTCGCTTTCCGGCATTAATCGACACTGGTGCGGATCGATCAGTAGCGCCGGTTAAATTGTGCGGAATCTTGGGTCATACCTTTGACAAGGGGTTTTCTCAAAGCCACGCAGGTGGTATAGGCAATGGTCGAATATGTTCATACCAACATAGTGCCAGAATTACGGTTCTGGCGACTCCAAAAAACGAACTGGCGCCAAGGCTCGATGAAGCAGTTTTTCCCCCGTTTGCTATGGATCTGGGATTTATCGAGCAGGATATCCCCTTCGTTTTGTTGGGGCAGTCCGATTTCCTCCAGCTATTCGAATATCGGCAAATACGATCCGAATGGCGGTTTTATCTCCGCAAGGTTTGAATCTGGATGACAGGAATGCCAGTTATTCACTTCCGCCGGACGGAGCGCCGTTGCTCCGTCCGGCGGCTTTTTCCTTGACCTGCCTGGGCAATCGGAATACCATATTTTTTCTTTATTTAGGGGGATTGTCGAAAAATTTTGCCGTAAAGATTGCGAAATTCACGGTGATTTCCATGGCCGTTGCGGCAAACCCGGACAGCGGGCGAAGACTAGGCCCGCCGTCCGCTACATACTATGATAACAGCGAAATTTTCGAGAGAATCGAGTGGCGGTTGGCTCGATTCTCTCGAAAATTTCACAGGCACGCAGTGAATCAAATAAAAACCACAGAAAGGAACGCACATGGCACGCACGAAAGCCCCGTTCGACGGCAACCAGGCCGCGGCCGAAGTTGCCCACGCGGTAAACGAAGTTTGCGCCATCTACCCCATCACCCCCTCCTCAAACCTCGGTGAAATCTGCGACTACAAGTCCAGCCTGGGTGAAAAGAACATCTGGGGAACGGTGCCCGTCGTCTCGGAACTCCAATCCGAAGGCGGCGCTTCCGGAGCCGTGCACGGGGCTCTCGCCACCGGCGCCCTCACCTCCACCTTCACCGCTTCGCAGGGCCTCTTGCTCATGATCCCGAACATGTACAAGATCGCCGGCGAACTCACCCCGACCACCTTCTACGTCACCGCCCGCACGGTGGCCGCGCACGCCTTGTCGATTTTTGGCGATCACTCCGACGTCATGGCCTGCCGCCAGACCGGCTGGGCGATGATGGCCGGCACGAACGTCCAGGAGGCGCACGACCTCGCCCTGGTCTGCCAGGCCGCGACCCTGCACTCCCGGGTGCCCTTCCTGTCATTTTACGACGGTTTCCGCACCTCCCACGAAATCCAGAAGATTGAACTCCTCTCGCAGGACGACATGCGCGCGATGATTGACGATCGGCTGGTCCGCGAGTTCCGCGCCCGCTCCCTCACCCCCGACAAGCCGACCATCCGCGGCACCGCCCAGAACCCCGACGTCTTCTTCCAGTGCCGCGAGGCCTGCAACGTCTACTACGACAAATGCGCCGATATCGTCGAAGAACAGATGAACAAATTCGCCAAACTGACCGGCCGCCAATACCGCCTGTTCGACTACTACGGCGCGCCGGACGCCGACCGGGTGATGATCATCATGGGCTCGGCCGCCGACGCCGCCCAGGAAACGGTCGATTGGCTCGCCAAGAAGGGGGAGAAGGTCGGGGTCGTCACCGTGCACCTCTACCGCCCCTTCTCGATCAAGCATTTCCTCGCCGCCCTGCCCCTGAAGACGGTCAAGGCCTTCGCCGTCATGGATCGCACCAAGGAACCCGGCTCCCTCGGCGAACCCATGTACGAGGACGTCCGCACCGCCTTCGGGGAAGCGATGCAGGAACAGAAGGATCTCTTCGGCGGCAAATGGCCCACGATTATCGGCGGCCGCTACGGCCTGAGCTGCAAGGAATTCACCCCGGCCATGGCCAAGGCGGTTTTTGACGAACTCGCCAAGCCGAATCCCAAGAACCACTTCACCGTCGGCATCGACGACGACGTCACCCACACCTCCCTCAAGTTCGATCACAGCCTGGACATAGAAGCCGACGACGTGCGCCGCTGCCTCTTCTACGGCCTCGGGTCCGACGGCACGGTCGGGGCGAACAAGAATTCGATCAAGATTATCGCCGACCATACACCGAACTACGCCCAGGGCTATTTCGTATACGATTCCAAAAAGGCCGGCGCCATCACCACCTCGCACCTCCGCTTCGGCCCCCGCCCGATCAAGTCGACGTATCTTGTTCACAGCGCCAAGGTCCTCGCCTGCCACCAGTGGTCGTTCCTGGAAAAGTACGATATGCTGAAGGACTTGAAGGAAGGCGGCGTTTTCCTGCTGAACTCGATTTACAACAAGGATGAAGTCTGGGACAAGCTGCCCCGGGAAGTCCAGCAGCGCATCATCGACAAGAAGGCGAAGTTCTACGTCATCGACGCCTACGAAGTCGCCCACAAGACCGGCATGGGCGTGATGATCAACACCATCATGCAGACCTGCTTCTTCAAGATCGCGAACGTCATCCCCGCCGACGAGGCCATCGGCTACATCAAGGACGCGATCAAGAAAACCTATTCGAAAAAGGGCGAAGCGATCGTCAAGAAGAATAACGACGCCGTCGATCAGGCCCTCGCCCACCTGTTCGAGGTGAACTACGCCGGCAAGACCGCGAACGGCCAGCCGATGCCGCCGATTGTCAGTTCGGAGGCGCCGCAGTTCGTTCTGGACACTTTGTCGAAGATCATGGTCAACGAAGGGGAAAGCCTCCCCGTCTCGAAGCTGCCGATTGATGGCACCTTCCCCACCGCCACCACCCAGTGGGAAAAGCGTAATATCGC
Source organism: Planctomycetota bacterium (assembly GCA_031548195.1). Lineage (GTDB taxonomy): Bacteria > Planctomycetota > SZUA-567 > SZUA-567 > SZUA-567 > JAJBSZ01. Next base: position 14,805 of record JAVBRG010000185.1, on the reverse strand, counting down.
CCTCTCGATTCCGGTTTGGGAAAAGGACCTCTGCATCCAGTGCGGCAAATGTTCGGCCGTCTGCCCCCATGCCAGCATCCGCCTGAAGATTTACGACCCGAAGGAAGCCGAAGGGGCCCCGGCCACCTTCAAGGTCGCCGACGCCCGCGGGAAACAGGTCGAAGGGAAGAAGGCCACCCTGCAGGTCTATCCCGAGGACTGCACCGGCTGCGGCGCCTGTGTCGCGACCTGCCCGGTCCACGACAAGGCCGACGCCAAGAAGAAGGCAATCAACATGCACGCCCAGCCGCCGCTTCGCGCCACCGAGGCGGAGAACGTCAAGTTCTTTGAAAAGATTCCCTACACCCAGGACGGCCTGTTCCCCTTGAATACGGTGAAAGGCGCGCAGCTTCGCCAGCCCCTGTTCGAGTTCTCCGGCGCTTGCGCGGGCTGCGGCGAGACCCCCTACATCAAGCTGGCGACGCAATTGTTCGGCGACCGCATGCTCATCGCCAATGCCACCGGCTGCTCCTCGATTTACGGCGGCAACCTGCCGACCACCCCCTATGCGCAGAACCGGGACGGCCGCGGTCCGGCTTGGGCCAACAGCCTTTTCGAGGACAACGCCGAATTCGGTTACGGCATGCGCCTCGCCGCCGACAAGTTCATGGGCCAGGCGAAGGAAGCGGTCAACGCCATGGCGAACGGCGGCTGCCTGAAGGACAAGCAGGAACTGGTCAAGCAGATTTGCGAGGCGAAGCAGATCACCCAGGAGGATATCGACGCCCAGCGGAAACGCGTGGCCGAGCTAAAGGACGCCTTGAAGAAGTGCCAGACGAACGAAGCCCGGAACCTCGAGGCGATCGCCGATTACCTGGTGAAGAAGTCGGTCTGGATCATCGGCGGCGACGGCTGGGCCTATGACATCGGTTACGGCGGGCTCGACCATGTTCTCGCCAGCGGCAAGAACGTGAACGTCCTGGTCCTCGACACCGAAGTCTATTCGAACACCGGCGGCCAGGCCTCGAAGTCGACGCCCCTGGGCGCGGTGGCCCGGTTCGCCGAAGGCGGCAAGACGACCGGCAAGAAGGATCTGGCAATGATTTCCATGACCTACGGAAACATCTACGTGGCGAAGGTGGCCCTGGGCGCGAACGACGCCCAGACCATGAAGGCCTTCATCGAGGCCGAGGCTTACGACGGCCCGTCCATTATAATCGCTTACTCCCACTGTATCGCCCACGGGATTCGCGGCATGGCGGACGGCTTCGGGATGGGCTTCGCCGAACAGAAGAAGGCGGTCGAATCCGGCCACTTCCCGATTTACCGCTTCAACCCGGACTTGATCAGGGAAGGCAAAAACCCGCTCCAGCTCGATTCGAAGGCGCCCAGTATCGCCTACACCGATTGGGCCATGGGCGAGACCCGCTTCCAGACTTTGGCGAAGCGGGAGCCGGAAGTCGCCCAGAAGTTCGCGGAACAGGCGGCGTGGGAGGAGGCGCTACGCTGGAAGATTTACGAGCAAATGGCGCAGATGGACTTTTCGAAGAAATAGTGGTTGCGGAAAGTCGCGGTTTGTGGGTAATGTAATATAAGCGCGAAGCCGCTCCGGGCAGTCGGAGCGGCTTCTTTTCGAAATGAGGCTCGCCCATGGCGTCGATTTACCCACCCCACGGACCGCAGGACCTAGCCCGCGCGGAAAAGATTCCGGCCGAACAGCGGGAGTACCTCGACTTCAGCCTGGAATTCTGCGGCAAGATTCTCGACCGCCGCCCCGAACACCCGCACGCCCTGGAAATCGCCGCCTTCCGTCTTACGGAACTGGGCTTTTACACCGACGCCCTGCTGCTGGACCAGCGCCTCGCCGGCCTCCGCCCCGGCGATCCGGCGGTCTTCTACGATCTCGCCTGCAGCTACGCCCTGGTCGGCCTGCCCGACGCCGCCATCGAAGCCCTGGCCCGCGCCGTCCGCTACGGCTACCGGGACGCCCGGCACATGAGCGTGGACGACGACCTAAAGTCGCTTAGGCAGGACCCCCGCTTCAAGGAAATCGTCCTGATGCTGGGGGGGACGCCGAAGATTATTTGAAGCGGCACCGGGGCGGATTTCCTGTTTGACCCTCATTTCCTGTTTGTAGTATAATTGCGGTACAGGCAAATCAAACCGCCCCGGCCAGCCGCCGTGGCGGCATTTTTTATGACCGGGTTCGGCTAGATCCCGGCGTAGGTACCGGCACAAAGGAAACGGCCACCATGAAAACTGACGACATCCGCGACAAGTTCCTCGACTTCTTCGCCTCGAAAGGCGCCCGCATCGTCGCCTCCGACTCCCTGGTTCCCCATAACGACCCGACCCTCCTTTTCACCGGCGCCGGCATGAACCAGTTCAAGGACCAATTCATGGGCTTGCGGATAGAATACCGCGCCGCCACCACCTGCCAAAAATGCATCCGTACCGGCGACATCATGAACGTCGGGGTCACCCCCGCCCACCAGACCTTCTTCGAAATGCTGGGGAATTTTTCCTTTGGCGACTACTTCAAGAAGGAGGCCATCACCTGGGGCTGGGAATTCCTCACCGTGGTGATGGGCATTCCCGCCTCGCGCCTCCAGGTCTCGGTCCACGATTCGGACGACGAGGCTTTCACCATCTGGGAGAAGACGGTCGGCCTCCCGAAGGAGAAAATCACCCGCCTGGGGGACCACGACAATTTCTGGCCGGCCGACGCTCCGAAACTCGGCCCGAACGGCCCCTGCGGCCCCTGCTCGGAAATCTTCTACGATCGCGGCGCCGAACTCGGCTGCGGCAAACCGGACTGCGGCATAACCTGCGAATGCCGGCGCTGGGTGGAAATCTGGAACCTGGTGTTCACCCAGTTCGACCGCCAGTCCGACGGCTCCCTCGTCCCCCTGCCGCAAAGAAACATCGACACCGGCATGGGCCTGGAACGGATGGCCGCCTGTCTCCAGGGCGCCCCCACCAATATGGATATTGACATTTTTGTGCCGCTGGTGCAGGCGATTTCCGACATCGCCGGCAAAAAATACCATGCCAAAAAAGAGGACGACGTCCTCATGCGCCGCATCGCCGACCATATCCGCGCCGTGACTTTCTGCATTGGCGACGGCGTCCTGCCGGCGAATTCGCACCGGGGCTACATCTTGAAGCGCCTCCTCCGCCGGGCCGTCATCGACGGCCGGAACCTGGGGATTCGCGAAGCGTTCCTGCACAAGCTCGTTCCGCTGGTGGGCAGGGTGATGGCCAAGCCCTATCCGGAAATCCTCGCCCATGCGGGGTCGATTGCCGATACGGTGAGCCTCGAGGAGGCGAAGTTCCTCGCCACTCTAGACCGGGGCCTGAGCCGCATCGAACAGGCGGTGACGGACACAAAAAACCTGGGCCAGCGCACCCTCGCCGGCGCCACCGCCTTCGAACTCTACGACACCTACGGCTTCCCCTACGAACTGTCCGAGGAGGTCGTCGCCCGGCAGGGTCTGGCCGTCGACCGCCCCGGCTTCGACGCCGCCATGGCCGAGGCCAAGGCCAAAGCCCGCGAAGGCGCGAAAATGAAGGGGGACGTCTTCGCCAAGGGGCCGCTGCAGGAGGTCAAGAAAATCACTTCGGCGACCGCCTTCACCGGTTACGACACCCTTGAAGGCGGTGCGAAAGTCCTCGCGGTGGTGGTCGGCGATCGTCTGGCCGACCAGGCCGGCCAGGGCACGGCGGTCACGGTCATTTTGGATCAGACCCCCTTCTACGGCGAATCCGGCGGGCAGGTCGGCGACACCGGCCTGTTGGTCGGCCCCGGCAACCTGGTGGTGCGTATCGAAGACACCCAGAAGCTGGACGGCATTTTCCTGCACCTTGGGGAAGTCGAAAGCGGGGTCATTGAAGCAGGCCGGGAAGTGCAGGCGAAGGTGGACGGCGAACGCCGCCTGGACATCATGCGCAACCACACCACGGCCCACCTCCTGCACCACGCGCTCCGGCAGGTCCTCGGGGACAAGGCCGAACAAAAAGGCTCCTACGTCAGCCCCGAGCGGCTCAGGTTCGACTTCCAGCACCCCTCCGCCCTGACCCCCGACCAGAAGCGGGAAATCGAGGATATCGTCAATCGCCGCATTCTCGAGAACGCCCCGGTGGTCACCCGGGTCCTTCCCATCGAGGAGGCGCGCAAGACCGGCGCCATCGCCCTCTTCGGCGAAAAGTACGGCGAAACGGTCCGGGTCCTTTTCACGGGCGATTACTCGACCGAGCTCTGCGGCGGCACCCATATGAAAGCGACCGGCCCCATCGGTTCCTTCCGCCTGGTGGCGGAGGAGTCGATCTCCGCCGGGGTGCGGCGCATCGAAGGGGTGACCGGCGGCGCCGCCTGCCGCCTGTCGCGGGAACAGGGCGAACAATTGGCCGATTTGTCCCGCGAGCTGAAGACCCCGGCGCGGGATCTCCTGGACCGGCTGAAGGGGATGTCCCAGCAGATCCGTGAACTGGAGAAGGGCCTGTCGCAGGCGAAAACGCAGGCGGCCCGGGACAAAATCGCCGCCCGGACGGCGGTCGATTTGCCCGGTGGGGGGAAGCTCTTGGCCGTCGACGCCGGGGAAATCGGCGGCAAGGAAATCGGCGAACTGGCCCGCGAAGCGGTGGCGCGGCTGGGCGACCAGGCCGTGGCCATTCTCGCCGGCCGGGACGGGGACAAGGCGGCCCTGGCGGTGGGTCTCGGGAAAGCGGCCGGCGGCGGCCGCCTGAAGGCCGGGGACATCGTCAAGCGTCTTGCGCCCCTGATTGGCGGCGGCGGGGGAGGCAAGGCCGATTTCGCCCAGGCCGGCGGCAGGGAGCCGGGGAGGCTGCCGGAGCTATTGGCGGCGGCGCCGGGGGTGGTGCGGGAGCTCCTGGGTTGATTGCGCCTCCGCCCGCGGGTATAATTTTCCCGGGAGCGGAGTCAAGCTTTTTGACAGAGGATTGACGCGGGTTCGATATGGACTTCAATGGCGACAAACGGTTCGAGGCCGCGCTGGCGTTGCTGGAGGAGCGGCGTTTCATGGAGGCGGTGGACGCCTTTTCGGAATTGGTGGCGTTGTCCCCGGACATGACCGGGGCCTACGGAAACCGCGGCCTCGCCTATTTGAACCTGGGCCGGGACGAAGAGGCGAAGAGCGATTTCGAGACGGTCCTGCAGCTGGATCCCGAGGACGCCATGGGTCACAGCATGCTGGCGGAGATTTGCCGTTTTCACGGGGATCTCCGCCAGACGTTGCGGCACGTCTCGGAGGCCCTGGACATCGCCCCCGACGAACCGCAGGCCTATTTCATCCGCGGCTGGCTGTTTGCCCGGGCCGGGCAGTACGACATGGCGGTGGAGGATTTGGACCGGCATCTGCAGTTGACCGATATCAACGAACACGGCGAAGTGCGCGAATTCGCCGAGGCCTGCCGGGTTTTGGCCGGCGACGATCCCCGGGACGAAAACGGCGGCGAGCTGCGCGGCCGCGAGGTGGTCAACGCCTATCTCGGCCGTTTCGGCTGGTCTTTCGATTACGCGGCGAACCCGGATTATTACGAACAGGATTTGCCCTGCCTGTATGCGCATTGCATCCGCAACCGGGCGCCGTTGTCGTCGGAGACGGCGGAGGGTTGCCCGGCTTTCGGCTATTCGTGCCCGGGCGGGGCGGAGCAGGTGGCGTGGTGCCGGGAACATCCGCCGCTTTTTGACTGAAATGCGGCAAGAGAAAGGAAGACAGTGGGAGAGATTCGCCTATCCTGTTACGCCGCCCCCTGGGGGCTGGACGGCACCATTCAGGCCATAACCGACGTTGCGGATTGCGGCTTCGAGGGACTGGAATTCCCTTCGGAGGTGGTGCGGCGTTTCGAGGATCGCCTGCATGTTTTCGAGGAAATATTGGACACTGCCGGCTTGAAGCTGTCGAGCCTCCTGCAGCGGGTGAATCTTCTCGACAAGGATAAGGCGGACGAGCAGGTCGAGAAGGCCGCGAATTCCGCCCGTTTCGCCGGGTCGACCGGCCGGGGCAACCTGATTATCCACCATTCCGAGCCCTTGAACGCGTCGGTCACCGACGACGATTGGCTGACCGTCGGGGCGATTGTGGAGGAGATTGGCTGCCGCTGCCAGGATTTCGGCATCAACCTGTGCTTTATGCCTAAGGCGCGGCATTTCGGCGATTCGGACAAGGATTTGAAGCGGCTGTTGTCCATCACCAATCCCGAGGTGGTTTATCTGGCCCTGGACACGGCGGAGCTGGTTTTGGCCGGGATGGATCCGGCGAAGGTGATCAAGAGTTACCATCAGCGGCTGCGGTCGGTGCGTTTCCGTGACGCCTCGGGTGCGAAGCGCCGGGCGGAGGTGACGAGTTCGCGGCCGGGCACCGCGCCCCAGTTCGGCCGGGGGGCGGTGAATTTCGAGGTGGTCGCGAAGGCGCTTGTCGACATCAAGTACGACGGTTGGGTGACGGTGGATTTGACCGGCGAGGCGGCCGGGGCGAAGGAGGCGGCCTTGGCCGGCTACCGGTTCGTCATGCGGCGGTCCGGGCTGTTCCCCTATTGAGAGTTGACGATGGCGACATTGCATTTGATGGTCGGCTTGCCTTGCAGCGGCAAAAGCACATATGCCCGCCGGCTTGAAGAGGAGACGAACGCGTTCCTGTTGTCGCTTGACGTCTGGCATTTGCGGTTGTTCGGGGACGACGTCGGTGATGCCAGGCACGACGCAAGGCATACGGTCATTGAGAATATCATGTGGGACATCGCGAAACGCATTTTGGAATTGGGTGGCGACGTGGTGCTTGATTATGGCTGTTGGGCGCGGGCCGAGCGGGACGATTACCGGAACAGGGCGAAGGGACTCGGCGCGCATTTCATATTGCATTATATGGATGTTCCCCACGCGGAACTGTATCGGCGGCTTGAAGAGAGGAACAGTAATCTTCCGGACGGTTCGTTCAGGATTCCCAAAACGGAGATGGACAGATATCTCCCCCTTTTCCAGCCACCCGAAGCGGATGAATTAGAACCGCTCTAGCCCAAGAGCCTATCCCCGAGCCCAGAACATGCACGAAAACGACATTCTCGCCTCGCTACCTAAACTCTTCGCGACCCGCAATCCAAACGTCCTCACCGGCTCCGGACCCGACGACTGCGCCCATCTGCTGGTCCCCGGTAAGCGCCTCGCCGCCTCGACCGACGCCTTCGCCGAAAACTCCCATTTCACCCCCGACACTCCGCCCCGGCTGGTCGCCAAAAAGTGCCTCGTCGCCTCACTCTCCGATTTAGCCGCTTCCGGCTGCCTCCCCCAGTTCGCCCTGGTTTCCCTATGCCTAAAAAAGGGACTTCCCGAAAACTGGGCGGCGGAATTCGCCCAGGCCCTCGCCGAAACGGCCCGTCAATACGACACCGCCATCGTCGGCGGGGACATTGTCGCCGCGAAGGAGGCGGTCGTCGTCGCGGTGACGGTCCTGGGTTTTCCCCTTGCCGGCGGGCCGCTGCTTCGCTCCGGCGGCAGACCCGGCGATGTCGTCACGGTGACCGGGGAGCTGGGGGGATCGTTATTGGGTAAACACCTGGAGCCCACCGCCCGCTTCAAGGAAATCTCCCTGTTCATGCAATATTGCCGGGAAAGGAATTTTCAAAATCCCGGTGCCGCCATGGATATTTCCGATGGCCTCGCCCTCGACCTCTCCCGTCTTTGCCGTGAAAGCGGCGTCGGCGCCGAAATCGAGGCGGCCCGAATACCGGTGTCGGAAGCGGCCAAAAAAATGGCGGCGACTTCCGGTCAAACTCCCCTGGACCACGCGCTCGCCGACGGCGAGGATTTCGAACTGATTCTCGTCATGCGGCCGGAAATCTGGGCCGGGTTCGCCGCCTATTATGCCCGGCAGGGTCAGGGTCTCGCCCCTTTCACTTGCATCGGTCGCTTGACCGGGGGGCGGGATTTGCGGCTTATTGACGACCGGGGAGAGGGGCGTCCGCTGGCGGCGAAAGGATATGAACACACATGGTGAAGGACGTCGCTGTTTCCCTGCAGATGACTGTGCGTACCCGTTCGCCGGAGGAAACGCGCGCGGTGGGGCGGGCCCTGGGGGTGGCGTGCCGGGGCGGTGAGGTGTTTCTGCTGCGGGGCGATTTGGGTTCGGGGAAGACCTGTTTTGTGCAGGGATTGGCGGCGGGGCTTGGTGTGGAGACCCGGGTGACCAGTCCGACTTTCACGTTGCACGGGGAGTATCAGGGCAGGTTGATTTTGAATCATCTGGATTTGTATCGGCTGGATGAGGGGGCGGATTTGTCCGGTTTGGGGATAGTGGAAATGTTGGGAGAGGGGGGGGCGGTGACGGCGGTGGAGTGGCCGGAACTGCTGGCTGGCTACTGCGGGCCGCGGCTTGAATTGGCGTTGAGTGATTGTGGCGAGGGGGAGCGGGAGTTGGTGTTTACGGCGTATGGGGTGGTGCATGCGCGGCTTTTGGAGCGGTAGGAAGGCGGTAAAAAGGTGGTAAAATAGTGGTTCAATAAAATCCAGCCGAATGGCTGGATTTTATTGAACCGCCTTTTAACCGCCTTTCAAAATGCCTCCAAGCGCCACTACCGCGACAGCCACTTGGCGATGCGGCGGGCGTAGGGCGGCATAAAAACATACATCAACAAACCCACCATGCACATCGACTGAAACAATTGCCTCACCCCAAACGTCCCCAGAAACGGCACCACCTCGACCAAGTGATCAATAAGCCACGGCAAAGCCATGGAAAGCGGCCAAATCACCGACACCGTCGCCAGCCACTGCTTCCAGCGCCTAGGCGGATGATTCCCTTCGGTGACCGAGGTGAACCAGTAGTCGACCCCGCTCGCGATGTCCAGCTTTTCCGGCTCCTCCAAATGCTCCTTCAGTTCTTCGATTAACGCGCGCCGGGCGTCGGAATGGATCCATTTCTCGGCGTCCTCGCGACTGGCGAAACGGGCGGCGATTTCGTATTGGTGCCCGCCGGCGGGCGGCCGCACCACGTGGCTGCCCATGTGCCCCTTGAAACGGGAAACGGCTTCGATGGCCTTGTGGAGCCAGGCTTCGTAGTCGCCATGATGATCCGGCTTGGCACGATGCTTGATGATGAAGGAGACCTGATCCGAATAAACGGCGTCGGGACTGGAGCGCCGGGAACGCTTGGGGTGAAGCGCGGCGGATTTTGTCGTTCGGTTGGACATGTGAACGTTTCCTTGCAGATTATTCGTCTGTATTTGATCTTTCTTTATACAATTTTATGCGGTACAATAAAAAATGAACAGCCATGGAGGTATACAGATGGACGACTCAATTCTGGATTTGAAGAAACAGATGCCTGATATTGTACGCGCCCTGAAACGCCGTGAGAGGGTCGTGGTCTCCTATGATGGTGGTAGTCTTGCTGTGATACAGCCTATTTCAGAAATGAAAGTAGAAAATTTACGTGCCAATCCACTTTTTGGAATATGGAAAGATCGCAAAGATTTAGAGGACCCTGATGCTGTCGTACGTTCTTGGCGCAAGGGTCGCGATTATGTTATTTGATACCGATGTTATGGTCTGGTTCTTCCGCGGAAACGAAAAGGCGGTGCAATTTTTTGAGCGCGAGCCACGACGTTTCATCTCTCAGGTCACTTGGATGGAACTTGTCCAAGGTGCACAAAACAAGCGGGAACTGACTCGCATCAAAACACTATTGCCAAGTATAAACGTAGAGATTCTGCCGCTAACCGAAAGTATCGGCAATCGTGGCGTCATGTACTTAGAACAACATGCCATGAAAGACGGCCTTATGCTGGCTGACGCCTTGGTGGGAGCTACCGCCTTGGTGCATGGTGTACCGTTGGCAACCGCCAACGTCAAACATTTCATCCATCTTTCCGGTCTATCTCTATCGGTGTTCAAGCCATGATCGTATTACTTGATGAAACCGTCGCATTAGGGTTTGTTTAATAATAATTGTACAAGTTTATGCCGCGTCACGACTCCAGCATCCGCAATTTGTGCCTGAATCGCCGGCGCAAATGGCTTCCGCGAACGCCATTCCCTGCCTAATCATGTAGCAGTTAATTTTTAACGATTACTTAACCCGCCCCGCCTTCCCCGAACAGCCATGCCAATTCCCGATCGAGAAAACGGATTTCCCCCAGCGGGCGGTAGCCGCGCACCCAATCCGCCCAGGCGGCGGGGTACTCCCGCTCCACGGCCGCCAGCGCGGCCAGGGCGCGGATTTCCGGGTCGCTCGGGAAAGCCAGAGCGCCGCACTGTTCGAAATCGCGGCGGTACTTCGGCCGGCCTTTACCCATAGGAGCTTTGCAGCCGGGGAAAATGACCACGCTCCGGCGCCGGGACTCCGGCGGGATGTCTACGCCGGCCGGTTCTTCCATGAAGCTTTTAAGCCGGCTCCGGAAGGGCTGGATGTTGTCTTGTAGAATTGCCCGTAAATATAGGAACCGTTCCGGCCCGGTTCCGCCTGCCCGCCCGAAGCCGAGCCGCGCGTGAAACTTCGGCATGCCGCCGTTTTCCGGCGTGTCCACGGAAACGGTCGAATCCACCCCGGCGGCGGCGCGGTCGGCCGCGACGGCGCGGGCGAAAGCCGCCAGCGCCGGCCGCCAGAATTCCTCCTCCCCCGCCACATCCTTCGCCTCTTCCGGCCGGGCCAAAGCACACAGACGGCGAAAAGCCGCCGTCAACGGGGACGTTTCCCTGGGAGGGGGAATTTCCGCCAGGACCTCGACCGGCTCGGCATCTTCATTATCACCGAAGATTCCTCCGGCGGCGGCTTCCTTCTCCGGCGGAAAAGATTCGGATACTTCTTCAAAATCTACTTTTGAAGCTTTTTCATAAACTTCTTTGAAAATTTCTTCGGAATCTTTTTCGGAAACTTCTTTAAAAGTTTCTTTAAAAGTTTCTTCGGAAGAATCTTCCGAAGCTTCCGCCGGGATTTTTTGAAAAACACTTTCGGAATCGGTTTCCGGCGGCGCCTCTTCTTGATCGCCGTCGGGGAAGTCCCCAGTCAGGCTCGCTGCCTCGACCACCCGGCCCTCGGCCAGGCAGCGTTGGATATGCCGCCGGCACAATTGCAGGATATAGCGGGGAAAAAGCTGGACCCCGGCGAACGCTTCCGGCCTGAAGGGCCAGGTGGGATAGGGCGGAGTAAACCCCGCCGCCTCGCAGGCCGGCCGCATCCGCGCCGCGACCAGGGCCGCCGCTTCGCCGGCGTCACGTGCCGGCAGGAGGGGGATCGGGGCGTCGAAACGTTCCAAAAAAGGCCGGAAGCTGAATTTGGCGAACGCGGTCCAGGTGCTGGCCAGGCACGACACCACCACCAAAGTGCGGCGGGTCAGGTCGACCAGGGCCGACAGCCCTTCCGCCGTTTCCGCGATAATCCGGCCCGCTTCGTGGCTGTCCTCCCTATTGCCCCCGGTCCCAATCAGGGCCAGCCGCCGTTCCGCCAGGGCGTCCAATTGATCCAAAGCCAGGACGGTAAGGCCCCCGCCGAGGGAAAACAGCCAGCACAGCCCCGCCGCCGTGGTCGGCGGTTCGGCCTGCAGGCTTTCAAAACCGAAGACGCGCGCCTCCTCGTTGTCGAGCTGTTTACCTTGCAGCCAGCGCCGGCCGCAGTCGAACACGCCCCGGTCTCCGGAAGCCAGCAGGAGCGCCGCCCGGATCACGTCGGCGTAGACGCCCGCCTCCCAGGGGTGTTTGCCGTGCAGTTCGTCGAGGACTTTCCGGATATGGTGGCGGAGGTCTTCGCGGAAATAGGCGTCGATGCCGTCGGGGAAGCCCCGCCCGCCGCTGGCGCGGATAATCGCCTCCGAGAGGGCGTGGTGCTGGGCGGTACCGTCCGGGCCGGGGCAGTGGAGGGACTCCAGGATTCCCCGCAAAAGCGTGCGCCAAAAATCGCTGGCGCCGGTCATGTTGACCATGATGAAATAGCCGCCCATTTCGCCGGTGCGTTTCCGCAGGGCCGACAGGAGGTGCGTCTTCCCCACTCCCCCCGCGCCGGCGAGGACCAGTCCCAGTGGCGACCTCTCGCCCCCGGCGCCGGCCGCCAGGGCGTCCAGCTCCCTGAACAGGCGCTGCCGGACGCGGGCGTTCAGGGCCGGGACGTCGCAGGCATCGTCCCGCCATATATCGGCGAGGCGTTTGACGCTGTCGAAATCGGCGGCGGCCAGGGCCTTCAGTTCCGCGTCCATCGCTCTGTCCTTTTAACTGGAATTTTGCAAAAGCCCGGCTGTTACCGGACTGTTAAGCCAAATACGCCACATGCACGGCAAACCCGGCGATGACCAAAGCCGCATCGCGATCCGCCGCTTCTATTTCACGCGGATTGTCCAATGGGTAAAGGACCAGCTTGCCCTGACTTTGCAAGGTCAATAATATCGTATCGATCTTCCCCGCGTTAAGCCCGGGAAAAGCGCCCCGCACAGCCGCCAAACGAATTCGCCCCGACGCATCGGCCAGCCGCCGGCAGGCGGACAGGACTACGCGGAGGAGTTCCGTATCGGTCGGAACCGCCGTCTTTGGGGGCGGTGCCACGGTCTTTACGGTCGCCGCTTCCGCCGCTTCCGCCGGCGGGGCGCTGGCGCCGTCCGGACCGGATCGGCTTCGCCATAGCGCCGTCAGGGGCAGTTCATTGGCTTTGAGAAATTCCGCCAACACCCCGAGAAGCTTCGCCAAAACTTCCGTCCCGGCCGTCGACCGGGTCGGGATAGCCCCTCCGGCCTGCCCTTCCAGCCATATCCAGCCCGCTGCCGTCAAGACGATTTTCGTCGCTTTGACCCGGCGCTTGCCGCCGTCCCGCAGTTCCTTCGCTTCGCTGATCAGGCCCAGCCCCAGCAGATTTTTCCGCGAACGCAGCACCGGGCGCCAGCCGTCCAGCCAGGCGCTTCCCCCTTGGGCCGCGAGGCTCCAGAGGGCTAATGTTTCGAGTGGAGCGGGAGATTTGGGATCGGTATCCATAAGCATTCAAACCGCCGAACGGAAATTTTGTGAAATTGAAAACCTTTGAACTTCGGGCAAAACCGGGCGCATCTCAAGTTTTTGTAAACATATCTCTTTGTCCTGCCGCATCGGACCTGATCCCACACGTCATTCCGGCGCCGCAAGCGTTGAACCGGGGCGAGGCACAACTCGCCGGAATCCAGGCCGATAGACAATCGCTACCGTGGCGTTTGCCCCTTGTCTTACGGATGTGTAAGTTCCGATACTGATAGGGTGTTTGGTGGAACCGCCGAGCAACGGTTTATCGGCCTGGATTCCGGCGAGTTACGCTTCACCCCGGTTCAATGTTTATGGCGCCGGAATGACGTGTGGGGTGGTGTCCAGGGTAACAGGATGCGGATTGACGTAACAAAGTTGAGATGCGCCCAGCAAAACCCAAGTTCTACCCGACGTTTGCCACGCCGGAAACGAAAAAGCGCGACCGGCCGGCCGCGCTTTTTCGCAAGCGAAAAACTTCCCCTTACTTCGAGGGAACAAACGGCTGCGCCGGGCGAATGACCACATACCCGCCCGCCGGACCCGGGACCGAACCTTGAATAAGAAGCAGGTTCTTCTCGGGAATGACCTTCGCCAGCTTCAGACCCTTCTGGGTCACCCATTCGTCACCCATGTGGCCGGGGCCGGGGTGACCCTTGACCACGCGCGCCGGGGTAAGGCTGCCGCTGGAACCGGGGATGCGGTGGTGGGTCTTGACGCCGTGGGTCGCCCTGAGGCCGTGGTAGCCGTGACGTTTCATGACGCCCTGGAAACCCTTGCCCTTGCTTTTCGAGGTGACCTGGACTTCCTTGACGTCGGTCCAGTCTTCGATGGTGATGACCTTGCCGGCTTCGAGATCCTTCTGCGGCTCGCGGAGGCGGATTTCCCGAATGAAACGTTTCGCCTTGCTGCCGGTTTTCTCCGCGTGGCCCTTCTGGGGCTTGGTCGCGTTACGTTCCTTGCGGTCGTCGAAACCGAGCTGGAAGGCGTCGTAACCGTCCTTGTCCTTGGTTTTCAATTGTAATACCGGGCAGGGGCCGGCTTCGACCACCGTAACGCCCACCCGTTTTCCGTCTTCGGTGAAGAACTGGGTCATACCGATTTTCTTGCCTAAAATTCCGCGCCACATAGCTGTCGACTCCTTATCGGCACTACTCTCCCAAAAAAGCCCCGGCATAAAGGCTAGCGCAATTTTCAGCCAGGCCGGGACAAACGCCACTCGCGCGAAATCACACCGTTTGCTTGACCTTCAAGTCAACGCCGCGCGGCGGAACCACCCGGCTGATCGAGTCCATGGTGGAACGGGTGAGCTCGGTGATGTAAACCAGGCGCTTGTGGGTGCGGATTTCAAATTGTTCGCGGCTCTTCTTGTCAACGTGGGGACTCCTGAGAACCGTGTAGCGTTCGATGCTGGTCGGCAGCGGAATCGGCCCCGAGACCCGCGCGCCGGAATTCTTCGCCGCCTCGACGATTTTGAAACACCATTTATCGAGCATGTCGTGATCGTAAGCCTTCATGCGGATGCAAATCTTTTCCGCCATTGTGCACTCCTTCGTAGTTTAGAGAATTTTCGCAAGAATCAAGCAAACCGCCGCTCGACTCTTGCGAAAGTTTATTTCGGCAACGCTAAATTAAGGCACGAACCTATACACATGCTTCCTTTACGGAGGCAGTTCCCGTAAAGGAAGCGTTGCGAAAATTACTCGATAATCTCGGTGACGACCCCGGAACCGACCGTGCGCCCGCCTTCGCGGATGGCGAAACGGAGCTGCGTTTCCATGGCGATGGGGGTCAGGAGTTCCACGTTCATCTGCACGTTGTCGCCGGGCATGACCATCTCG